>NZ_JAAVJB010000114.1 GCF_012034385.1 Streptomyces spiramenti
GGGCGGCAGCGCCGCAGCGCCACCCGGGACGCGGGGCCCGCCGGTTCCGCCCGGTCCGGCGAGCGCGTCGGCGGTGAGCGGGTCGCCGTAGCCGTACGCGATGTCCGGGCCGGGGCCGCCGGCCCCGTCGAGCGGGCCGCCGAACAGCCGGGGTTCGGTGCCGCGGTGGAGCGGGAACAGTCCGTCCGTGCCGGGGGCGGGACCGGGCGGCAGCAGGTCGCCGGCCGGATCGCCCGGGGGCAGTCCGAGGACGTGGCCGTCCGGCCCGAACCCGTCCGCGCCCGGCTCGGACGGGAGCGGCCCCGGGCGGGCGGGCCCGAGCAGACCGGTCAGCGCCGCGAGGTCGGCGAGGTCCGCCTGGTCGGCCCAGTCCGACCAGTCCTCCTCCACCGGCCTGGGCACCGTCCCCGTCTCCACGCTGTCCAGCCCGCCGAGGCCGCGGTGGCCGGCCAGCGCGTGGTAGGGGCGGACGTCACCGCGGGTCCACTGCGCCCACCAGCGGTCGGGCATGGGTCGTTGCGCCGCGGGCCACCGCAGGACGGCGGCGGTGACGGCGGCGAGGCGTGCGTCGTCGCACCGCTCCAGCAGCTCGCAGACCTCGTCCCACGCGTCGCGTCCCGGGCGGGAGACGAGGAGCCGGTCGAGGCGTATGGCGTCGGTCATGGAGGCGGTCCTGGCTCGTCGGGGTCGTGGGCTGGGCGGGAGGGGGTCACGGACGGTGGCCCACCTCGCTGCCGGCCGCCCCGGCGGCTGCCGCCGGGGTGTCGAAGCGGTGGGCGTGCAGCACGTCCGGGGTCGCGGTCACCAGGGCGCCGCCGTCCGGGGTCAGCGCCCACGCCGTCTCGGTGCCCATGTCGTCGACCGCGTACAGCGCGCTGCCCCGCGCGAGGTCCCAGACGGTCACGGTGTGACCGGAGCGCACGGCCGCCCGGGGGCCCAGCGCGCCCCACACGGGGCGGACCGTCTGGCGCCGGGCCTCGGGCGAGAGCGCGCCGAGCACCGTCCACGGCCGGGCGTCGCCGGGGCGGCCGGTGAGGTCGATCACGGTGGCGACGGCCCGGCCGTCGGCGACGCCCACCACCACCAGCTCGCTGCCGTCGGGGCTGAACGCCATGCCGCAGGACCAGGCCATCCCGGTGGCGTGGGTGGTGAAGGCGCCGGTGCGCAACGCGGGCACCGCGATCTCGCCCTCGGTGGCCCGGCCGTGGCAGCGGCAGAGCCGGAACGCGATCCGGCTGCCGCGGGCGTCGACCGCGACCGCCCCGGTGCCCCCGAGCGCCCCGGGGCGGCCGGGGTCGCCCTCGCCGTCGAAGAGCCGGTTGCCCGCGTGGGCCCCGAGCGCGGTCACCTGGTGGGAGGCGGGGTCGCCACCGACGACCGTGGTGCCGTCCTCGCTGATGGCGAGCCTGCTGTGCCCCGTCTCGCCGTCGGCGCCCAGCGCGGGGCGGCCGGCGCTGCGGCGCCAGAGTTCCCGAGGCGCGCCGGTGAGCGACCAGTGCACCGTGCCGCCGCCGGGCTGGTCCTCCGTGCCGCCCAGGGAGGCGGTGAGCGTGGACCCCTCGTGCCCCAGCACGAGGTCGTGGGCGACGGCGGAGCGGGCGCCGCGCACCAGAGGCAGTCGCAGCGGGGTCGCGTCCGACGCCGGTCGCAGCAGCAGCAGTTCGCCGTGGCCGGGGAACCAGGGCGCGGAGGTCGCGACGGCCACGGTGGCGAGGTCCCGGGTCGCCGCGACACCGAGGACCCGCTCCGGTACGGCCGCGCGGCCCGCCAGGGGGCGGCTGGTGTCGAGTACGCCGGGTTCGCAGAGTTGTCGCACGGCCATGTCAGGACAGTAGACGCCCTGGCGGGGGCTGTGGGCGGGTTGCGGACAACCACTCCCGGGGACCGGTGTTTTCCGGGCGTTTCCCGGGGTGGAGCGGCAGTGGGGCACCACCTCACGAGGGCGGTTCACCACAGCTGTCGTGGGTAGGGAGGGGCCGCCGGGGGGCGGTTCGTCCGGCGCTGCGGGGCGCCGGGCACGACCGCGGCCACGGTCCGCCACTGAGGGCGCACGGCGCGCCACGGAAAGCGCTGCCGCCGACCCGCGACACCTGCTCGCGGTGCTCGCGGTCGCCGGTCGGCGGATCGGGCCGGTTCCGCCACCCCCGGGCGGCCCGGACGACCCGGGCGGGGAGCCGCGGGGCGCGCGGCCTCAGGAGGAGGCCCGCCGGACGAGTTCGGTGGGCAGGATCAGGCCGGGCCCTGCGGCGGGCTCGCCCGCGATCTCGGCCAGCAGCGCGCGCGTCATCGCCCGGCCCATCTCCTCGGTGGGCTGCCGGACGCTGGTCAGTGGCGGGTCCATGTGGCGGGCGATCGCGGAGTCGTCGAAGCCGACCAGTGACACGTCGCCGGGGACCGACCGCCCGGACTCGCGCAGCGCGCGGCGCGCGCCGGCGGCCGTCAGGTCGGAGGCGCAGAAGACCGCGTCGAGGCCGGGACGGCGGCCGAGGAGTTCGTACATGGCCCGGTAGCCGCCCTCCTCGCTGAAGTCCCCGTGGGCGACGAGCCCCTCGTCCTCGTCCACGCCACTGGCCGCGAGCTCCGCGTAGTAGCCGTCGAGCCGGCACTGGGCCGCGTACATGTCGCGCGAGCCGGTGATGGTGGCGACGGCGTCCGCGCCCCGCTCCAGCAGGTGACGCACGGCGGCGCGCGCGCCGCCGACGTTGTCGCCGTCCACGTGCGGGAAGGACTCGTCGGCGGAGCGTCGGCCGTTCATGACGGCGGGGATGCCGTTCTCCGCGAGCAGCTCCGGCAGCGGGTCCTCCCCGTGCACGGAGACCAGCAGCACGCCGTCGACGCGGTTGCCCGCGGCGTACTGGGCGAATCGTTCCCGCTCGGTCGCGGTGCTGCTCAGCGTGAGCAGCAGCTGGATGTCTGCCTCGGCCAGCTCGGTGCTGACGCCCCGGATTATCGAGGCGAAGTACGGCTCGGCGAAGAGCCGGGTCTCGGGTTCGGGGACCACCAGGGCGACGGCGTCGGCGCGGTTGCCGGCCAGGGCGCGCGCGGCGCGGTGGGGGACGTAGCCGAGGTCCGCGATCGCGGCCTCGACGGCGACGCGGGTCCGGTCGCTGACCCGCGGCGAGCCGTTGATGACCCGGGAGACGGTGCCGCGTCCCACGCCCGCGCGCTCCGCGACCTGTTCCAGCGTCGGCCGGCGTTCCCGCCCGGCCCGGTGTCGTGCAATCGCCATCGGGTCCTCCCGTCACATGCTCCCGAGACCCCCATCAGATCACGGAAACACGACGGTGCGGTCGGATGTATTGACACCGGCGCGCGTCTCGGGAAATCTCCGGATCACCGATGTGGGAGCGCTCCCACCACGGCACCCTACCCACCAGACCCTCGAACGTTCCACACCCGGGCTCGCTCACCCCACACTGCGCCGCACGCCGACCGGGAGAGGCAACGTCCACGCGCCAGGAGGACGAACCATGCGCACGACACCCCGTACCAGGATGACCCGACGGGCGGCGGTAGGGACAGCCGCCATGATGCTCGCCGTCACCGCCTGCTCCAGCGGCGGAGACTCCGACGGCGGAGACGACTCCGGCAAGATCACGCTGACCGTGGGCGTCTTCGGACAGTTCGGCCTGGAGGAGGCCGGCCTGTACGAGGAGTACATGGAGCTCAACGACAACATCGTGATCGAGCAGACCTCGGTGCAGAAGTCGGAGGACTACTACCCGGCGCTGCTGACCCGACTGCCCACCGGCTCGGGGCTGATGGACATCCAGGCCATCGAGGTGGCCAACGTCTACGAGGTCACCAACGAGCTGAGCCAGTACTTCGTCGACTTCAACGACTACGACGTCGACACCGGCCACTTCCTGGACTTCAAGCTCGCCCAGGCCACCAACGCCGACGGCAAGGTGGTCGGGCTCGGCACCGACATCGGCCCGATGGGCATCTGCTACCGCACCGACCACTTCGAGGCGGCCGGGCTGCCGACCGACCGCGACGAGGTCGCCGCGCTGTGGGCGGACGACTGGCAGGCGTACATCGACACCGGCAAGGAGTTCGTCAAGAGCGACGTCGACGCCGCGTGGGTGGATGTCGCGGGCGGCGTCTTCAACGCCGTGGTCAACACCTACGAGGAGCGCTTCTACGACACCTCGGGCGAGGTCGTCTACCAGGAGAGCGAAGCGGTGCAGACCGCCTGGGACCTCGCGATGGACGCCGCCGAGAGCGGGATCACCGCCAAGCAGAAGCAGTTCGAGCCCGAGTGGGACCGCGCGATCGCCAACGGCGACTTCGCGACCGTCTCCTGCCCGGCGTGGATGCTCGGCTACATCCAGGACAAGGCCGATGAGGCCGGCGAGGGCCTGTGGGACTTCGCGCACGCCCCCTCCCCCGGCAACTGGGGCGGCGCCTTCCTCTCCGTCACCGACGCGTCCGAGCACAAGGAG
This sequence comes from Streptomyces spiramenti, assembly GCF_012034385.1. GTDB lineage: Bacteria > Actinomycetota > Actinomycetes > Streptomycetales > Streptomycetaceae > Streptomyces > Streptomyces spiramenti. The sequence continues at coordinate 4,446 of NZ_JAAVJB010000114.1, forward strand.
GAAGCGGCGAAGCTCGCAGCCTGGCTGACCGCTCCCGAGCAGCAGGCACGCTTCTTCGCCGAGCGCGGCAGCTTCCCGTCGTCGGCCGAGGCCGTCCAGGCCCCGGAGGTCGCGGACGCCACGCACGAGTACTTCCAGGACGCCCCGATCGGCCAGCTCTTCACCGAGGCCGCGGAGGGCATCCCCACCCTGGTCCTCGGCCCGCGTGACCAGGTGATCCAGGAGCAGATCGCCAACGGCCTGCTCGCCGCGGACACCCAGGGCCTCTCCAGCGAGGAGGCGTGGGAGAGCACGGTCAGCTCCATCGAGAACGCCCTCGCCGACTGAGGATCCGACACCCCATGACGACCCACGATTCGAGTGCCGCGCCCCCCGTCGAGGGGGGCGCGGCCCCGGGCCGGCCGGGACGGGCCACCGAGAGCCCCGAGGAGCGCCGCCAGCGGCGCCGCTCGTGGCGCTTCCGGATGGACACCAAGGCCAGCCCCTACGCGTTCATCGCTCCCTTCTTCCTCTTCTTCGGGGCGTTCGGGCTCTTCCCGCTGCTGTTCACCGGTTGGGCGTCACTGCACCGGGTCCGCCTCGCCGCTCCCAACGACATGGAATGGGCCGGGCTGGACAACTTCGCCCGGCTGATGTCCGACGAGTACTTCTGGAACGCGCTCACCAACACCTTCACCATCGGGGTGCTCGCCACCGTTCCGCAGCTGGCCATCGCTCTGGGCCTGGCGCACCTGCTCAACTACAAGATGCGCGGCTCCAACTTCTTCCGCGTGGCCATGCTCACCCCGTACGCCACCTCGGTGGCGGCGGCGACGCTCGTCTTCGCGATGCTCTACGGGCGCGACTACGGCATGATCAACTGGGCACTGGACCTGGTCGGCATCGACGCGGTGGACTGGAAGAGCGGCAGCCTCACCACGCAGTTCGCCATCTCCACCATCGTGATCTGGCGGTGGACGGGCTACAACACGCTCATCTACCTCGCGGCCATGCAGGCCGTGCCGAAGGACCTGTACGAGTCGGCCGCGCTGGACGGGGCCTCGCCGTGGAAGCAGTTCCTCCACGTGACCCTTCCCTCGCTGCGCCCCACGATCCTCTTCACCGTGGTGGTCTCGACCATCGGCGCCACCCAGCTCTTCGGTGAGCCGCTGCTGTTCGGCGGCAGCCCCTCCGGTGGCGCGCAGAACGAGTACCAGACGCTCGGCCTGTACATGTACGAGATGGGCTGGACCAACTTCAACCTGGGACGGGCCTCCGCCATCGCCTGGGCCATGTTCCTGCTGCTCATCATCATCGGCCTGGTGTACTGGGCGGTCACCAAGGTGGCCTCGCGCAGCACCGCAGGCAAGGGGGCCTGACCATGACGCTTTCGGCTCCCGTGACCCCGGAGACCACGACCCCCGTCCTCCCGCCGGGCGACGGCGGTTCGCCGCCCCGTGCCGGCAAGCGCGGCGGGAAGGCCGGCAAGCAGCTGCGGGCCGGCTGGCTGACCTACACCATCCTGGCGATCTTCACCTTCGGCTCGCTGTTCCCGCTGGTGTGGACGGCGATAGCCGCCTCGCACAGCAACGCGCGGCTCGCCCAGTCGCCCCCGCCGTTCTCCTTCGGAGATCGGCTGTGGCACAACCTGGACCAGGCGTGGAACACCGCCAACATGGGAAAGGCGCTGTTCAACACGGTGTTCGTGGCGGGCGCCATCACCGTCTCGACCGTTCTGTTCGCGACGCTCGCCGGTTTCGCCTTCGCCAAGCTGCGGTTCCGCGCGAAGAACCTGCTCCTGCTGCTGGTGATCGGCACGATGATGGTGCCGCCCCAGCTCAGCGTGGTTCCGCTGTTCATGGCCATCGCCGAACTGGGGTGGACCAACCACCTCCAGGCCGTCATCCTGCCGATGATGGTCAGCGCCTTCGGCGTGTTCTTCATGCGCCAGTACCTGGTGCAGGCGCTGCCGACCGAGCTGATCGAGGCGGCCCGGATGGACGGCGCCAACAGCCTGCGGGTGGTCTGGCACGTGGTGTTCCCGGTGGCGCGGCCCGCGATGGCCGTGCTGGCGATGCTCACGTTCGTGATGGCCTGGAACGAGTTCTTCTGGCCGATCATCGCCTTGACCCAGCAGAACCCGACCGTGCAGGTCGCGTTGACGGGCCTCGGTCGCGGGTATGTCCCCGACCAGGGCGTCATCATGGCCGGTGCCCTGCTGGGCACCCTGCCGCTGCTGATCGCCTTCGCGATCTTCGGCAAGCAGATCGTCGGCGGCATCATGCAGGGCGCCCTGAAGGGCTGACTTCACTTCGCGGGGTGCGCCCGTCCTCGACGGGTGCACCCCGCTTCCTTTGAACCACGAATGGGAGCGCTTCCATGACTGAAAGCCATCTCACGTCCCTCTCCCCCGCCGCCCCCGACCTGGAGTTCCCCTCGGACTTCCTGTGGGGGACGGCGACCGCGTCCTACCAGATCGAGGGCGCCGCCCGGGAGGGCGGCCGGACCCCGTCCATCTGGGACACCTTCAGCCACACCCCCGGCAAGGTGCAGGCGGGCGACACCGGCGACGTCGCCTGCGACCACTACCACCGCTGGGCCGAGGACCTCGACCTCATCAAGGAACTCGGCATCGGCGCCTACCGGTTCTCCACCTCCTGGAGCCGGGTGCAGCCCACCGGCCGTGGCCCGGCGCTCCAGTCCGGCCTGGACTTCTACCGGCGGCTCACCGACGGCCTGCTGGAGCGCGGCATCACCCCCGTGGTGACCCTCTACCACTGGGACCTGCCGCAGGAGCTGGAGGACGCCGGCGGCTGGCCCGAGCGGGAGACCGCGGAGCGGTTCGCCGAGTACGCCACCATCATGGCCGAGGCACTGGGCGACCGGGTCTCGATGTGGACCACGCTCAACGAGCCCTGGTGCAGCAGCTTCCTGGGGTACGGCTCCGGCGTGCACGCCCCGGGCCGCACCGAACCGCTCGCCGTGCTGCGCGCCGCGCACCACCTCAACCTGGCGCACGGGCTCGCCACCCAGGCGCTGCGCGCCACGCTCCCCGCCGGGGCGAAGGTCTCCATCACCCTCAACCCGGCCGCGGTCCGCCCGCTCACCGGCTCCGCCGAGGACGCGGACGCGGCCCGCCGGATCGACGCCCTCCAGAACCGGATCTTCACCGGCCCGCTGCTGCACGGCGGCTACCCGGAGGACCTCAAGGCCGACACCGCCGCGATCACCGACTGGTCGTTCGTGCTCCCCGGTGACGAGGAGATCATCAACCAGCCGCTGGACTCGCTCGGGATCAACTACTACAACCCGGCGATCGTCTCCCACGCCCCGGCCGGCGGCTCCGCCGAGGACGACGGCCACGGCGACTCCACGCACTCGCCCTGGGTCGGCTCCGACCACGTCGCCTTCCACCAGGCGACGGAGGAGCGCACCGAGATGAACTGGTCGATCGACCCGACCGGTCTCACCGAGCTGCTGCTGCGCTTCCACCGCGAGGCACCGGGGCTGCCGCTGTACGTCACCGAGAACGGCGCCGCCTTCGCCGACACGGTCGACGAGGACGGGCAGGTCCGTGACCCGCGGCGCGTCTCCTACCTGCACGGGCACCTCGGCGCGGTGCGCGACGCCATCGCCCACGGCGCCCCGGTCCGCGGCTACTTCGTGTGGTCGCTGCTGGACAACTTCGAGTGGGCGTACGGCTACAGCAAGCGGTTCGGTGTCGTGCACGTGGACTTCGAGACGCTGCGCCGCACCCCGAAGAGCAGCGCCCTCTGGTACGCCGACCTGATCCGGCGCAACCGTCCCATGTGACGCTCCGGCCGTCGCCGGCGCCCGCCGGCCCGGACCGCGGCGACCCGCACCTCCGCCTCGTGCCCGTCCCTCTCCGGAGGGGCGGGCACGGGCGCGTTCCTACCCCGTACCGCGGCGGGCCCCGCCGCTCACCGTTCGGGACGGCCGGCTCACTCCGCCCGGTCGCCGGGCGGGGGCTCGGGGTCGCCGAGCGCCACCGGGGCGTGGTCGGCGCAGGGGTCCGTCAGGTAGTCCAGGGTCCCGGTGACGGTCAGCATCCGGTCCAGGTGCGGCGGCCGGCTGTCCAGGTGGAGGTGGACGTGCGCGGCTTCGCAGAGGCGGTGCGCCATGAGGATCGCGGAGAGCCCCATGGAGTCGACCGCGCCCAACTCCCGGAAGTCGAGGTGTACTTCTCGCACCTCCTCACCGTCCTCCTCCAGGCGGCGCTCCAACGCCTCCACGAGCTCGTCGCTCGACTCGTGGTCGAGGTCGCCGAAGAGCCGCAGCCGCAGCCGGTGCGGCTCGACCCGTTCGGTGGTGAGTTTGAAGTACGGATGAGGCAGCGTGGTCATGCGGGCTTTCCATTGCCGGGGATAGGAATGTGGGGGGAGTCCGTGACGGTGGCACGGCCCTGGTCGAGCAGGGCGCGGGCGCGGGGGAAGTCCTTCAGCTGCGCGCCCAGCGCGTCGAACGTGAGGCCCAGAGTGTGGGCGGGGACCTCACGTGCGGTCAGGATGTCGCCGGTCCAGGAGATGAACGTGGTGAACAGCCGCACGTCGTCCACGTAGAGCGCGGTGGTGAGGTAGTCGACGATGTGCGCGACGTCCTCGGCGGTGTGGCGCCGCTGCCGCGCGGTGTACTCCCGCATCGGGGGGAAACGTATCTCCAGGCCCGCCAGCGTGCCCCGCACCAGCTCCGCCCTGGTCCGGGCGATCATCGTGTACTCCTGGTCCGCGAGGTGCGGCAGGTCCTCGATGGGCAGGTGCATCGCCGTCGGGTCCGGCCGCGGCAGCCCGTCATGGAGCAGCCGGGCCACCGCGCGGGCGTCGGCGGCCCACTCGGTGGCGCCGAGCGAGCGCGCGTACCTGCCGTCGGGTCCGAAGGCCGCGCCGCCCGCCAGGACGGGGACCCCGGCGGCGAGCGCGGCGGTGATGGCCGCGTGCGCCGTCGGCAGGTGCGTGGGGATCGAGGCCGAGAGGAGCACGGCCTCGGGCCCCGTCCGGTGCAGGTGCGCGATGAGGTGCGGCGTCGGGACGTGGGCACCCAGGAAGTCGACCCGCCAGCCCCGCAGCCGCAGCACCTCGGAGAGCAGGCGGGCGGGGAGCGAGTGCCACTCGCCCTCGACACAGGCGACGGTGACCCTGCCGCGGTCGGGCCGGACCCGGCCGGCCGGGTGGTGGGCGAGCGCGGCGATGACGCGCTCGTTGATCGCGGTGGCGACGTGCTCGTCGGCCACCGTCATCCGGTTGGCGGCCCACTCCTCGCCGACCCTGCCCTGCGCCGGAGCGATGACCTCCAGGAGGATGCGCTCGGCGCCCAGGCCGTTCTCCAGTCCCTCGAAGACCGCGGCGGCGGCGGCGTACTCGTCGCCGTCGCGCAACGCGGTCCACAACTGCTCCCGGTACACACCGGGGTCGATGCCGCGCCCCGGGCGCTCGGTGGTGCTGACGATCATGCCGGGCGCCTACCCGCAGCCCCCCGGGTCATGGCCGAGAAGACATCGGGACGCGGGGTGGTGATGGCGACGACGGCCATGTCGTCGTGGACCCCGCGGCCGACCCAGTCGGCCGCCAGCATCTGCACCCGTTCCACGACCGCTTCGGCCGGCATGCCGGCGCACTCGCCCAGCGCCTCGCGCAGTCGCGACTCCCCGAACATCTCGTCACCGAGCGGCCCCCCGCGGGCCTCGGTGATGCCGTCGGTGAACAGCAGGCAGCTCTCGCCGACCGCCAGGTCGATCGTGGTGGTGGTCGACTTGATGGTGCGCAGCACCCCGACGAGCGAACCCGCCGTCGCGGCCTCCTCGACCGAGCCGTCACGGCGCACGATCAGCGGGGCCGGGTGCCCGGCGCTGGTGACCCGCAGCCGGGTGAAGTCCTCACAGCGGGCCGCCGAGGCGAGCACCAGCGTGGCGAACCGGGTGTGGTGCGAGTTGAGCAGCGCGGTGTTGAGCAGCCGGAGCATCCGCGCGTGGTCGTCGGCGAGCGGCAGCAGCGCGTGCAGGGTGTTGCGGATCTTCCCGGTGAGGACCGCGGCCTCCAGCCCCTTGCCGCATACGTCACCGAGGACGGCCAGCGACTCCTGGTCCTCGCCGGCCCCGGGGTGGACGTCGTAGAAGTCGCCCCCGACGCGGTCGGACTGGCCGGAGGCCCGGTAACCGCCCGCGAACTCGACACCGTTGACCTGGTGGAGGGAGGGCGGCAGCAGCTCCCGCATCAGGGTGGTGGTGACGCTGGACTGCTCGGAGTACATGCGGGCGGCGGCGAGCGCGGCGCCCGCGCGTGCCGCGAAGAGTCGCGCGAAGACCTCCGCGTCCTCGCTGAACGCGGTGTGTCCCGAGGTCCGCAGCAGCACCAGCGCCCCGCCGGGCGTGCCGTGGCCGGGCAGTGGCGTGATGACGACCGAGCCGACGGCGCCGTCCATCTCCTCCGGTACGACCCACTCCGGCGCGCTGGCGGGGTCGATCCACCGCGAGGGCACCGGCGGGAAGCCCTGCAGCGCCTCGCTGAGGCCGGGCATCGAGGTGGTGTCGATGTCGACGATGCTCCGGACGACCTCGCCGGAGCCGACGCAGCTGGTCATGGGGTGCCGACGCCCCTTGCCGGGGGCGATGATGACGGCGGCGTCCGCGAGGTGCGTCGCGGCGAGTTGCGCGGTCACCTCCATGCAGCGGTTGACGTTGAGCGACGAGAGCAGCGCGTTGGACGCCTCCGCCAGGAAGCTGGTGCGCTGCCGTTCGCCGTGCAGCGCCTCCTCCGCGAGGCGGCGGTCGGTGTCGTCGACGAGCCACCAGACGACGTCGCCGTCCGAGCCGCAGGTGGCGTGGGCCTCGTAGGAGCGGTCGCCGACACGGCCGCCGCTCGGGCCGTGGGCGGGCTCCCGGTCGGAGCGCTGCCCGGAGCGCTCGGTCGAGACGCGTCGGTGGGCGTCCGCCAGCCAGGAGGGGACACGGTCCCGGAGCCGGTCGCCGGCGGACAGCGCCGAGAACACCGCCGAGGCGGCGGTGTTGAGCTCCACCACCGTGCCGGCGCGGTCGGCGAGCACCACCGGGTAGGGGGCCGAGGCCCATGAGGTGCGCAGCCCCAGGGAGCCGGCCGGGGATGTCTTCGTTGTATCCACTGAGGGAGGCCCGCGAATGCGACCCTCACCCCCTTTCGCTGGAAGAGAATGGTTCTGTCCGCAACGATCGCTCACGCAGGGGGTTCGAGGCAACCGACGTCACACCCCCGTGTCGTCGGGCTCGGCGGCGGCGGACCCGGCGGTCGCGGTCGCGACGCTCCGAGCAGGCGCGTCGCCCGCAACGCGGCGGAACGGGGTGTCGGTGATGACACATGCGCCCGGCATACGTCCACCGCCCCGAGGGGCGTACCACCGGCGCGAAGGGGTGGTCCGAACGCCGGCACCGGCAGTGTCCACGGCCTCCCGCGGACGGGAGCGTGCCGGACAGCGGGCGCGGGGCCGGACGGGGAACGGGGTCAACCACGGCCGCCCCGACGTCTGGCGCCGCGCCTGGGTCGTCCCACCGGCTCCGGCGGTCGGCCCGAGGCGTTCAGCCACAGCCGCACCTCGGCACCGCCCAGGACGGAGGAGCCGATCCGCACATCGCCGCCGGTGGCCTCCGCGACCCGCCGCACGATGTCCAGGCCCAGTCCCGTGGAGCCCGTGCCCCCGTCGCCGTGGCCGCGGCGCAGCGCCTCCTCGGGGTCGGCGATGCCCTCCCCCGCGTCGGAGACCAGGACGATCACGGTGTCGGACCCGCCCCGGTGCACGTCCACGGCGAAGGCGGTGCCCTCCGGCGTGTGGCGGAAGACGTTGCCGAGCAGCGCGTCCACCACCGCCACCAGGTCCGCCCGCGCCACCGGGACCCGTACCGGTTCCTCCACGCCGGCGAGGCTGGCCTCCCGGCCCTCGTCCTCGGCGAGGGCGGACCAGAAGGCCATGCGCTCCCGGATCACCTCGGCGGCGTCGGTGTCCCCGCCCGCCGCGGCGCCCTCCGACCCGCCCAGCGCGGAACGTTGCTCGCGGGCGGTGCGGATGATGGTGTCCACCTCGACCTCCAACTGGTCGACGGCCTGGCGCGTCTGCTCGGCTGCGTCCCCGGCGCCCAGCGAGGCGGTGTTGAGGCGGAGCACCGTGAGCGGGGTCCGCAGCCGGTGCGAGAGATCGGCCGCCATCTCCCGCTCACCGGCCAGCAGTCCCGCGACCTGGCGTGCCATGGCGTTGAACGCCTCGGCGGCGGCCCGCAGCTCCGCCGGGCCCTGTTCGGGTACCCGGACGCTCAGTCTGCCCTCACCCAGCTCGCGTGCGGCTGCGGCGAGTTGCTCCGCCGGGCGGACCGTGCGCCGGCCCAAGCGGTCCGCCACCGCGACCGAGCCGACCACCAGCGCCACCCCCACCCCCGCGAGAACCAACCAGGCGGTGGCGACCCCGCTGGCGAGGTCCGCGGTCGGGACGAACACCTCGACGACGGCGATCCCGCCGGAGTCGACCGCGATCGGTTGCAGGAGCGCGGTGCCGCCGTCGACCGGCAGCGAGACGGCGCGGCCGTACCGCAACGCCGCCAGCAGGTCCGCCTCGGAGGTGCGTCGGTCCCCGATGGTCAGCGCCTCGCCCTCGGCTGTCCCGCCCCTGCCCTCGCCGGTCCCGCCGGTCCCGTCACCGCTCCCTTCACCGTCGTCGGCCCCCGGGGCGGGCACGTGGACCGCGATCCGGCCGTCTGCGCCCGCCTCGGTGCTGGCGACGGCACGTTGCAGCTGTGCGCGGTCGGTGGTGATCGCCAGCACCGGCGCGATCGCCGCCGCCTGCCGTTCGGCGTTGCCCAGGGCACGGTCGGCCGCCATCTCCCGCACGACCAGGGCCAGCGGCACGGCGAATGCCAGGACGACCATGGTGGTCACGGCGAGCGAGATGCGGACCAGCGCCCATCTCATGCCGGCTGTCCCGATCCGGGGCCGCCCCGGGGGGCGGCGCCGTCCACCGGCGCGGGCGGCGCCTCCAGCTTCACCCCCACCCCCCGCAGCGTGTGCAGGTAGCGGGGGCGGGCCGCGGTCTCGCCGAGCTTGCGGCGCAACCAGGAGAGGTGCACGTCTATCGTCTGGTCGTCGCCGTAGGACTGCCGCCACACCTCGGTGAGCAGCTCCCGGCGGGCGACGACCTCCCCCGGTCGGCCGGCGAGGTGCGCCAGCAGGTCGAACTCACGGCGGGTCAGCTCCAGTGGCCGACCGTCGAGTTCGGCTGTCCTGCGGCGGGGGTCCACCGCCAGGCCGCCGACCCGCAGCACTTCCTCACGTTCCCGCACCGCCCCCCGCCCGCCGTCCCAGCGCCGCAGCACCGCGGCCATCCGGGCGGCGAGGTGGTCGACGGAGAACGGCTTGACCAGGTAGTCGTCCGCGCCGTCGTTGAGCAGCCGGACGATCTCCCGCTCGTCGTCCCTGGCAGTGGCGACGATGACGGGGACCTGGGTGAGCCCCCGCAGCATCTTCAACGCCTCGGCGCCGTCGAGGTCGGGCAGGCCGAGGTCGAGGATCACGACGTCGAACCGCAACTGCGCCACCTCGCGCAGTGCCTCCAGGGCGGTGCCGACGCTGCGCACGGTGTGGGCGGCGTCGGTGAGATGGCGGATGAGCGCCGATCTGACGAAGGGGTCGTCCTCGACCACGAGCACATGGGCCATGCGCGGCACCGTACGCCATGTACGCGACGGGAGTTGAGCGGACGTGCGGTTGCGGGGCCCGGCCCGGGCCCCGCGCGCCCGGCGCACCGCCGCGGTGTGGGGCGGGTGAGGACCGGTGCGTAATGTGTGCGCATGCGACGGCAGTTGATGATCGGGACGGCGTGGGTCGGCGCCACCGGGGCCGCGGTCACCCTGACGTGGTTCGGCGTGGGATCGGTGCTGCGCGGCACCGTCTACGATCCACCGCGCGCGCTGCCGGTCACCGGGCCCCCGGCGGACCACGCCGACGCGGGACCGGACGTCTCCTCCACCCAGCGTCCGCCGGTGCCCGGCGAGGACCCGGGCGGCGATGACGCCGGCGGCGGCGCGGGTTCACGGCCGCCGGAGCCACCACCCGACGACGAGGACGGGGCCGAGGAGACGGCCGGGCCCGGGGACGCTCCCGGAGTGACCCCGGACGGCGACGCGGACGGCCCCACCGACCCGGCGACGCGGGCGCCGGAGAGCGAGGGGGCGGGCAGCGGCCTGGGCTCGGTGGAGACGGTCGCCACCGACGGCGGCCGGGTGGCGTTCGACATGGGGCCGGAGTCGGCGGAGCTGGTCTCGGCGACCCCGGCTCCCGGCTGGGAGATGCAGGTGTGGGCGGAGGACACCTACATCCGGGTCAGCTTCTCCGGCGAGGGGCGCACCGTCTCGGTGTTCTGTGTCTTCAACGGGCACCCGCCCTATCTCGACCGGCACGAGGAGTGACCGGCCGCCGCCCCCGGGCCGCGGCCACCGGGCGGACGTCCCTCAGTCGAACACCCCGGCCGGCGGGGGCGGCGAGGCGGCGGCGGTGACGTCGGTGACCGGAGCCGCGCCGCCGGTGAGGTCGGCGAGGTCCCGACCGCTCACCACCCGCGCCGGATGGGGGTCGCCGGCCGCCCGTCGTCGCAGCTCGTCCACCGGCAGCTCGCCGTCGGTCGCGACCAGGACGGCGTTGCCGAACCGCCGCCCCCGGAGGACCGCGGGGTCGGCGACCAGCGCGCCGTTCCCGAAACGGTCCAGCACACCGGCGACCTGCCCGCGCAGGAACGCCAGGGGTGGGCCGTCGGTGAGGTTGGCGGCGTACCAGCCCCCGGGGCGCAGGGCGCGACGCGCGAGGTCGAGGAACTCCACGCTGGCGCAGTGGGCCGGGGTGCGCGCCCCGGCGAACACATCGGTGATCACCAGGTCCGCCGCACCTTCGGGGAGCCGTTCCAGCAGCTGCCGCGCGTCGGTCCCGCGGACGCGCAACCGCCCCTCGGGCAGGGGCAGCCACTCGCGGACGAGCGCCGTCAGCCGGGTGTCGGGCTCGGCCACCTGCTGCTGTGAGCGGGGTCGGGTGGCGGCGACGTAGCGGGCGAGGGTGAGCGCGCCGCCCCCGAGGTGGACGGCGGTGACGGCCGCGCCCCGCGGCGCGCACAGGTCGACCACATGGCCGAGTCGGCGCTGGTACTCGAACGCCAGCCGGGTGGGGTCCGCCAGGTCCACGTGCGACTGGGGCGCGCCCTCGACGTGGAGTTCCCAGGCGGTGTCGCGGTCCGGGTCGGGCACGAGCAGCACCTCGCCGCCGTCTGCCCGGCCGCTCCGGGCCTCCCGCCCCTGTCGTCGTCTGCTGCTGCGGTCGGCCACCGCCCCAGTATGGCCGCTCGCCTCGGGCCGCGGCGCCCGGCCGCCCGGCCGCCCGGCAGTCGGCGACGCGCCGGTC
>NZ_JAAVJB010000115.1 GCF_012034385.1 Streptomyces spiramenti
CCGCCCCCTCGCTCGGTGCGATGGGGGCGGCTCGGCGGCGTGCCCGGGGCCGGCGGGAGGATCCGGGCACGCGACCGGGTCAGGCGGCGGTGCCCGCCCGCTCCCTGCCGGCCTTCTCGGCGCGGCGCGCACGCCGGACCTTGGCCGCCAGCGGCAGCAGCGCGGCGATGACCACCATGACGTAGAGCCCGATCGAGATACCGCTGCCGACCAGGATCGACGGGTCGCCGTCGGACGCGGCGAGCGCCCGGCGCAGCTCGGTCTCGGCGATCGGCCCCAGCACCACGCCGATCAGGGCGGGCGCCACCGGCACTCCGAAGTGGCGCATCCCGAAGGCGAGCGCGGCGATGACCAGCAGCATCACCAGGTGCACGACCGAGCCGTTGATGGCGTAGACGGCCAGCACCGAGAAGAGGGTGATGCCCGCGTAGAGGTACGGCTTGGGCAGCCTCAGCAGCTTCGCCCAGAGCGGGGCGAACGGCAGGTTGATGGCGAGCAGCAGCACCGAGCCGATGAGCAGCGAGGCCAGCAGGGTCCACACCAGGTCGCCGTTGCGCTCGAAGAGCACCGGTCCGGGCTGCAGGCCGTACTGCTGGAACGCGGCCAGCATGATCGCCGCGGTGGCGGAGGTCGGCAGGCCGAGGCCGAGCAGCGGCACCAGGGTGCCGGCGGCGCTGGCATTGTTGGCGGATTCGGGGCCGGCGACGCCTTCGATGGCGCCCTTCCCGAACTCGCTCTTCTCGCCGCCGCGCTGCTCGCGGCGCTTGGCCATGCGCCGTTCGGCGCCCAGCGAGATGAAGGTCGGGATCTCCGCGCCGCTGCCGGGGATGGGGCCGAAGGCCGTGCCGATGGCGGTGCCGCGCAGCCACGCGGGCCAGGAGCGTCGCACGTCGCGCTTCTTCAGCCACGGCTTGCCGGAGCGGATCCGGCTGAGGTCGGGGGCGTTGCGCCCCCGCGCGGCGACGTAGAGGACCTCGCCGAGGGCGAGCATGCCGACGGTGACGATGATGATGTTGACGCCGTCCAGCAGGACCGCCGAGCCGAAGTCGAAGCGGGGGGCGCCGCTCTGGCTGTCGATGCCGACCAGGCCGATGGCGAGGCCGATGAGCAGCGACGCCATGCCGCGGATGACGGAGCCGGAGACGACGGCTGCGACCGCGACGAACGAGAAGATCGTCAGGGCGAAGTACTCACCGGGGCCGAACTTGAGGGCGAAGTCGACCATGGTCGGCGCGAACATCGCGACGGCGAGGGTGCCGACGATGGAGGCGACGAAGGAGCCGATGACGGCGGTGCCCAGCGCCTGGGGCGCCCGGCCGGCGAGGGCCATCTTGTGGCCCTCGTACATCGTCGCGATCGACGACGCCTGACCTGGTGTGTTCAGCAGGATGGACGTGGTCGCGCCGCCGAACATGCCGCCGTAGTAGACCGCGGCGAAGAGGATGAACGCGCTGGTGGCGTCCATCTGGAAGGTGACGGGGAGCAGCAGGGCGACGGCCATGGCCGAGCCCATGCCGGGGAGGACGCCGACGGCGGTGCCCAGGAGCACGCCACACAGGGCCCACAGGAGGTTGTTCGGGGTCAGCGCTGCCGCGAGACCCTCGCCGAGGAGGTTGAGGGCTTCCATGGTTAGAGCACCATCTCCAGAACGCCGCCGGGCAGGTTCAGACCCAGACCGAACGAGAATCCGACCTGCACGGCGGCCGACATGGACAGGGAAACGACCGCGTCACGCAGCGGGTTGCGGGCACCGAACGCGTAGGAGACGCCCCAGAACAGCAGGGTCCCGGCCAGCAGCCAGCCCAGCGGTTCCAGCAGGGCGACGTGCACGGCGAGCGCGCCGAGGGTCAGTGCCACCGGCGACCACTCGGTCGGGGGTGCGGGCGGGCCGAAGTCGACCCCGGCCCGCAGGGCGCGTGCCACCCGCAGGTTGTCGAACGCCATCTTGGCCGCGACGAGCAGCAGCAGGGCGCCGATCACGCCGGGTACGACGCCGGGGCCCGGCGGCGCGCTGTTCGGCGGGGACTCGATGGTGAGGGCGCCCCAGACGGCGATGACGCCGAAGAGAGCGACGAGGCCGGGGAAGACCCACGCTCCGGAGCCGGTCCAGGGGGCGGACTCCGGGTCGTACGTGGGCGCGGCCTCCTCGGTCTCCTCGATGTCCGGAGCCTCCGCGGACGGCTCGTCGCCGGTCGTGGCGTCGGGGACCGTCGCGGTCGCGGTTCCGGTGGCCGCCGGTCCGCCGGTGGCGGCTGCGGTGTCCCCGTCGGGGGTCGTGCCCGGGTCCGCCGCGGCGGACCCGGCGACCTCGGCCTTCGCCGCCTCGGGGCCGTCGGGTGCCGGGGTGTCGTTGCGGTTCGCCATCACAGCCCCAGCGCCTTCACGGTTTCCGTGGTCACCGCGATCTCCTCCTCCAGGAACGCCGTGAACTCGGCGCGGTCCTGATACGTGTCGGTCCACCTGTTGCGCTTGAGGGTGTCGGCCCACGAGTCGGTCTGCAGGAGCTCGGCGACGAGCTGCTCCAGCCGCTCGGCCTCCTCCTCGGTGATGCCGGGCGGGGCGATGACGCCGCGCCAGTTCGACATCTCGACGTCGAAGCCCTGCTCCAGCGCGGTGGGGATGTCGACGCCCTCCAGCCGCTCCGGTGAGGAGACGGCCAGGGCGCGCAGCGCACCGCGGTCGATCTGGTCGCTGAAGTCACCGAGCGTGCCGAAGCCGACCTTGGAGGTGCCCGACAGCATCGAGGTGACGACCTCGCCGCCGCCCGAGTACGGCAGGTAGTTGATGACGGCCGGGTCGACCTCCATCGCCTGGCCGACGCGCGCCGTGAAGATCTGGTCGACACCGCCCATCGAACCGCCGGCGACCGGCAGCTGCCGGCCCTGCTCCTCCCAGTCGTCGGCCAGGTCGTTCAGCGTCTCGTAGGGGGAGTCGGCCGGCACGACGACGGCCAGGTACTCGGAGGCGATCTGCGCGATCGGCGTCGAGTCGGCCATGGTGTGCTGCGAGCCGAGCGTCTCCACGGCGCCGACCATGCCCAGCCCGGACATGGTCAGGACGTTGGCCTGCCCGTGGCGGTTGGCGGTCTGCGTCAGCCCGATGGTGCCACCGGCGCCCTCGGCGTTGGAGACCTCGATGTTGTAGCGGAGGTCCTCCTCACGCAGGCCGTTCTGCATCTCGCGGGCGAGCGTGTCCCAGCCGCCGCCGGGGGCGGCCGGGGCGATCAGCATCAGCTTCTCGTTCGGGCCGCTGCCCGACGCGGCGCTCTGGTGCACGTCGACCAGTGCGACGCCGACCAGGACGCAGGCGGCGGCGATGGCCGCGCCCCGTCCCAGTGCCTTGGGCGTCCTCATCCCGCACGTCCTTTCCTGCCTTGCCTTCACGGTCGTCGGCCGACCGCGCGAGGCGGGCGCCGGCTCTCCACCGGGCACGGGCAGGCCCGTCCAGGCCGCCGCACCGCGGTGCACCACAGTGTGAGCGGGGTTACAGGCGCGTACGAGAGCTGTTAACACTGGCGTCATACTGGTCGTATTGGTCGCGGGGGCGTGATCGGGGTGTGACCTGACCCACCGGAACCACGGCGGCACGGGCCGTGCCGAAGGGCCGGTCGGCCCGGGTCCGGGCCCCGGGGTCGGGGCGCCGGGGTCGGGGCGCCGCCTCCCGGGCCGACCGCTCTCCGAGCCCGCCCGCGGGTCGGCCCGCGCGCCCGCTCGGCGACCGCCGGGTGGCCGTCCGGTGGCGGAACCGATTCCGAACCGTGCCCCCCGTGGGCACCCCGGTGGCCGCCTCCCCGGACTAACGTCACGACACGGAGCGCCCGGCCGCCCCGCCCCGACCGCCGCACCCCAGGAACCGCCAGGAACACCATGCGTCTGCCGCGCCCCCGCCCGCTCTCCCTCACCGGCTCGCTCTTCGTCGGCTACGCGACGCTGCTCGCGCTCGCCCTCGCGGCGACCGGGGCGCTCTGGATCGCCCAGTTCGACCGGGAGCTCGACCGGCAGTACGCCGAGCGGGTCCTCACCATCGCGCGGTCGGTCTCCGCGATGCCCGAGGTGGGCGGCGCCATGGACGCCCCCGACCCGGCGGCGGTGATCTCGCCGCGCGCCGAGGCGGTCCGGGAGGCGACCCGGGCCGAGTACATCGTGGTGGCCACGACCGACGGCATCCGGATGTCGCACGTCAACCAATCGCTCATCGGTGAAGTGGTCTCCACCCCTCCGGGGCCGGCCGCGGTCGGCGAGGAGTGGAGCGGCGTGGAGACCGGCACGCGCGGCACGACGGTGCGTGCCAAGGTGCCGCTGACGCACGACGGGACCGCCGACGGGCGGCTGGTCGGGTACGTCTCCGTCGGCATCCTCACCTCGGAGATCGACACCGAGGTCAACAACGCCCTGCCGTCGATCCTGGGAACCACCGTCGCGGTGCTGCTGCTGGGCGGGGCCGGGGCCTTCGTGCTGTCCCGGCGGGTCCGCGCCAAGACGCACGGCCTGGAGCCCGTGGAGATCACCGCGCTGCTGGAGGGCCGTGAGGCGCTGCTGTACGCGGTGCGGGAAGGCGTGCTCGCGGTCGACACCGAGGGCCGGGTCACCCTGGTCAACCCGCCGGCCCGCCACATGCTGGGGCTGCCGGACGACAGCGAGGGACGGCCGCTGGCCGAGTTGGGGCCGGCGGACCGGCTGTTGGACGTGGTCTCCGGGGCCGACCCCGGCGAGGACCGCATCGTGCTGGTCGGCGCCCGCATCCTGGTGTGCAACCGGATGCCGGTCCAGGTGAAGGGCCGCGCCGCGGGGGCCGTCGTGACGTTCCGGGACCGCACCGAGCTGGACCGCCTCACCGGAGAGCTGGACGGCGCGCGGACGGTGACCCGCGGGCTGCGCGCCCAGTCGCACGAGTACGCCAACCGCATCCACACCGTCGCCGGGATGCTGGAACTGGGCGCGGTCGAGGAGGCACGGGACTACCTGACCGACCTGTCGGCCGCCCACGCGCTGACCAGCGGGGAGATCAGCCGGAGCGTCGCGGACCCGGCGCTGGCGGCGCTCGCGCTCGCCAAGTCCGCCCAGGCGTCGGAACGGGGCTCGGAGCTGCGGCTCTCCCCCATGACCCAGGTGCCGGAGCGGCTCCGGGGCGCCCTGCGCGACGACGTGCTGCTGGTCGTCGGCAACCTGGTCGACAACGCCCTCGACTCGGTCGCCGAGAGCGGCCCGGGCGGCTGGGTCGAGCTGCTGGTGCGGACTCATCCGGCGCTCCCGGGCCGGCTGGCGCACGACCTGGTGGAGGTGCGGGTCACCGACTCCGGGCGCGGTGTCGCGGACGGGCTGGCGGAGGAGATCTTCGACTACGGGTTCACCACCAAGGTCTCGCGCGGCGGCACCCGCGGCCTGGGGCTGGCGCTCGTCCGGCAGGTCTGCGAAAGTCGCGGAGGCACGGTCGGGGTGGAGGTACTGACGCAGGAGAACGAAGAGGGAGCAGTGTTCACCGCCTATCTGCCCGACGCGGAGCGCGAAGCGCCGCGCGAGAGCCGCACCGCCGCCGACCGCGCCGACGAGCCGGCCGCGCCGAACGGCGCCGCCCCGGCCCCCCGGTACCGCCCGCACGGCGACCGCACGGCGCACGGACGGACGGACCGCGGATGATCACCGTCCTGGTCGTCGACGACGACGTGCGGGTCGCCCGCAACCACCACGACCTGGTGCAGTCGCTGCCGGGCTTCACCGCCATCGGCGTGGCGCACACCGCGGCGGACGCCCTCACCGAGATCGAGCGGCTACGCCCCGACCTGGTGCTGCTCGACCTCTACCTGCCGGACGGCACCGGTACCTCCGTGCTGCGGGCGGTGCGCGCCCCGGAGGGCGGCACCCACCTGGTGGACTTCCTGGTGATCACCGCGGTCCGCGACATCGAACACGTGCGGGCGGCGCTCCACGGCGGGGCGGTCCACTACCTGCTGAAGCCGTTCCCGCTGACGGCGCTCCGCGACCAGCTGGAGCGGTACGCGGTGGCACGGCGCAGCATGGTGGACGCCGGACCCGCCACCACACAGCACGACGTCGACCGGCTGTTCGGACTGCTGCGTCCCGCGGCGGCGGGGCGGTCCCTGCCCAAGGGGCTGACCACCGCGACCAACGAGTTGATCGCGGGGACGCTGCGCGAGGCGGACGGCGACCTGTCCGCAGTGGACGTCAGCGAACGCACAGGCGTCTCCCGGGTCACCGCCCGCCGGTACCTGGAGCACCTCTGCGCCGACGGGCGTGCCGAACTGCGCATGCGCTACGGCACGGCGGGCCGCCCGGAGCACCGCTACCGGTGGGCGGGCGCCGGGCCCGCCGAGGGCGGCGCCCCGGGCTGACCCGGGGCGCCCGGCGGGCGGATCGCTCGGGAGACGGCGGCGCGGCTCGTGCGGCGGTCCGGGCGGGCGCGCCGGACGCGGGGGTCAGCACCGCGCGCCGGGCTCCGGCACGGTGCCCGACAGCAGGTACGCGCCGATCGCGTCGTCGACGCAGGGGTCGGCACCGTAGGCGCCGTGGCCGTCGCCGTCGAAGGTCAGCAGCGTCGCCGACTCCAGCTGTTCGGCCAGCCCCTCGGCCCAGGCGTACGGGGTCGCCGGGTCGCGGGTGGTGCCGACGACGAGGATGTCGTCGGCGCCCTCCGCGGTGACCGGGCCCGGCTCCCCCTTGGCCTCGACCGGCCAGGTGGCGCACATCAGCGTCGCCCAGGCGAAGTCCCGGCCGAAGGTCGGCGACGCCTCCTCGAAGGAGTCCAGCGCCTCACGGACCTCCGCGGCGTCGCCGAGAGCGGGCGGCGCGTCCAGGCAGCTGATCGCGGGGAAGGCGAACATGATCGTCCCGTAGCTCCCGGCGGCGTCACGGTCGTGGTAGCCGTCCGCCAGCGCCAGCAGCGGAGCGCCGTCCCCGTCGCCGGCCGCCCGCAGGGCGTCGCTCAGCTGCGGCCAGAGCGCCGGGGAGTAGAGCGCCTGCGCGACCCCCGTGGTGGCCAGGGACTCCGTCAGCCGCCGGTCCTCGCCCGTGGGCAGCGGTTCCTCGTCGAGCGCCTCGAACAGCTCCGTCAGGGCGGCGGCGTCGCCGACGGGGCAGTCCCGCTGCGCGCCGCAGTCCGCGAGATAGGAGTCGAGCGCCGTCTCGAACCCGGCGGCCTGCTGGCGGTCCCGCTCCAGGGCGTCCAGCCGGGGGTCGATCGCCGCGTCGAGCACCAGCCGGCCGACGCGCTCCGGGAACAGGTCGGCGTAGGCGGCGCCGAGCTGGGTGCCGTAGGAGACGCCGTAGTAGTGCAGGTGGGTGTCGCCGAGCACCGCGCGCAGCAGGTCGAGGTCGCGGGCCGACTCGTCGGTGGAGATGTGCTCCAGCAGGCGGCCGGAGGAGGCACCGCACCCCTCGCCGAACTCGGTGAGCGCCGCCACCAGGGCCTCTTCCTCCTCCTCGTCGTCAGGGGTGCGGTCGACCTGGGTGAAGGCGTCCATCGCGCTGCCGTCCCAGCACTCGACCGGCTCGCTCCGCCCGGTGCCGCGGGCGTCGAGCGCCACCATGTCGTAGCCGGCGCGCACCGGCTCCGGGAACCCGACACCGGCGTACCCCTGGAGGTAGTCGATGGCGGAGGCGCCCGGGCCGCCGGGGTTGACGAGCAGCGACCCGATCCGCTCCTCGCGCGGACCGGTGGCGCGCTTGCGGGAGACCGTCAGCTGCAGGTCGGCGGCGCCCGCCTCGGTGTAGTCGAGGGGCGCGGTGAGGGTGGCGCACTGGAAGCCGGGGACGCCGCAGTCCCGCCAGCTCAGCTCCTGCTCGTAGTACGGCAGGAGCTCCTCCGGGAGGTCCTCGGGGACGGGGCTCGGGCCGTCCGTCGGCTCGGCGCCCTGGCCGGCGGCCGAGGAGGACGCCCCGCCCTCCGGGTCGCCGGTGGTGCAGCCCGAAAGCAGCACGGCCGCCGCGGTGAGCGCGACGGCGGGGACTCGGAAGGGTCGGGTGACGGGCATGGTTCCCCAGTGCATCGGTGCGGACGGTGGTGAACGACGGCTGAGCAACGAGGGTATCGGGCCGATGGGGCGGCTGGTGCGGGTGGCCAACTGCCGGGCGGGTCAGCCATCTTGTACGCCTTGTCCCACCGCCGGGGCGGGGGCGTGGCGGGCAGTGGGCGCCTCACCGGGGCCGCTCGACCGGGCGGTCCCGTTCTCCCGGTACGCGCCGTGGTGGTGTCCGCTTGGGGGGAGGCGTGCGTGGGAGGCGCGCGCCGGGCGTCCGTGCCGGGGCGGAGCGCTCCGGTGCGGGAGCACTCAGGGGGCCGGCGCAGCGGTCCGGCTCAGGGGGAGCGGAGGCTCATGGCCATCGCCTCCACCGCCAGCAGCGGCGAGACGTTCCGGTCCAGCGCGGCCCGGCAGGCCAGCACCGCCTCGATGCGCCGCAACGTCTGCTCGGGCCGGGAGGCGGCTGCCGCCTCGGCCACCGGCTGCGCGGTACTGCCCCCCGCGGCGGCCAGCGAGGTGCCGAACTGGTGGGCCAGCACGTCGCGGTAGAACCCGGTGAGATCGGTCAGCGCGAGGTCGAGCGCGTCGCGCTGCACCCGGGTGGCCCGCCGCTTGTGGCGGTCCTCCAGTTCCTTCATCGCGCCCGCCGTGCCACGCGGCATCCGCTTGCCGTCGCCACCGCCGAGCGCGGCGCGCAACTCCTCGGTCTCCTTCTCGTCGAGCTCCTCGGACAGCTGCTTCGCGTCCTCGGCCGCGGCGTCGACCAGCTCCTGCGCCGCCCGCAGGCAGCCGCCGACGTCGCCGACGCGTCGGGGCATCCGCAGTACGGCCTCGCGGCGGGACCGGGCCCGTTCGTCGGTGGCGAGCCGCCGGGCGCGACCGATGTGACCGCGCGCCGCCTGGGCCGCCCCCTCCGCCAGTTCCGGCGCCACGCCGTCCCGGCGCACGAGCACGTCGGCCACGGCCGCGACCGACGGGGTGCGGAGCGCGAGCAGGCGGCAGCGGGAACGGATCGTCGGGAGGACGTCCTCCACGGACGGGGTGCAGAGCAGCCACACGGTGCGCGGTGCCGGTTCCTCCACGGCCTTGAGGAGGACGTTGGCCGCACCCTCCGTCAGCCGGTCGGCGTCCTCCAGGACGATGACCTGCCAGCGACCGACCGCCGGGGAGAGCTGTGCGCGTCGGACCTGCTCGCGGGTCTGCTTCACACCGATGGTCAGCAGGTCGGTCCGGACGACCTCCACGTCGGCGTGGGTGCCGACCAGTGCGGTGTGGCAGCCGTCGCAGAAGCCGCAGCCGGGCACGCCGCCGAGGGCGCGGTCGGGGGAGACGCACTGCAGCGCCGCCGCGAAGGCACGCGCCGCGGTGGAGCGGCCGGAGCCGGGCGGCCCGGTGAAGAGCCAGGCGTGCGTCATCGCGGAGCCGGAGACCTGGAGCGCCTCCCCGGCCGCCGCCGCGGTGACGTAGGCGTCGGCGTCCCGGGCGGCGGCGGACAGCTGCTCCACCACCGGCCCCTGGCCCACCATGTCGTCCCAGACCGCCATCGCTCTCCCACGTCTCGTGCCGCCACGCCCTGCTCACCCGCCGACCGCCACCCATTGTGCGGCACGCCTCGGACAGCCCGGCCCGCCCCGGCCATCGGCCCGGCGGGCCGGCCCCCGGGGCGACGCGGCCGGAGGGCGCCGTACCCGGCGTGACCCGGACGCAGCGGGCGGTCAGCCGTCCGGCGGCGGGTGTCACCCGCCCGGACCGACTCCAGGGGAACGGCCGACGGCGCGGTGAGACCTTGGGTCCGTCACCCAATCATCACCTTGTGTTTTCATCCGATCACTCGTTGTTCTCATCGTCCGTGCCCGGCAACGCCGTCGGACCACGTCGCTCCGGGCCCCCGAAGGAGTACCGCCATGCCCTCGCCCCTCCCCCGCCGCGCCGCTCGCGTGCTGGCCACCGCCGCCGTCGTCGCGCTGCTGGCGCCCACCGCCTCCGCCACCGACCTCTCCACCCCGGCGGAGCCGACCGCTGTGGAGGCGACCGCGCCGGACGCCACGGACACCGACGCCGCGGACGCCGACGCCGCTTCGCTCCCGGGCGCGTCGGCCCCGGCGCCGCCGCCGTCGCTGCGACCGCTGCCCGCGTCCGAGCGCCTGTCCGCCACCTCCTCGGGCGCCGACGCGCTCGGCCAGGGACTCACCCTCGTCAGCGAGACCCCGGCGGCCCGCCTGGCGGAGGCGCGCGCCGCCCTCGCCGACGGCCCCGCGCAGGAGAGCACACCGCGGCTGACGGTCGAGGGCGTGGGCTGGGCGACGGTGCTCTACGCCGAGACCAGGGGCGACCGCACCGGCTCGGTGGACGCCGAGGCCGGCGCGGGCTCGCTGCGGATGGACCTCGGCTCCGCCACCGTGGAGCACGGCGCGGTCGACGCCCGCTGCACAGCCCGGGCCGACGGCACCACGGACGGCACGGCCACCCTGGTGGACGCCCGCCTCTTCCCGGGCTGGCTGCCCGCGCTGCGGCTGGACCAGGCGCCCGAACCGAACACCGAGATCGACCTGCCCTCGGGACTGGGCCGGGTCGTCCTCAACGAGCAGGTACGCGCGGACGACGGCTCGCTCACGGTGACCGCGCTCCGGGTCGAACTGACCGGGCAGAACCCCTCGCAGCTCGCCGTCGGCACCGTCCGGTGCCTGCCGGGCTCGCACGCCGGGACCGGTGAGGACGCGCCGCGCGACGAAGCCGCCGACCGCGACGAGGCGACGGGCGACGGCGGGGCGACGGGCGACGGCGGGGCGGCCGACGCCCCCGCCCGCACGACCGCCACCGTCCACGCCAGGGCGGTGGAGGCGGGCCGCGGCGTCGACGTCCCCGGCGTGGTGCTGGAGCTCACCGACGCCCAGGGGCGGGTGGCCGGGGTCTGCGTGACCACCCGTGAGGGCTGCACCGTCGAGGACGTCGCCCCGAGCTCCTCGACGCTCTGCGTGGTCGACGCGCCCTCCGGGTACCGGCTGCCCCAGGACCGGGACGAGCGCTGCGCCGGGCCGTTCCGTGTGACGGCCGGTGACGAGCTGCGCCTCCACGACGCGTTCACGCTGGAACGGGCGACCACTCGCTCCTGAGACCGCCCCGGACCGGCGGGGGGCGCCCCTCCGCACCCCGCCGTCGGCGCGAGGCCGGTCCGCCACCGCACGCACGGGTTGCCGCCGCCGGGGAAGGGCCCCGGCGGCCCGGCCACGGGCGCCCGGCGAGCGCGGTGCGACGGCTCGGGATCAGGCGGGGGCGCCGCCGGAGAGGGTCGGCGCGGTGACCGCCGGGCGAGGCGCCGCCCGCGGGTCGCCCGGCAGGACCGGCTGCCGGGCGAGTCCGTGGTCCGCCGCCTCCGCCCGCGGCGCGCCGTCGGACTCGACCGCCACCCCGTCGGCGGCGTCCAGCACGACGGACGCACCACCGGTGGCGACGACGGACTCCCGCACGACCGTCCGGCAGCTGTGGCAGTGCGCGATGTGGACGCCCGCGCCGGAGAACCCTGCGAACAACGCGTGCTCGACCACGCCCCGGCGGGCATGGCGCGCCGACAGACCGTGCTCCCCGTTGTCGTGCGCCGTCACGTAGGAGACGCGGTACCCGGCGAGCGGCCGTTCCGGGGTGCCGAGGAACGCGACGCCCCGCGCCCGGTGGCCGCGGACCGTCAGGTTCTCCACCGCCACCTCGGGGGCGGTCACCGTCACTCCGGAGCCCCGCTCCCCCTCGCCGTCCACGACCACCCGGTTGCGGTCGGCGCCCCGCAGCACGATGCGCGGTGTGCTCACCACGACGCTCTCGCGGTACACGCCCGGGTCGACGAGCACCAGATCACCGGGGACGGCCGCGTCCACCGCGCGCTGGATGGTCGGCGCGTCCTCCGGGACGGTGATCACCGCCCGCTGCCCGGGCGGGCCGGAGCGGGCGTCGTCCTGACGGGGGCTCAGCGCACCGCACCCGGCCAGCAGCACCAGCAGCCCCACCACCAGGCCGGACGCCGCCACGGCCCGCGCCGGCCCCCGGCCGCGACGCCCACCGGTCGCGACGGGGACGGCCGGGCCGGTGCCCCGGCGTGTACCGGCGCCGCGGAGCGGACGGCGTGGACTCCGGCGGGAGGAACGACTGGAACGACTGCGATGCCACATGGACGTCAGGTCTATCGTCGGATGGTCTGCCCGACCGCGCTGCGCCCCGCGAGAGGCGTCCGGTTGCCACCCGGACGGAGCAGCCCGGCCGCGCCGCGGCCCCCGGCTCACCGCCCGCCCCGCCGGCCGGGCACCGCCACCCGGCGCCCGCGCCCGAACGCCGACCGCCCGGCCCCCTCTCGGGGAACCGGGCGGCGTGCACGACGGGGCGGCGCCGTCGGCGGGCAGATCAGCGGCGGCGCTTGCCGTCACGCCCGTCGTCGTCGTGCGGCCCCAGCAGCTCGTCCGCGAGGGTCGGCACGTCGTCCAGCGGTGTCTCCTCCGCCCACGAGGGACGGCTGCGACGCGAGGCGGCACCCTCGTCGACCTGCGGGAGCTGCGCCGTCTCGGTCACGTCAGGAGCGGAGTCGCCACCGACAGCCGGCAGGACCGCGGTCTCGTCGTCGGCCGCCGGACGGCGCGCCTCCTCGCGGCCCACGGTCGGCAGCACCGTCGTCTCGTCGTCGGAACCCCGGGGCTCCTCGCGACCGACCGCGGGCATGACGGCGGTCTCGTCGTCGGCGCCCTGCGGCTTGCCGTCACGGCCGACGACCGGCAGCGCCGTGGTGTCGTCCTCGGCCCGGCGGCGCTCGTCCTCCCGCGCACGCCGGGCGGCCTCCTCCTCGGCGCGGCGGCGCGCGGCCTGCTCACGCTCGCGGTGCTCCGCCTTTTCGCGCTCCTGCCGCTCCTTGCGCTCCGCCTCGGCAGCCGCGGCCTTGCGGGTGGCCTCGGCACGCAGCAGCGCCTCCTCGGCCTTGCGCTGCTTCTCACGGCGGCGCTCCTCGGCCTCGGCGCGGAGCCGCGCCTCCTCCTCGGCACGGGCCTTCAGACGGGCCTGCTCCTCCTGGCGGGCACGCTCCTCCGCCTCGCGGCGCAGTCGCTCCTCCTCCGCGCGCTTGCGGGCGTCCTCGGCACGCTGCCGGGCCTCCTCCGCCTGACGCTCCTCCTCGGCCTTGCGGCGGGCCTCCTCCTCGGCCTTCAGCCGCGCCGCCTCGGCGGCACGCTGCCGGGCGAGCTCCTCCTGACGCTCGCGCTCCAGGCGCTCCTCCTCCTCGCGGCGTTCCCGCTCCAGGCGCTCCTGCTCGGCGCGGCGCTCGGCCGCCAGCCGCTCTTCCTCCTCACGGCGCTTGCGCTCCTCCTCGGCCTTGCGGCGGGCCTCCTCCTCGGCCTTCCGTCGTGCCTCCTCGCGGGCCTCGATCTCGGCCTCGGAGAGGGGCAGCACCTGGTCGAGGCGGTGCCGGGCGGTCGTCGTGACGGACTCCGCGTCCTGGCCGGCGTCGATGACGAGGTAGCGCCCAGGGTCGGCGGCGGCCAGCGAGAGGAAACCGGCGCGGACACGCTGGTGGAACTCGGCGGACTGCTGCTCCATCCGGTCGGGCGCCTCGGTGAAGCGCTCCCGCGCGGTCTCCGGGGAGATGTCCAGCAGCAGCGTCAGCTGCGGCACCAGCCCGCCGGTCGCCCAGCGGGAGATGCGGGCGATCTCGGTGGCGGAGAGGTCCCTGCCCACGCCCTGGTAGGCGACGGAGGAGTCGACGTAGCGGTCGGAGATGACGACGGCACCCCGGGCGAGCGCGGGGCGCACCACGGACTCGACGTGCTCGGCGCGGTCTGCCGCGTACAGCAGGGCCTCCGCGCGGTGGGAGAGCCCGTCGTTGGCGACGTCCAGCAGGATCGAGCGCAGCCGCTGCCCGACGGCGGTGGCACCGGGCTCGCGGGTGACGACGACCTCGTGGCCCTTGTCGCGGACCCAGCGGGCCAGCGCCTCGACCTGGGTGGACTTGCCGGCGCCGTCACCGCCCTCGATCGCGATGAAGAACCCGGCCTCGGCCGCCGCCTCGCGCTGCTCGCGGGGGAGCAGGGCGTTCCGGAGGTCGGACCGCAGCGGCACGCCCTGCCGGTCGTCGGTGGAGCGGAGCAGCAGCGCGCCGACGGGCAGCAGCGCCGCACCGATGATCATGAGGGCGAAGGCGGCGGCGCCGTAGTCGACGGCGAAGTCGCCGCTCTCGACCCGGTGCGAGCCGATCAGCGTCGCCAGCAGCGGACCGAGCACGACCGCCGAGGCGACGGCGACGCGCAGGACCGCGTGCAGGTGCTGGGTCAGGCGGGGGCGGCGGAACTCCTCGACCTCCTGGTCCAGCAGGACGTGGCCGGTCCGGGCCGCGACGCCCGCGGCGACACCGGCGGCCAGTGCGCAGGCCAGCACGGTCGCCGAGTCGGAGACCAGGCCGGTGGCGAGCAGGGCGAGGCCGGTGACGACCACGGCCAGCGGCAGCAGCCGCCGGCGGCTGAGCGCGGGGAGCGCGGCGGGCGCCCACCGGATCCCTACCGCGGTGCCGCCGGTCAGCGCCAGGAGCAGCAGGCCGAAGTAGACGGGCCCCGCGCCCAGGTACAGCGCGTGCAGCACGGCGACCGCGCCGGCCGCGGCGATCGCGGCGGTGACGGCGGCGCAGGCGCCGACCAGTGCGGACAGTGCGCCGGTGCGGCCCTGTTCCGGGGTGCTGCCGGCGGTGGGGCGCCGCAGCCCCTCCAGCGGGGAGCGGGCGCGGGCACCACCGGTCGAGGGCAGCTTCAGGAAGTACAGGGCCGAGATCGACGCGGCGAACAGCCCGGCGGCGACGTACGAGGCCAGGGCGGCCTGGTGGGTGTCGAACCAGTCGATCCCGGTGGCCAGCAGGTTACTGACCAGGCCGGCGACGACCAGGCCCGCCGCAGCGGCGGGCACGGCGAGGAAGCTCGCCCGGACCCACAGCGTGCGCAGCGCCTCGCCGTGCGCGGGCAGCGGCCTCACGGCTGCGCCCTCGGGGGGCGGCGGAGGCAGCATCCCGGGCGCGGCGGTGTCGCGGGCGATGGCCCACACCCGCTCGGCGATCCCGAGCAGGAACGCCGTGACCAGCAGGTAGACCAGCGCGGAGCCGGGGACCCAGTTGATCCACAGCGGTGCGACGATCAGCACCGCCGCGCGCACGCCGTCGGCTCCGATCATGGTCCAGCGGCGGTCGAGCGGGCCGCTCTCGGCGAGCAGCTTCCCGACGTGGCCGGGGAGGAGGGCGCCGACCAGCCCGGTGGCGGCGAGCCGCACGGCGATCACCAGGACCACGGCGAGGAGCACGCCGCGTTCGCCGTCGCCGAAGGCGCCGGAGGTGAAGGCTGCGGGGATCACCAGCAGGACCAGAACCAGCATCGCCAGCACGTCGCCCGCGGCGCCGGTGAGCTGTGCCTCCCACAGCCGGCGCAGCGCGGGAACCCGCAGCAGGGCGCGCGGTCCGCGGTCCCGGGAGTCCGCGGCGAGCGCCTCGTCGGTGGCGTCGCTCGCGGGGTCGACAACCTTCGGTTGGTCTGCTCGCGTCATCCGGCCAGCGTAACGGTCCGTTCGGACAGCGCCGGTACCCGGCCGAACAATTGGCCGCCGCGTCGCACCGGTGGCGGGGGGTGTCCGGGCGACCGTCGGTTGACGGTGACCCACGGTCACCGACACGGTGCGGCGGCGCTGACGGGCCGTCGGGCCGATACCGGCGGGTGCCGCGGCGGGACGGACGGTTGCGGGCGGGCGTGGCCGCCCGCAAACGCGCCGCGCCCGCCGC
>NZ_JAAVJB010000116.1 GCF_012034385.1 Streptomyces spiramenti
TCCCGGGCCGCCGCCGTGACGGCGGTGGGCCCGGGAGACCGGCAGGGTCCGGCGCGGGTGGGCGGAGGGAGCCGTGCCGCAGCGGGTCATCGGCTCCCGCAGCCCTCACCGGCGGACGTCCGTCAGGTGAGGGTCCACTGCTGGTTGCTGCCGCTCCAGCAGGTGTAGAGCTGGAGCTGGGCGCCGTTGCCGGAGCCCGTGGCGTCGAGACAGAGGCCCGACTGGACGCCGACGACGGAACCGTTGGAGTTCACCCGCCACTTCTGGTTGTCGCCACCCCAGCAGCTGTAGATCTGGACCCGGGCACCGACGGCGGTCCCGGCGGCGTCGAGGCACTTGTCGCCGTAGACCCGGAGTTCGCCGGAGGCCGTGAGGCTCCACTGCTGGTTGGCGTTGGTGTGGCAGTCGTACAGCTGGACCTGGGTGCCGTCGGCGGTGGCCGAGTTGGGCACGTCCACGCACCGGCCCGAGCCGACGCCCCGGAGCTGCCCGCCCGTCGGCGTGGTGGGCGGAGGCTGGGTGGAGCCGCCGTTGAGCGCGTTGAGGACACCGTTGTAGGCAGGCTTCTTGCTGCCGTCGCCGTTGAACAGCAGCGGCGTGTGGTGCGAGCGCCAGGAGTCGGTGTCGCGCACCCCCCAGACGGTGATGCCGAGGCAGCGCGTCACGGCCAGGCAGTCGTTGACCACGTTGGCGTAGGTCGTCGGCGAGGCACCCTGGATGTCGAGTTCGGTGACGGACACGTCGACGCCGAGGGCGGCGAAGCTCTGCAGCGTGGTGCGGAAGTTGCTGTTGTACGGGCTGCCGTCGTTGAAGTGCGCCTGGAAGCCGACGCAGTCGATCGGGACGCCCCGCTGCTTGAAGTCCCGGACCATGGCGTACATGGCCTGGGTCTTGGCCGCGTTCCAGTTCTCGACGTTGTAGTCGTTGTAGCAGAGCTTGGCGGACGGGTCGGCGGCGCGCGCGGCGCGGAAGGCGACCTCGATCCAGTCGTTGCCGGAGCGCTGGAGGTTGGAGTCGCGCCGGGCTCCGGAGTTGCCGTCGTCGAACGCCTCGTTCACGACGTCCCACTCGACGATCTTGCCGCGGTAGTGGTTCATCACGCCGTTGATGTGGTCGACCATGGCCTGGCGGAGCGCGCTTCCACTGAGGTTCTGCATCCAACCGGGCTGCTGGGAGTGCCAGGCGAGGGTGTGTCCGCGCACCTGCTTGCCGTTCTGGACGGCCCAGTTGTAGACCCGGTCGCCGGCCGCGAAGTTGAACTGGCCGCGCTGGGGCTGCAGGGCGTCGATCTTCATCTCGTTCTCGGCGGTCACCGAGTCGAACTCGCGGTTTGCGATGGTCGAGTACGTCGAGTCGTTCAGGCGGTTCGCGGCGATGGCGACGCCGAAGTACCGGCCGCTCTGCTTCGCCGCGGCGCCCAGCGTGCTCTCGGCGGCGTGGGCGCTCGGCGGCGCGGCCAGCGCGCCGACCACGCCGAGGGCGACGACGAACAGGGCGACCAACAGGCCGTGGAGCGACCTGCGGACCGCGGGTGGGGCTGTGGCAAACGAGCCCATGACTGTGCCTCCAGGGTGGACGTCAGGGAAGGGCGGAGGTGCTGCGGGGGGAGGTGAAGGCGTCGTCCGCGCCGGCTCGGCATGCGGACGAAGCGGGCGGGACCCCTCGGGCTACGGGATCACCGGCGGCCATGGGCGCGCGGGAGGCGGCCGGTTCGGCGGGGGCGGTGGGGGATGCCGGCGCCGAGCCGGGGAGGACGGCCACGGTCGCGCGTGCCGGACGCGGGGCCGTGGCGGGAGTTCGACAGAGGCATGGGGGTACTCCATCGCGGCTCAGCCGGGAGGACCGCCACGCGGCGACGCGACCTCTCCGCCGTGCGAAGAGCCTCGGCGCGTTGGTGCGGACCTCACCGGACAGGAAACGGGGTGGCACGGGTGCGGTGGCGCGGTGGTGCTGTGGTGCAGTGGTGCTGCGGTGCGCAGGTGTTGCGGTGCGCAGGTGTTGCGGTGCACGGGTCGGCGGGCGACACGGAGTGCTCGGGAGCACCGTGCGGCGCTTCGCGTAACCGCTCCCTCAGACAGGGAGATTGCGGGCTTGTCGGTGGATCGTCAACACCTCGCGCCGATGAAACTTCCAGAACTTCTTCGAAATTTTCCGGAAGCTCGGCGGCTCGACCGGAGCACTGTCGGCCCATCGAGGCCGGTGTCGGTGAACACCGCACGGCCGAGCCCGACCAGCGAACCGGACCAGCGCGTCGCCGCCCTTGCACAGCGCCGAACTGCGCTTTCCGTACCCCGGCGCACTGGCGGGGCACACGCCGGCGGCGGGTCAATGGCGCCCACCCGGCCCGGCGGAGAGGCGCTGTTTACAGCCAAGCCGGTGGCGAGCCTTGACCGAGTGGCCCGGCCTTCCTAACTTGTCGCGTCAAGAAGTCCGTGAAGTTTCGTAAGTGTTCCGGTAACCGGTGCTTCCCCCCGGACAGCTCCGTGGACGACGCTCCCGGAGCCCGGCGGACCCGCCGGCGTGAGGCGCCCCCGGCCCCCACGGCCGGCAGTCCTCCCCCCACGGCTCGTGGCGAGGTGCCCCGGTTCTGAGGTTCAGCGCACCAGCTCTTCGGCATGAGCGGGAGCCTCCGTGTGTCTCCCGCGCCAACCCCTTGGGCGACCGTTCCGCGTTCCTCGCGGGGTCGCTCCACCCCCACCCCCCATGCCCCCAGAGAGGGAGGCCGCTGATGTGGCTTCGCCGTCAGTCCCCATCCCGCCTGAGACGCCCCCTGGTCGTCCTGGCACCCCTGCTGCTCCTGGCAACCGTTCTCGGCGCCCAGCCCGCCGGGGCGGCGACCGTCGACACCGGCGCCTCGTACGTGCTGGTCAACCGCGCGAGCGGCAAGGCGCTGGACGTCCACAACCGGGCGACCGACGACGGCGCCCGCATCACCCAGTGGACCAGGAACGACCAGACCCAGCAGCAGTGGCAGTTCGTCGACTCCGGTAACGGCTACTACCGCATCAAGTCCCGCCACTCCGACAAGGTCCTCGACGTCCACAACTGGTCCACCGCCAACGGCGGTTCCATCGTCCAGTGGGCCGACCTCAACGCCACCAACCAGCAGTGGCGGCTGGTGGACAGCCCGGACGGCTATGTGAGGTTCGTATCGCGCCACAGCAACAAGGCACTCGAGGTACAGGGCGGCTCGACCGCCGACAACGCGAACGTCGTCCAGTACGACGACTGGGGCGGCACCAACCAGCAGTGGCAGCTCGTGAGGGTCGGCTCCGACACTCCCGGCCCCGGCCCGTGTGCGCTTCCCTCGAACTACCGCTGGTCCTCGACCGGCGCGCTGGCCCAGCCCCGGTCGGGATGGGTCTCGCTCAAGGACTTCACCGTCGTGCCCTACAACGGCCGACACCTCGTCTACGCGACGACGCACGACACCGGGACGCGGTGGGGTTCGATGAACTTCAGCCTGTTCGGCAACTGGTCGGAGATGGCCTCGGCCAACCAGAACGCGATGTCCTCCGCGACCGTCGCGCCCACGCTGTTCTACTTCGCGCCGAAGAACATCTGGGTGCTCGCCTACCAGTGGGGCAGGACGTCGTTCTCCTACCGGACCTCGACGGACCCGACCAACCCGAACGGCTGGTCCGCCGAGCAGGAGCTCTTCCGCGGGACGATCTCCAACTCCGACACCGGGCCCATCGACCAGACGCTCATCGCCGACGACACGCACATGTACCTGTTCTTCGCCGGCGACAACGGCAGGATCTACCGGACGAGCATGCCGATCGGTAACTTCCCGAGCAGCTTCGGCTCCAGCTCGACCGTGATCATGAGCGACACGACGAACAACCTGTTCGAAGCGCCGCAGGTCTACAAGCTGCAGGGCCAGAACCGGTACCTGATGATCGTCGAGGCGATCGGCTCGCAGGGCCGCTACTTCCGCTCGTTCACCGCGACCAGCCTGAACGGCAACTGGACGCCGCAGGCCGCGACCGAGAGCAACCCCTTCGCCGGCAAGGCCAACAGCGGCGCCACCTGGACCAACGACATCAGCCACGGTGAGCTGCTCCGCACCAGCGCCGACCAGACCATGACCGTCGACCCCTGCAACCTCCAGCTCCTCTACCAGGGGCGAAGCCCCAACTCCGGCGGCGAGTACGGCCTCCTGCCCTACCGCCCGGGGCTGCTGACCCTCCAACGCTGACAGCAAGAGGCCGGAGCCGGCGCCGCGCCGGTAGTGGCCCGGCCCCGGCTCCGGCAGGGAGCAACCCGGCGGGCTCGGCGGGCTCGGCACCCCGCCGAGCCCGCCGGGGTCGTACCGGCGGTCACCTTGATGGTCCCGGCCGAACCGACACCGGCACCAGATGGCCCGACCGCCGCAGAGAGGGACTTCACCTGGCCGCCCGGAGCCCGCGTTACCGCAACCTCGAATTTGCCCGTGCCACATTCAAGGTTCCTCGATCAACCTTGAAATCCGACCGTGCGTTCGCATTGCCTGCCAGCACCCAAGGGACCCGGGCAGCCAGGTCCTGCCTTCCACCATCCGCAGACCCTCCCGGTACGGCCTCCCGCCTGTACCGTTGTGATCGTCCGCTCACAACGGAGACTGGCATGCCTTCTGGAACTGTCACTCACACCGGAGCCCGCATTCGCCGCGCGCGCAAACTACGGGGGCTGACCCAGCAAGCCCTCGCTGACCTCGCCCCCGGCGTCTCCTACTCCACACTGACCAAGGTCGAGCAGGGACAGCTACCTGCGTCGCCCGGAGTTGTGGCGGCGCTGGCTCGGGGCCTGGGCACCTCGGTCGAGGAACTCACCGGCCAGCCCTACCTGGCAGAACTGCGGCAGGACCAACTCGTCGGCCTCATGCAGCCACTCCGCGAAGCGCTGGACCTCTTCGACATCGCCAGCGCGCCCCTGACCTCTCCGCGCTCCGCTGCCGAACTCGCCGGGGCCAGCGACGGAGTAGCCCGACTCGTTCGAGCCACCAACTTGCGGCAGGCAGCGTCAGAGCTGCCTGCATTGATCCAGGAAGCCACGGCTGCTGCCCATTCGCGAGGCGGCTTCGAGACTTGGCGGGTGCTCGCGACCCTGTACCGCAGCACCTACGACGTTGCGCAGAAGTTGGGATTTCCGGACCTGTCCACCGTGGCGCTGGACAGAGTGGGCTGGGCCTCCGAGCGCGGATCGGACCCCGTCTTCGCCGCGCTCCGCCAGTACTTCCGGGCGCTGTC
Organism: Streptomyces spiramenti; assembly: GCF_012034385.1. Lineage (GTDB taxonomy): Bacteria > Actinomycetota > Actinomycetes > Streptomycetales > Streptomycetaceae > Streptomyces > Streptomyces spiramenti. Next base: position 5,232 of record NZ_JAAVJB010000116.1, read on the forward strand.
ATACCTGCGGGGTGGTGATTACGAGACGGGACGTCGACTCATCAGCTCCGGCCACGGCCTTCTTGGCGACGCCCAGGAAGGCAGAGAGAAGAACGCGGTGGTCGGACAACTGCACCTCGGAGCTTCCGTACTCGCCGCTCGTGCCGGTGACAGCGCAGCTGACAGCCATCTCGACGAAGCCGATCGCCTGGCCGATCTGACCGGACCGGCGGAGTCTTTGCACTGGTTGAGTTTCGGGCCCACCAATGTCGCGGCTCACCGCGTCTCCGTGCTTGCCGAGCGAACCGAGTACGCCGCCGCTGTCGCCGTCGCGCGCGATATGACCGTACCGACCAGCTGGCCGCGCTCGCGAGCAAGTCACCACCACGCGGAAGTCGCACGGGCACTGATGTGGACAGGCGACACCGACGCGGCGTTCCGTCAGCTTCAAGCGGCGCGCTCCGCCGGGCCACAGCAGGCCAAGTACCACCCGGTGGTCCGGCAGACGTGGGAAGGGTTGGAGGCGTCCCGGCGACGCTCCGCCGCGGGCTTCTCCTCATTCGGCAGCTGGCTGGGCATGTGACAGAACGTCACCAAACTATCATCGATCACTGATAGTTGCGTGATGACTACAGCGACATTCTGGGACGGTCACCGCCGGATCGTCCCAGGAGAGTCGATGCCCGAACCTATTCCGTGGCCGCCCGACACACCCGAGCACATCCGGCGGCCGGTTCCGCCCATGTGCACCCGCTGCCGCCGGTCGCATCCGGTGGCCGACCCGTGCGAGAAGGTTCTCCCGACGCCGGAGCACCTCCGTGCTCCGACGTGACCGACAGAAGGACCAGTCGGACGGCATCTGGTGCGAGGTGGTCGCGCGGAGTCCGGAGGCCGGGGGTGAGTGGTACCTCGGCGGGCACTGGGCGGACTGCGCGCCCGAGGCCATGGCCTGGTTGCGGCGCCAGGCGCTGCGGCTCGCGGAGGCGCTGGAGCCCTCCCCCGTGGCCTCACCGTTCCCCGTCCGGGCGCTGACGCCGCTGAGCTGCGGCGACGTGTCGCCCGCCCAGGTCTTCCGCGACTGGGCCGGCGACCACGCGTTCCAGCAGGTGCAGCGTGCCGCGCTCGCCACCGGGCGTCCGATCAGCACCAACGCCCGTGGGCCGGACCGCGTCAACGGCTGCGACGAGGTGGACGTCCTGTACTCCCTCTCGGCCCGCCCGATCCTCCGCCGGCGGCTCGCGCCCCTTCCCGCTCCGGCCGCAGTCGGCCCCGCGCCGCTCCGCCTGATTACCGCACCCCGCCACCACCCCGCACTGGAGACGAGACAGCCCGTGTACGAGGAGATCAGCTTCACCAACTCCGACCGCGAAGCCGCCGAGGAGGCCGCCCGCGAACTGTTCAACCACGTCAAGCAACTCGGCGTCCGGCTGGACGACATCGACGTCATCGACCCGTGCGACGGCTGCCGCCGCCGTGACTACCGCATCCAACTCGGACACCTCACCCACGAAGAGGTGACCGTGCTCAACAGCGCGCTCGACAGACGACTGTCCGGGCCGGACGACGACGGCTGCGGCGACGGCCCCGCGACATGACCGCGCCGCGCGCGGCACCGGCCGTACGGGCGCGCAGTCTCCGGCTGACCGCGAACGAGATCCGCATCGGTGACCTGGTCGCCTTCGGCGGGACGACGCTGGCCGTCACGTTCCGGGTGCATCGCGGTGGGGCCGTCCGCCTGGAACTCGGCACGCTCGCCCGGGTGACGCTCGCACCCGCGGTCGCCCTGACCATCACCCGGCCGACCAGGCTCCTCCCCGGCGAGCCGGACGCCACGCGCCCGAACGGTCGCCGCACAGTCGACGCCCCGGGCGGAGGCACCGCCCGCATACCCGCGGTCGGACCCTGACGCCACCGCCCCCAACCGGCCCGAGCACCGCGACGGGGCGATGGCGACCCGCCCGTCCGGCCGCTGGTGAGCGCGGCGCCGGGCGCCGGAAAAGCGGCGGCCGACGACCGGTGCGCCCGACTACGGTGACGGCATGACCCACGACCCCGCGCCCCTCGGCGACCCGGCCGAGCTGCCCCGCACCGAGTTCGCGTTCCCCGGCCCGCTCCGCGACAAGCTGGTGGCGGCCATCCTCGACGGCTCCAAGACGGCGACGACCGGGCTGCTGCTCGACTACGAGCACGAGGGCGAGCCACTGCCGGAGGTGGGTGCCCGGTCCGTGGTGGTCGACTCGGCGGACCGACCCGTCGCCGTCATCGAGATCACCGACGTACGCGTCGTGCCCCTGCGCGACGTGGACCTCGCCCACGCCGTGGACGAGGGAGAAGGCGACACCACCGTCGCCGGCTGGCGCGCCGCCCACGAGCGGTTCTGGCACAGCGACGAAATGCGCGCCGCCCTCGACGACCCGACGTTCACCGTGGACGACACCACCCCCGTCGTCCTCGAACGCTTCCACCTCCTCACCGACCTCCGCCCCCGCAGCCCGGCATGTTGACCCTCCACGCGGCACGCTGGTGCAGGCCCCGAAAGACCGAGGCCAATGGATTAAAAGTCCACTGGTTGCTAGTTCCCCACAGCCGCTGGGGCCCGCCGGGCACGCGCAGCGACCCGTTTTCCTGCACCCAAGCGGGGCGATGAGGACGAAGCCGGCGCAGAGCACGTCCACGGGCGGGACCGTGTTGCTACTCCTCTCAGGGGCAATGAGGACCCCACTGTGAAGGTCCAGGTCGGAGGCGGACCAGCGGGGGTGGCGCGTGGGGTGTTTTTCAGCGAACCTCCGGTAGTGCTACCCCGGCGTGTCGCTGAAATGCGGGGCGTCCGGACCATGCACAGATGGACTCCGTACCCCCACCGGATGGCACGAGGAGTCGGTCCCATGGCGGTGTTCAGGTGTACCAAGCGACCTTGCTGGACTTGGCCAAAGAGCCGGTCAGCTGACGCTCGGGGCACGGCGCCCGATGCGTCGCCGGTGCTCGTCGTGGCTGGGCGGGAGACAGCGGGCGTCGCGAGCAGCATGCCGTGGCCGACCTGCTCTGGACTGCGCGTTCGCTGAGCCGCAGTCCCCGCCCTGGCTGGGCACACCTACCGCCGGGCCAGCGGTGTGGCCCAGAGATGCGTCCAGCCCGGCCTGTTTGCGCCTGGTGCAGCAGGCGCCACGACCTTCTTGCCGAGTCAGCAAGGTGGCATGCTATTCAGGCACGCCGTTCGTACGGTGAAGCCATGACGCACTCACCCCAGCACGGCACCCACACCGCCGACCAGCACCAGCACCAGCACCAGCACGAGCACGACGACAGCGGCCAGGCCGAGATCCTCGACCTCGACGCCGAGGTCCTCGCCGAGCACATCGCCGGGATCACCGGCTCGCTGCCGCTGGCCTCAGCGCCACGGCAGATCGTCGATCTCGGCTGCGGCACCGGCGCTGGCACCTTCGCGCTGCTGGAACGTTTCCCGGAGGCGCACATCACTGCCGTGGACACCTCGACCGGGCACCTGAAGCTGCTCGCCGACAAGGCCTGCGCCGAGGGCGTGCAGGACCGCGTGCGGACCGTGCAAGCCGACCTGGACGCCGCCGCCTGGCCCGAGCTGGGTACGCCGGACCTGGTGTGGGCGTCCGCCTCGATGCACCACATGGCCGACCCCGCGCACGCACTCGCCAAGGTCCACGAGTTGCTACCGCCCGGCGGCCTTTTCGCCGTCGTCGAACTGGACGGCTTCCCTCGGTTCCTTCCGGCCGACGCACCCGCCGAACGCCCCGGGCTGGAAGAACGCTGCCACCGTGCCACCGACAGCTTCCACGCCGAACACGTCCCCCATCGGGGCGCCGACTGGGGCCCGATGCTCTCGGGCGCCGGGTTCACCGTCGAGGACACCCGCACCATCGCGGTGAACATTGAGGGCGACCGCAGCGAGGCCATCGGCCGCTACGCCCTCGGCAGCCTCCAGCGGCTCCGCGACACGGCAGCGCCGGGCCTGGACCCCGCCGATGTCACCGCCCTCGACGCCCTGCTCGACACCGCCGGCCCAAACAGCATCCTCCGCCGCACCGACCTCACTGTCCGCACCACCCGCACCGTCTGGGCAGCCCGCAGGCGGTGAGCCGTGCGGCGACGGCTGGTGCGACCCCTCGTAGGGGCGATGAGAACGCACGAACGGCAGCCCGGCGAAGGCCACGAACGTCGGTTGCCACCCCTCGTAGGGGCGATGAGGACGCGGCATCCCCCGCCCCGGGGAAGCCGGCTGCGGGTAGTTGCTACCCCTCGTAGGGGCGATGAGGACCCCATGGTGAAGGTCCAGGTCAGGGACGGTGCGGCCGGGGTTGTGGGTGGGGTGGTTTTCAGCGGACCTCCGGTTGTGCTCGGAACCTCGGCGTGTCGCTGAAATTCGGGGCTGGCCGGGGGCTGGTGCGGGCTCGCTCAGGATGGCATGGGCGGGCGGGTGGAGGTGGGGCTTTCGGTGGGATTCGGCGGCGCCGGGCGGCCTGCGGCGTCCCGAATCGGTGTCCCAGCGGGGTGGTGTCTCTGCTGGTCAGGGGTGGTCCCGGCATCCCGGTGTCCCGGAAAGGGCTGTGGGGGTCGCGGCTGGGACGGGGGCGGGCGCAGGGTCGGTCCCGTCGAGCTCACCGCTCGGCGTTCCGACTGCGACTCCGACTTCGAACCCGAACCTGAAAGAGGTAGACGCCATGGCTTCCTCCCTTCCTCGCCGCCCCCGCTTCCGCACCGCCGTCACCGTCGCTGCCGCCGTCGCCGCGCTGGGCGTGACGACAGGGGTCGCCACCGCCGGTGGTGCGTCCGGCGCTTCCACCGCGTCCCCCGCCCCCGCCGGGGCGCCCGTGGCCGTCGCTGACGAGTACGACGAGCTGGTGCTGTGCGAGGGATCCAACACCGAGGTCACCGCGGAGCCGCTGGAGCGGCCGTTGAACCGGCTGCTGCTGACCGCGACCAACACCGGGGACAGCAACTGCGTACTGCTGGAGTACCCCTCGCTGTGGCACGAGGGCGCCCAGGCGGTGCCGCCTGCGTTCGAGGAGTCGCGTCCGGCGTCGCCGGTCGTCCTCGCGCCGGGTGAGTCCGGGTACGCCTCGGTGGCGCTCTCCGCGACGGACGGCAGCGGTGGCGACGGCACCACGTACGACGCGCTGACGGTGGGGTTCAGCCTGCTCGGCCACGGCTCCTACGGGCAGGACGTCGCGCTCGAACTCCCCGAGGGCGGTGTCCACATCGACGACAGCCTGACCGTCACCTACTGGCTGGACACCGTGGACGACGCCGTCATCTGGTGACGCCGGGGGGCCGCTGATGAGCGGGTACCGGGCCGGGAACGCAGCAGTGCCCGCCACCCCTGGTGGAGGGTGGCGGGCACCGCTTGTGGGGACCGGCCGGCAGGGGCCGGTCCGTTACCCGGGCCGTGGCCGCGGCCCGGGAGTTCACCGCGGGCCGCCCCGTTGCCGGGGCGACCGCGGCAGTCTCGTGCAGCCTGTCCGACGGCCGTCAGCCGACCGTCGGCAGTGCTGTCAGCCGTCCGTCAGGCCTGCGTCAGCCGTCCGTCAGCCGTTGGAGCTGGCGGAGGAGTTGGCCGGGACGGTGAGGGTGGTGCCGTCGGAGAAGGTCACCGTCTGCTCCGTGTCCGCGTAGTTGTGCGCGGCGTAGGTGCGGTTGCCGTCCTTCTCGAAGACCGCGGCGGTCGGGCTGTCGGCCGTCACGTCCAGGTTCGGCGCACCGACGGTCGCGAGGGTGTTGATCCAGTGGTAGGTGTGCGCGCGGGTCGCACCGGCCTCCGGCTCGTACGCGTTGTTGTCGGCGTCGTACGAGGACTTGGCGGTGTCCGGGTCGGCGAGGGCCTGGAACTGCCACAGCAGGTCGCGCCACTCCTCGAACGGCCCGCCGTTCTGGTCGACGAGGTGGTCGAGGTTGCGGTTGACGGCCTCGGGGTTGGCGGCGAGGTGCAGCGAACCACCGGTCACGGGCAGCACGTTGATGCCGTGGATCTCCTCCGGGTTGGCGGTCCACCAGGTGGAGTACGCGGCGCCGGAGCCCCAGACCATGCCGACGATCGGGTGCTCGTAGTTGTCGGGGTAGACCTCCTGGTCCGCGTCGAACCAGTACTGGCGGATGGCCTCGGCCTCGGTGGTCAGCAGGTAGACGCCGAGGTCACGCAGCTCCTCATCGCCGGTGGCCGAGCCCCACTTGATGAGGCCGACGCTGAGGTTGATCGACTCGGAGGACGACTCCTGGTTGTTGCCGGCGGCGAAGCCCTGGTGGCCGGCGGCCCAGCTGTGGCCCGCGTAGGGGTCGAAGCCCCGCAGGAACGGGTAGCGGTCGTCGTCACGTGCCGGGTTGGCGGTGTCGCGGATCAGCTCCGTGACCATGCCGCCCCACTCGGACTGCTCGGCCCACTGCGGGTCGAACTGCGCGACGATCGCGGCGGCCATCACGAAGTAGCTGTAGTGGAAGTGGTGGTCGTTGAGCTCGGTGTCGCTGCCGTAGGACGCCGGGTAGCCCGTCAGGGTCGACCAGTCGGAGTCGTAGGAGAACTCGGCCGGGCCGCCGACGGTGAACCACTCCTGGAGGCGGTCCTTGATCAGCGTGAGGAGCTGGTCGCGCGCGCCGTCGTTGCCGGTCTGGTCGGCCAGGGTCACCAGCTGGGCGAGCTTGCCGAGCTGCTTGCCGGTCCAGTAGGTGTCGGTGGCGCCCTCGAACGGGTCGGGCGAGCCGAGGACGTCGGCTATGTAGCCGTCGACCCGGGCGTTGTCGACGCCTTCGCTCTCGGGGAGGGCGGGCAGCACGCCGGGAACGGTCTGCGTGGTGGTGAAGGAGTTGCTCTCGCGGACCTTCATCGCACCGCGCGGCGACACGTACTCGTAGTCGAGGAGCGCGTCGTCGGTGTGCAGCCACTGGTGGCGGTAGAGCGCCGAGATGGTGCCGGTCTCGGAACCCTCGCGGGCCTCGGTCTGGAGCGTGTAGGTCGCGTTGACCTCGCCGGCGTCGGTGTCGTAGTCCCACGACACCTCGGAGCCGGTGACGAAGCTGAACGCGTACTGCGTGTACGTCTCCAGCGCTTCCCGCTCGGGCAGCAGCGCGACCGAGTAGTAGTCGTTGCCGCCGAGGGAGGCGGTGACGGAGGTGCCGGAGACGTTCCAGTCGCTGCCGGTGGGGGCGAACAGCGCGTAGTGGTTGCCGGCGACGGTCACGCCGAGGACGTTGCCCTCGTCGGCGAAGACCTCAGGGGTTCCGTTGGTGATGATCTCGGCGTCGCCGCCGCTCGTCTCGGCGTAGACGTAGGGCAGGCCGTGGCCGATGGTGGCGCGCAGCTCGCGGTCGTTGTCGGCCCAGTAGGGCGTGACGGTCCAGTCCGACCAGCCGTCGGCCTTGACGTCGGGCGAGTTGAGGCCGGCGACGCTCAGCGTCAGGTCGGCGGAGTGGACGAACTCGTACTGGCGCCCGTCACCGACGATCGCGTGGTCGGTCGGGTAGCCGACCTGGAGGCCCTCGGCGACGGCCTGGTAGGTGAGCGGGTGGCCGTACATCGGCTGGGAGTACGGGTTGTCCGCGTAGCGCTTGAAGACGAGCGAGGACCACCAGTCGTTGGTGGGGACGGGCTCGTCGGCGACCGCGTCGGTGACCGTCGGCAGGACCGGGGTGCCCATGTTGTCGGTGGGGCCCTGCGTGCCGGCCGGGCGGGTGTCGGAGTAGCCGCCGTTGCCGACGGGGACCTCGGCGGCCCCGGCGGACGGGATCACGACGACGCCGGTGACGGCCGCCGCTGTCGCTGCGGCCACGGTCGTCAGTGCGATCCGGCGTCGTCGCCGGGTCACGCGATGCTGGCTCATCTGCTACCTCATGGTGTGGGGGGAGACGGGCACCACCGGAAGCGGTTCCGGCGAACACCGGAAGCGGTTCCGGCGAACGCGAAGCTAGGAGCGCCCGGAGCGGGTGTCAACGGGCCCCGGCGGGTTCCGGGAACGGGACCCGACCCCCGGGGGTGGCGTTTACCCGCAGGTCGGAGCGGCGACAACCGGCTGTTGTCGGGTACATGCGGCGCTCCGAGAACTCCGAAGGGATCACCGTCGGCTCAGCCGCTCTTAAGTCGCGGTTAAGAACGGGCGGTTCGCAGCGGGGGAAGACTGAACGGATGCGCGCGGCACGGAAGTTGCCGTGACGCGGCTCACCGGAGGGCGCGTTCGCCCCCGCTCCGGAGACGTGGACCGGGGACCGGGCGGGGCCGGTGCCGGGGCGGGGCCGGGCCCGGGGCTGGATCGGGGACCGGGTGGGGCGGGGCGGGTCAGGGGCGGGGTGCCTTGCGGCCGTGGACGGACTCGTACTCCCGGGCGAGCCAGGGGCCGAGGTCGTCGAGGAGCATCGTCAGCACGGCGGAGTCGGCGGAGGGCTTGCGCGCCACGGCAGCCGCCGTGCGCATCCGGTCGGCGTGCTCCGGGTAATGCCGCGCGAAGAGCTCCGCGGAACGGTCGAGGTCACTGGTCCAGCCGCCCCACCACGGCATGACGAGCGTGAAGCCGGTGCGCACCACGCGCCGGGCCACCAGTCTGGCGAGCGCGCGACGTTCGGTGTCGGTGCGCGCCGCGGCGGCGCGGGTACGCCAGTCCGGGAGGGCGAGGTGGAGGTCGCCGTTGGTCTCGCGTGCGAGCAGCGCGGTGGGCCGGTACGCGGGGAGCCGGTCGGCGAGGTCCTCGCCGAGTAGCGGAGTGCAGAGGCAGGCGACGAAGAAGCCCAGGTCGTGTCGTTCCGACTCGCTGAGGAGCGTGTCGGTCGAGGCGAGCAGGATCCCGCCGCCGACGACCTGGGGGAACTCCGCGTCGATCGCGGACTCCACCGCCGCCGCGGCGGCTCGGCCGGCGGGTGTCGGTTCGGCGCGCAGGGCGAGGAGGACGTCCAGGTCGGAGCGGCCGGGGACGGCGGTGCCGCGCGGGATGCTGCCGTAGAGGTAGGCGCTGTGCAGTCGCCCGGCGGCGCCTTCGCCGTCCGCACGGGGCACGGCGTCCGCACGCAGCCCGCTGTCCGCATGGGCCCCGGCGTCCGCGGCGTCCGCGCCGAGTGCCGGGCCGAAGGCGGCGGTGAGGCGGGAGCGCAGGGTCGCGACGACCGGTTCGAACGGCGGGGCGACGTGGTGGAGCGCCCCCTCACGGGCGATCGTGCCGTCGCTGTTCAGTCCGCGGTCGCCCGGTGCCCGTTCGTCCATGGGGCCACTCTGCCCTCGTGCACGGGGCACTGCCGAGTCGTTTTCCCCGGCGGCCCCGCGCACACCGCCGGCGGCGCGGCTCGGACGCCGCGGGGGCGGCCCGGGGGCGTGCGAGGCGGACCGCGCGGGCGCGGCGGCGGAGGGGCGCCGTCCCGCGGCTCAGTCGGCGACGAGGACGGAGCGCGCCGCGCGGTCGCCGATGACCTCGCGCAGGCCGTCGTTGGCCCGGTCCAGCATGCCGACCAAGGCGCGTCCCTCGTCCGGTGCGAGTGCGGAGGTGGTGACGACGGCGAGGTCGTCCCAGACGCGTTCGATGACGGGAACCAGTTCCCGCCCCCGGTCGGTGAGCCGGATGCGGACCTGCCGCCGGTCGCCCGGGACCGGCTCGCGGCTGAAGAGACCCGAGCGTTCCAGCCGGGTGAGGCTCCGGGTCGCCGTCGCCGGTTCGATGCCGAGGCGGGAGGCGAGGGCGGAGATCGTCATGCCGCCGTCGGCGTCGGCCTCGGCGAGCAGCCACAGCAGCACGTCCTGGCCGGGGTGGAGCCCCAGCTCCGCCAACCGGTCGGCCTTGGCGGCCCGGTACAGCTTCGACAGCGTGTTCAACGCGCTGTTCAGCCTGGTCACGTCCACTGCTTCCATGGCGTCACCCTAACCAGGCGTTTCGGGCACCGTAGCCGGAGCCCCGCACTGGCGACGGAGCGGAAGCCCCGGGGCGAACCACCCAGTCCCGGAGGGGTGGTGACATGGCGTGTCGATGCATGACGCAACAGGTCACAACGGTTGCGTGCGGGTCGGGAGGGGCCCCGGGGGCGGCGGTTCCCAGGCGGTTCCCGGCGATGCTGAAGAGGCGAGGGCGCCTGTCGGGGCGCGCATCGCGCCCCGCGCGCCCCGTGCGCTGCGTGTACGGACGGGGGTGCGACGGGCGCGTGGGCGGCGCGCGCTCAGACCAGGTGGGTGACGGTCACCCGGACGGACGGCGGGACGCTTCCCGCGACGGCGGCGCCGACGGCGGTGGTCACCGCCCGCGCCACGTCCAGCGCCCGGTGCCCGCGCCGGACCGCGACCTGGACGTCCACGTGCCAGCGGTCCGGGCCCTCGCGGCGGGAGACCCGCACGCCGTGAGGT
>NZ_JAAVJB010000117.1 GCF_012034385.1 Streptomyces spiramenti
GCGGCGGGCAGCGCCCGCCGTTCTTCGTTCCGTTCCGGGCGCCCTCAGGCGCCGGAGGTACCGCCGCGCAGCGCGTCGAGGGCGCGCCGGGTGATCTCGGGGACCGCGCCGAGCGCGGAGATCGTCACCACCAGGTTCTGGTCGCGGTAGTAGTCGATGATCGGCTCGGTCTCCTGGTGGTAGACCTCCAGCCGCTTCCGGACGGTCTCCTCGGAGTCGTCCTCGCGCTGGTAGAGCTCACCACCGCAGACGTCGCAGATGCCGTCGACCTTCGGTCGGGAGTACTCCACGTGGTAGATGTGGCTCGTGTCCGAGCTGCACATCCGGCGGCCGGCGATCCGCCGGACCACCTCCTCCTCGGGGACCTCCAGGTCGAGGACGGCGTCGAGACCGAGCTCGGCCTCCTCCAGCTGCTTGTCCAGCGCACGGGCCTGCGCGATGTTCCGCGGGAACCCGTCGAGCAGGAAACCGTCCGCGGCGTCCGCGTGAGCCATCCGGTCGGCCGCCATACCGACGGTGATCTCGTCCGGCACCAGGTTGCCCTCGCGCATGTAGCGCTGGGCCTCCAGCCCGAGCGCGGTGCCCTGGCTGATGTTGGCGCGGAAGAGGTCTCCGGTCGAGATGTGCGGGATGCCGAGGTTCTCGGCGAGCAACGCTGCCTGCGTGCCCTTGCCCGCACCGGGAGGTCCGACGAGGACGATTCTCATCAGCGGAGGAACCCTTCGTAGTTTCGCTGGTGCAGCTGGCTCTCGATCTGTCGGCAGGTCTCCAGACCGACGCCCACGATGATCAGGATGGAGGTTCCACCGAAGGGGAACTCACCCTGGGCGCCGAACATGATCAGCGCGACCGCGGGGATCAGAGCGATCATGCCCAGGTAGAGCGCGCCGGGCCAGGTGATGCGGTTGAGCACGTAGCTCAGGTACTCCACCGTGGGACGACCCGCCCGGATGCCGGGGATGAAGCCACCATACTTCTTCATGTTCTCTGCGACGTCTTCGGGGTTGAACGTGATGGACACGTAGAAGAACGCGAAGAAGACGATGAGCAGGAAGTACGTGACCAGGTAGATCGGGCTGTCCATCGACTGCAGGTGGCGCTGGATCCAGTCGGCCCAGCCCGACTCGGAGTCGCTGAAGGTCACCAGCAGCATCGGGATGTACAGCAGCGAGGAGGCGAAGATGACCGGGATGACGCCGGCCTGGTTCACCTTGAGCGGGATGTAGGTCGAGGTCCCGCCGTAGGCGCGGCGGCCGATCATCCGCTTCGCGTACTGCACCGGAATGCGGCGCTGGGCGAGCTCGACGAAGACGACGAGGAAGACGATCGCGAGACCGACGAGGACCACGACGCCGAACTCGATCCAGCCGTCGGCCAGCGAGCCGCCCTGCTTGATCGACCACAGGGCCGCGGGGAAGCCGGAGGCGATGGAGACGAACATCAGCATCGACATGCCGTTGCCGATACCGCGGTCGGTGATGAGCTCACCCATCCACATGATCAGCGCGGTGGCCGCGGTGAGCGTGATGATCATCAGGATCGTGGTGTAGATGCCGTCGTCCGGGATGATCGGACGGTCACAGCCGGGGAAGAGCGAGCCACTGCGCGCGGTCGCCACCAGACCGGTGGCCTGGAGGACGGCGAGGGCCACCGTCAGGTAGCGGGTGTACTGGGTGATCTTCGCCTGGCCCGACTGCCCCTCCTTCTTCAGGGCTTCGAGCCTCGGGATCACCACCACCAGCAGCTGGAGGATGATGCTCGCCGTGATGTACGGCATGATCCCCAGAGCGAAGATGGTCAGCTGCATCAGCGCGCCACCGCTGAACATGTTGACGAGCCCGAACAGTCCGGCGTTGCCCTGTTCGATGCCGGCGACGCAGTACTGGACATTCTGGTAGCTGACACCCGGCGTGGGCACGTGGGCCCCGAACCGGAACAGCATCACAATGCCGAGCGTGAAGAGCAGCTTCTTACGCAGGTCGGGGGTCTGGAACGCCCGGGCGAACGCGGTGAGCACGGTTCCTCCTGCGCCCCCCGCGGTACCCGCGAGAGGTGACGGTCTTGATGTTCAACGGATAAGTCTGGTCGGGCAGCTGCGCCGGTGACCGAAGGACCGTCACGCCATGTACACCCCAACGCCCTTCAGCGTCACGGCGCATGGCACGGACGGGCCACGACACGTGGCACCGGGGATACCTTACCGGCGCACGGGCTCTGCCGGAACGAGCGACCGGGGATGCCCTCAAAGGGCATCCCCGGTCGTGTGATCATCGTTCGGCTCAGTCCTCGGCCCGAAGGAGCTCGGTGACGGTGCCGCCGGCAGCGGTGATCTTCTCCTTGGCGGAGCCGGAGACGGCGTCAACCGTCACCTGCACGGCCACCGAGATCTCACCGGTGCCCAGCACCTTGACGAGCTCGTTCTTGCGCACGGCGCCCTTGGCGACCAGATCGGCCACCGTCACCTCGCCACCCTCGGGGTAGAGGGAGGCGAGACGCTCCAGGTTGACGACCTGGAACTGCTTGTGGGCGGGGTTCTTGAAACCCTTGAGCTTGGGCAGCCGCATGTGCAGCGGCAGCTGTCCACCCTCGAAGCCCGCCTTGACCTGGTAACGGGCCTTGGTGCCCTTGGTACCGCGGCCGGCGGTCTTGCCCTTGGACGCCTCACCACGACCGACGCGGGTCTTGGCGGTCTTGGCGCCCGGAGCAGGGCGGAGGTTGTGGACCTTGAGCGGCTTGTTCTCGCTCATATCAGTCGACCTCCTCGACCGTCACGAGGTGCCGCACGGCCTGGGCCATGCCACGGATCTCGGGTCGGTCATCCTTCACCACGGTGTGGTGGACGCGCTTGAGCCCGAGCGAACGGAGCGTGTCCCGGTGGTGCTGCTTGCTACCGATGTACGACTTGTTCTGGGTGATCTTCAGGCGAGCCATCAGGCACCCACCCCGGCACGCGCACGCAGCAGGGCTGCGGGGGCGACGTCCTCCAGGGGCAGGCCACGACGGGCCGCGATCTCTTCGGGACGCTGCAGGCCCCGGAGAGCGGCCACCGTGGCGTGCACGATGTTGATCGGGTTCGACGAGCCGAGCGACTTGCTCAGGACGTCGTGGATGCCGGCGCACTCGAGCACCGCACGCACCGGGCCACCGGCGATGACGCCGGTACCGGGGGACGCGGGCTTGAGGAGCACGACACCGGCGGCCTCCTCACCCTGGATCGGGTGGGGGATGGTGCCCTGGATACGGGGGACCTTGAAGAAGCTCTTCTTGGCCTCCTCAACACCCTTGGCGATGGCGGCCGGAACCTCCTTCGCCTTCCCGTAACCGACACCGACGGTGCCATCGGCATCGCCCACCACGACAAGCGCGGTGAAGCTGAAGCGACGACCACCCTTCACGACCTTGGCGACACGGTTGATCGCGACAACGCGCTCAACATACGCGGTCTTCTCGGCAGCTGCGCCGCCGTCACGGCCCTTCCGGTCCCGCCGCTCGCCGCCACCGGCGCCGCCACCGCGGCGCTGGGGTCCAGCCATTGGAATTACCTCTTTCTGTTTCCGCTAGCTACGGAACCGGCTCAGAACTTGAGCCCGGCCTCGCGGGCGGCGTCCGCCAGGGCGGCGATGCGCCCCGCGTACCGGTTACCGCCACGGTCGAACACGACTGCCTCGACGCCGGCCGTCTTGGCCCGCTCCGCGAGCAGTGCGCCGACCTGCTTGGCCTTGTCGCTCTTGTCGCCTTCGCCATCACGGATGGACACGTCGAGCGACGAGGCGGAGGCCAGCGTGTGGCCCTTCACGTCGTCGATGACCTGCGCCACCATGTGACGGTTGGACCGCGTGACCACCAGGCGCGGACGCTCGGCGGTACCGGAGATCCGCTTGCGGATCCGCAGGTGACGGCGCTTGGCGGCAGTGCGCTTACGGGCGTCGCCCTTGGCGATCTTCACACCGTATGCCATGGGTTACTTACCAGCCTTTCCGACCTTGCGGCGGATGACTTCACCCTCGTACTTGACGCCCTTGGCCTTGTACGGGTCGGGCTTGCGCAGCTTACGAATCCGGGCGGCGACCTCGCCGACCTGCTGCTTGTCGATTCCCTCGACACTCAGCCGGGTCGGGGACTCCACCTTGAAGGTGATGCCCTCGGGAGCCTTGATCAGGATGGGGTGGCTGTAGCCGAGCGAGAACTCCAGGTCGGAGCCCTTCGCCAGGACCCGGTAACCCACACCGCTGATTTCCAGCCGCTTGCTGTAGCCCTGGGTCACGCCAGTGATCAGGTTCGCCACCAGCGTGCGGGACAGGCCGTGAAGCGCCTTGTTCCGGTTCTCGTCGTTCGGGCGAGTGACGACGATCGTGCCGTCCTCGTCCTTGGCGACCTCGATCGGCTCGACGACGGTGTGCGCCAGGGAGCCCTTGGGGCCCTTCACGCCGACCGTCTGGCCGTCGATGGTGACGTCCACACCGGCGGGAACCTGGATGGGGAGCTTGCCGATACGCGACATTGCTGTTCCTCCGTTCCCTTCCGTTACCAGACGTAGGCGAGGACTTCCCCACCCACGCCCTTCTTGTGCGCCTGCTTGTGGGTGAGCAGGCCGTGCGACGTGGAGATGATCGCCACGCCGAGGCCGCCGAGCACCTTCGGCAGGTTGGTGGACTTTGCGTAGACCCGCAGGCCCGGCTTCGAGATCCGCTTGATGCCGGCGATCGAGCGCTCGCGGTTCGGGCCGAACTTCAGCTCGACGACCAGGCTCTTGCCGACCGTGGCGTCCTGGGTCTTCCAGCCGGTGATGAAGCCCTCCTGCTGGAGGATCTCCGCGATGTGCGACTTGATCTTGCTGTGCGGCATCACGACTTCGTCGTGGTAGGCCGAGTTTGCGTTTCGCAGACGCGTGAGCATGTCCGCGATCGGGTCAGTCATAGTCATGTGATGGCCCTGGGCCTCTCTCGCCGGGGTTTCCTGTCTGCGCCGTCCCTCTCCCCGCTCCGAGGCGGGACGGGTGTGGCACGGGGACCTACGGCGTAGTTGTTGTGGTTCTTACCAGGAGCTCTTGGTCACGCCGGGCAGCTCACCGCGGTGAGCCATCTCCCGCAGGCAGACTCGGCACAGGCCGAACTTGCGGTAGACCGAGTGGGGACGACCGCACCGCTGGCAGCGGGTGTAGGCGCGCACCGCGAACTTCGGCTTGCGGGCGGACTTGGCGATCAGCGACTTCTTCGCCATGGCTCAGGCCTCCTTGAACGGGAATCCGAGGTGGCGCAGAAGCGCGCGGCCCTCGTCGTCGTTGGTGGCCGTGGTGACCACGGTGATGTCCATGCCGCGGACCCGGTCGATCTTGTCCTGGTCGATCTCGTGGAACATGACCTGCTCCGTGAGACCGAAGGTGTAGTTGCCCCGGCCGTCGAACTGCTTCGGGGACAGGCCCCGGAAGTCGCGGATGCGCGGCAGCGCGAGCGACAGCAGACGGTCCATGAACTCCCACATGCGGTCGCCGCGCAGCGTGACGTGCGCGCCGATCGGCTGACCCTCGCGCAGCTTGAACTGCGCGATGGACTTACGGGCCTTGGTGACGGCCGGCTTCTGGCCGGTGATCGTGGCGAGGTCGCGGATCGCGCCCTCGATCAGCTTGGAGTCGCGGGCGGCGTCGCCCACACCCATGTTGACCACGATCTTGGTGAGGCCGGGGGTCTGCATGACGTTCTCGTACTTGAACTCGTCACGCAGCTTGCCCGCGATCTCCTCGCGGTAGCGCGTCTTGAGGCGCGGTGCGTTGGTGGTGGCAGTCATCAGATGTCCTCACCCGTCCGCTTGGCAACGCGGATCTTGTTGCCCTCGTCGTCGAAGCGGAACCCGACGCGAGTGGTGACCTTCGTGCCGTCCTGCTCGACCACGAGCGCCACGTTGGACACGTGCACGGGGGCCTCGGTCGTGACGATGCCACCGGTCTTCGAACCACGGGCGGTCTGGCCGGCCTTCGTGTGCTTCTTGACCCGGTTGACACCCTCGACCAGGACGCGCTCCTCGCGGGGGTAGGCGACGATGACCTTCCCCTGCTTGCCCTTGTCCTTACCGGTGATGACCTGGACCAGGTCGCCCTTCTTGATCTTCATCGGTTACAGCACCTCCGGCGCGAGCGAGATGATCTTCATGAACTTCTTCTCGCGCAGCTCACGGCCGACCGGGCCGAAGATGCGGGTGCCGCGGGGGTCGCCGTCGTTCTTCAGAATGACGGCGGCGTTCTCGTCGAAGCGGATGTACGAGCCGTCGGGACGGCGGCGCTCCTTGACGGCACGAACGATGACGGCCTTGACGACGTCACCCTTCTTCACGTTGCCACCGGGGATCGCGTCCTTGACGGTGGCGACGATCACGTCACCGATACCCGCGTAGCGGCGACCCGAGCCACCGAGCACACGGATGCAGAGAATCTCCTTGGCACCCGTGTTGTCGGCGACGCGCAGTCGCGACTCCTGCTGGATCACGTCTCTCTCCTGATCGTCTGCCGGTTCCCGGCGGGGCCGGCCACCACGAGGGCGACCGTCCCCACCGAGCCTGGCGGAACTGATCCCGAGCCTGGCGGCTCAGGAATGAGTGCTGGTTACTTCGCCTTTTCGAGGATCTCGACGATGCGCCAGCGCTTGGTTGCGGACAGCGGCCGGGTCTCCATGAGGAGGACACGGTCACCGACACCCGCGGAGTTCTGCTCGTCGTGCGCCTTCAGCTTGCTGGTACGGCGGAGGATCTTGCCGTACCGGGCGTGCTTCACGCGGTCCTCGACCGCGACGACGACGGTCTTCTCCATCTTGTCGCTGACCACGAGGCCCTCACGGACCTTGCGGGCGTTGCGCTCGTCGGTGTCGGTAGTAGTCACGGTGTTCTCGACGTCCTCGCTCATCGGGCGCCCTCCACCGTCTCGATGCCGAGCTCGCGCTCACGCATCAGGGTGTAGATCCGGGCGATGTCCTTCCGAACGGCCCGGAGTCGGCTGTTGTTCTCCAGCTGACCCGTGGCCGACTGGAAACGGAGCCGGAACAGCTCCTCCTTGGCCTCGCGCAGCTTCACAACGAGCTCCTCGTTGTTCAGCTCACGCAGCTCGGCCGCCTTGGTACCGGCCGCCATCACGCCTCTCCTGCCTCGCGCCGAACGATCCGGCACTTCATCGGAAGCTTGTGGGAAGCGCGGATGAGCGCCTCACGAGCAATCTTCTCGTTCGGGTAGGACAGCTCGAACATCACCCGTCCGGGCTTGACGTTCGCGACCCACCACTCCGGCGAACCCTTACCGGAACCCATGCGGGTCTCGGCGGGCTTCTTGGTCAGCGGACGGTCGGGGTAGATGTTGATCCACACCTTGCCGCCACGCTTGATGTGCCGCGTCATGGAGATACGCGCGGCCTCGATCTGCCGGTTGGTCACGTAGGCGCTGGTGACGGCCTGGATGCCCCAGTCGCCGAACGCAACCTCGGTGCCGCCCTTGGCCATGCCCGACCGCTTCGGGTGGTGCTGCTTGCGGTGCTTGACCCTGCGAGGGATCAGCATGGGTCAGCTCTCCTTTCCGGTGCTCTCGGCCGGAGCTGCAGCAGCGTCGGCCTTGGGGGCCTCGGCCTTGGCACCCTCGGCGGGGGCCTGCTGCGGCTTGCGGCCACGGCCGCCACGCTCGCCACGCCCACCACGGGCGGGGCGGTCGTTGGCGCCGCCGCGGGAGGGGCGGTTGCCGGCACGCGCGGCGGCGTTCTCGGCACGGACCTCGGCGATGTTCTTGACGTCGCCCTTGTAGATCCAGACCTTGACACCGATGCGGCCGAAGGTGGTCCGGGCCTCGAAGAAGCCGTAGTCCACGTTGGCGCGCAGGGTGTGCAGCGGCACCCGACCCTCGCGGTAGAACTCCGAGCGGGACATCTCGGCACCGCCGAGACGACCGCTGCACTGGACCTTGATGCCCTTGGCGCCGGCCTTCATCGTCGACTGCATGCTCTTGCGCATGGCGCGACGGAAGGAGACGCGGGAGGACAGCTGCTCGGCGACGGCCTGGGCCACCAGCTGAGCGTCGGTCTCCGGGTTCTTCACCTCGAGGATGTTGAACTGGATCTGCTTGCCGGTCAGCTTCTCCAGGTTGCCCCGGAGCCGGTCGGCCTCCGCGCCGCGGCGGCCGATGACGATGCCCGGCCGGGCGGTGTGGACGTCGACGCGCACCCGGTCACGGGTCCGCTCGATCTCCACCTTGGAGATGCCGGCCCGCTCCATGCCCTGGGTGAGCATGCGGCGGATGGCCACGTCTTCCTTGACGTAGTCCTTGTACAGCTTGTCGGCGTACCAGCGCGACTTGAAGTCGGTGGTGATGCCGAGCCGGAACCCGTGCGGGTTAACCTTCTGGCCCATTACCGGGTTCCTTCCTTGCTGCTGACGACCACGGTGATGTGGCTGGTCCGCTTGCGGATCCGGTAGGCGCGCCCCTGGGCACGCGGACGGAAACGCTTGAGCGTCGGGCCCTCGTCGACAAAAGCCTCGGAGATGTAGAGGTTGTCGGCGTCGGTGTGGTCGTAGTTGTGCGCGGCGTTGGCAATGGCGCTGTCGAGCACCTTGCCCACCGGCACACTCGCGGCCTGCGGGGCGAAACGCAGGACCGCCTGAGCCTCCGTGGCGCTCATGCCACGGACGAGGTCCACCACCCGGCGGGCCTTCATGGGCGTGACGCGCACATAGCGCGCCTGGGCCCTGGCTTCCATGGTTGTCCCTTCGATGTCAGTCATAAGAGTCTTCGCACCCCACCGATCAGCGACGACGCGACTTGCGGTCGTCCTTCACGTGGCCGCGGAAGGTGCGGGTCGGCGCGAACTCGCCGAGCTTGTGGCCGACCATCGACTCGGTGACGAACACCGGGACGTGCTTGCGGCCGTCATGCACCGCGATCGTGTGGCCGAGCATGGCCGGGACGATCATGGAGCGGCGGGACCAGGTCTTGATGACGTTCTTGGTGCCGGCTTCGTTCTGTACGTCCACCTTCTTGGTGAGGTGGTCGTCGACGAAGGGCCCCTTCTTGAGACTGCGCGGCATCTAAACCCGCTCCTAGCGCTTCTTGTTCGTCTTGCGGCGGCGGACGATGTACTTGTTGCTCGCCTTCTTCGGCGCGCGAGTACGGCCTTCCTTCTTGCCCCAGGGCGAGACCGGGTGGCGACCACCGGAGGTCTTGCCCTCGCCACCACCGTGCGGGTGGTCGACCGGGTTCATGACCACACCGCGGACGGTCGGGCGAACGCCCTTCCAGCGCATGCGGCCGGCCTTGCCCCAGTTGATGTTCGACTGCTCGGCGTTGCCGACCTCGCCGACAGTGGCGCGGCAGCGGACGTCGACCAGGCGGATCTCACCGGACGGCATGCGCAGGTGGGCCATGCGGCCCTCACGCGCCAGCAGCTGCACGGAGGCACCCGCGGAGCGGGCGAACTTCGCGCCGCCGCCGGGCCGCAGCTCGATGGCGTGGATGACCGTACCGACCGGGATGTTGCGCAGCGGCAGGTTGTTGCCGGGCTTGATGTCGGCGGCCGGGCCGTTCTCGACACGGTCGCCCTGCTTCAGGCCGGCCGGCGCGACGATGTAGCGCTTCTCGCCGTCGGCGTAGTGCAGCAGCGCGATACGCGCGGTGCGGTTGGGGTCGTACTCGATGTGCGCGACCTTCGCCGGCACGCCGTCCTTGTCGTGACGACGGAAGTCGATCACTCGGTAGGCGCGCTTGTGTCCACCACCCTGGTGGCGAACGGTCACACGACCGGCGTTGTTACGGCCGCCCTTGCTGTGCAGCGGGCGAACCAGCGACTTCTCCGGCGTGGACCGCGTGACCTCGACGAAGTCGGCGACGCTGGCGCCACGACGGCCAGGAGTCGTCGGCTTGTACTTGCGGATTCCCATTTCTCAGTCCTCGTCCAAAATCGGACAGCTCATGGACCTGGCCCCCGTCAGGAGGTCGGTCCGCCGAAGATGTCGATGCTGTCGCCCTCTGTGAGGGTCACGATCGCGCGCTTGGTGTTCGCGCGCTTGCCGTAACCGGTGCGGGTGCGCTTGCGCTTGCCCTGCCGGTTGATCGTGTTCACCGCCGCGACCTTGACCGAGAAGACCGCCTCGACGGCCTGCTTGATCTGGGTCTTGTTGGCGCGCGGGTCCACGATGAACGTGTACTTGTTCTCGTCGAGGAGCGCGTAGCTCTTCTCCGAGACCACGGGCTTGACCAGGATGTCACGGGGGTCCGTGAACGTCTTGCTGGTCACGCCCTCTTCGGTGATCGGCGTTGCCTCGCTCATCAGGCGTCGCTCCCTTCAAGCTCCGCCTCGGAAGCGACGGCCTTGCCGCCGGCCACCGGACCGGCCACGAAGCGGTCGTAGGCGGCCTTGGTGAAGACAACGTCGTCGGAGACGAGCACGTCGTAGGTGTTCAGCTGGCCCGCGTCCAGGATGTGCACCTCGGGGAGGTTGCGAGCGGACAGCAGCGCGCTCTCGTCGTCGCGCTCGACCACCAGCAGCACGTTCTTGCGGTCGGTGATCTTGCCGAAGAGAGTCTTGGCGGCCTTGGTGGAGACGTCGCCGTCGACCACGCCGGTCACCAGGTGCACCCGGCCGTGACGGGCACGGTCGGAGAGGGCGCCACGGAGAGCGGCGGCCTTCATCTTCTTCGGGGTGCGCTGCGAGTAGTCACGCGGCACGGGACCGTGCACGACGCCACCACCGGCGAACTGCGGCGCACGGGTCGAACCCTGACGCGCCCGGCCGGTGCCCTTCTGGCGGTACGGCTTGCGGCCACCGCCGCGCACCTCGCCACGGGTCTTGGTCTTGTGCGTGCCCTGGCGGGCCGCGGCCAGCTGGGCGACGACGACCTGGTGGATCAGCGGAACGCTGACCTGCACGTCGAAGATCTCCGCGTGGAGCTCGACGGTTCCGGTCGTCTCGCCTGCGGGCGAAAGAATGTTAACGGTGCTCATTTACCTCACGCCCCCTTGGCCGCGGTGCGGACCAGGACGAGGCCGCCGTTCGGACCGGGGACCGCGCCCTTGATGAGCAGCAGACCCTTCTCCGCGTCAACGGCGTGGACGGTCAGGTTCTGGGTGGTGACCCGCTCGTTGCCGGTACGACCGGCCATCCGCATGCCCTTGAAGACGCGGCCCGGGGTGGCGCAGCCACCGATGGAGCCGGGCTTGCGGTGCACGCGGTGGGCACCGTGGGAAGCCTTGCCACCGGCGAAGCCGTGGCGCTTCATGACACCGGCGGTGCCCTTGCCCTTGGAGGTGCCGGTCACGTCGACCTTGAGGCCGGACTCGAAGACCTCGGCGGTGACTTCCTGGCCCAGGGTGTACTCGGTGGCGTCCGCGGTGCGGATCTCCACGAGGTGACGGCGGGGGGTGACACCCGACTTGGCGAAGTGGCCCTTGAGGGGCTTGTTCACCTTGCGGGGGTCGATCTCGCCGTAGGCGATCTGAACGGCGTCGTAGCCGTCCTGGTCATCGGTGCGCACCTGGGAAACGACGCACGGACCGGCCTTGACCACGGTGACCGGGACGATGCGGTTGTTCTCGTCCCAGACCTGGGTCATGCCGAGCTTCTCGCCCAGGACGCCCTTGATCTGCTTAGCCATCTCTTCCGCGCCTCTCAGAGCTTGATCTCGATGTCAACGCCGGCCGGAAGGTCCAGGCGCATCAGCGAGTCAACGGTCTTGGGGGTCGGGTCGAGGATGTCGATCAGCCGCTTGTGGGTACGCATCTCGAAGTGCTCGCGCGCGTCCTTGTACTTGTGCGGCGACTTGATGACGCAGTACACGTTCTTCTCAGTGGGAAGCGGCACCGGGCCCGCGACCGACGCACCAGTGCGGGTCACCGTCTCGACGATCTTCTTCGCCGAGTTGTCGATGACCTCGTGGTCGTAGGCCTTGAGCCGGATGCGGATCTTCTGTCCCGCCATGGCTACTTCGTAGTCCTGTCTCTCGTCAACGCTCCGGAACCCGGCTTCCGCCCCCACCCCGAGCGCCGACCCACGCGGTCGGGTGTGTCGCCCTGCCGAGCCGGTTTGCGCACAGCAGGTTTCCCTTGCGGGAGAGGGGGGATGACTTCCACCGAGTGCCTGGCCGCCACCCCGCACACGCTTCCCGGAAGATCCCGGTACTTCCGTCCCTACCCCGTCTGACCAGGGCATATATGGAACGACGAATACGGTGGGACTCGCTTCCGATCCTCCCGGCGGGAGGCGCGCGGCATCGGCGTACGACCGAGCAACCCGCCCAGTGTGCCATACCGGACACAGCCGTCGCCAATCGCTGCCCGGGGCCCGACCAGGACGTGACGATCCTCACGCGCGTGTTCGGGCAGCAGGCGCCGGACGGGCTCGCCGAGCCCCCAACTCCCCTTATCACGCGTCGCGTGAACCGGGCCACCACGTCAGCGCGGAAGCGACGCGCTCCACACCGCGCCCCACGCGGCGCGCCCCGGTCTGATCGCCGCAGTCGACGGAACCGGGCCGTCGCCGTCGTCGGTCACCCGCTCGGGTGGTCCGCCGCGTCCGGGGTGTGGAGGCGCAGGACGGCGCGCTCGGCCCACTCCGGCGGGGTGCCGAGCCGGGAGACGCCGTACATGACGGCGAAGGCCAGCGGGACCGTCCAGGCCGCCGGCTGGGCGAGCAGCACGACGACCCAGCCGTGCGGGACGTCCGTCACGGCCGAGGCGAGGGCCGCGCCCGTCGAGGCGCAGACCCCGGCCGCCAGCCCGGCCGCCGCCCCCGCGACGGTCAGCCCTCGCCACCAGATGCCCAGCACCAGCAGCGGGCAGAACGTCGACGCGGCGACAGCGAAGGCCCATCCCACCAGCACGTTGATGTCCACCGCAGCCGCCGGCAGCGACAGCAGGACGGCCACCAGCGCCCCCGCGGCGACCGCCGCGCGCAGCCGGCCGACACCGGTGGCACCGGTGCGGGAGAGGTCGTGGGAGAGCCCGCCGGCCAGGGCGAGCAGCAGCCCGGAGGAGGTGGAGAGGAACGCCGCGAAGGCGCCCGCGGCCACCAGCGCGGTCAGCACCGCGCCCCAGGTGCCGGGGAGCATGGCCCCGGGCAGCACCACGGTGACGGTGTCGGTGTCGCCCTCGGTGGCGAGTTCCGGGGTGAAGACCCGTCCCAACAGGCCGTAGACGGCGGGGAACAGGTAGAAGAGGCCCAGCAGCACGATCACCCAGACCGCGACGCGGCGGGCCGCCCGCGCGGTGGCGGTGGTGCTGAACCGCATGATCACGTGCGGGAGTCCGGCAGCGCCGAGCGTGGTGGCGATCAGCACGGACCAGGTGGCCAGCAGGGGTTCGCCGGAGTTGTCGAGGTCGAGCAGCGGCCGGCTCCAGGCGGTGAGGTCCACGTGCAGTGCCTCGGCGCGGCCGTCCGGCCCGGCCGAGGCCAGCAGCACCAGGGCGGGTACCGCGATGAAGACCAGCTTCACCAGGTAGTGGAAGCCCTGCACGTAGGTGGCCGAGCGCATGCCGCCGGCGAGGATGGACACCGAGACGACGAGCCCGGCGAGGACGACACCGACCCAGTACGGGGTGCCGCTGACCAGGTGCAGCACCACGCCCGCACCCTTGAACTGCGGGATCAGGTAGAGCCACATGATCACCAGGACGATCACCGCGCAGAGCTTGCGGATGCGCTGGGAGCCGAGCCGGTAGTCGGCGAAGTCGGGGACGGTGTAGGCGCCGGAGCGGCGCATCGGTCCGGCGACCAGTGCCGCCACCACGACGTAGCCGGCGGTGAACCCGACGGCGTACCAGAGCGTTCCGATGCCGTGCTTGAGCATCAGGCCGGCGAGGCCCAGGACGGAGGCGGCGGAGACGTACTCGCCGGCGATGGCGAGCGCGTTCCAGGTCGGTTTGACCTCCTGGGAGGCGACGAGGAAGTCCGGGGTGGAGCGAGCGGCGCGCACCCCGTAGACGCCGATGAGCATGCTGGCGGCCAGCAGCAGTCCGATGGCCAGCAGCCCGGTCACCGCAGGGGCCCCTCGTCGGCGGCGGGTCCCGAGGGCGGGCCTTCCGTCGTGACGCCGGGCACCGTGGCTCCCCCGGCGGACCCGGTCGTCCCGGTCGTCCCGGTCGTCCCGGTGGTCTCCGCCGAGGCGGTCGGAGGCCGGGTGCGGGCGCGGACGGCGTCGTCCTCCACCCGCTCCGCCGCGCGGACGTGCACGGCGGCGATGAGCAGCAGCATCGGGTAGCTGGCCGCCATCAGCAGCAGCCAGGAGGCGGGGACGGGGCCCACGGAGACGCGGTCCAGCACCGGTAGCGCGGCGAGCAGGCCGGAGAGCCCCAGCAGCAGCGCGGCCAACCCCGCGGAGCTCCGCAGGGCGAGCCGTCGCTGCCGGGCGAAGGTCGCGCGGGCCGCCGCCAGTGCCCCGTCGTCCATGGTCCCGTCCGGCACCGGGAGGAGTTGCTGCACGGGCCGGTGGCGTCGGGAGAGGGCGATGCGCGTCTGGGGGCTGGTGATCCTGACCCTGCGGTGCGGCGGCCGGGAGGGCAGGCTCACGGAGCCGCCGTCATCGCTGCTCGTCCCGGACCGCCGCCAGCAGGCGCTCCTTGAGGGCGCGGGCGTGGCGGCGGCTGACGGGGACCTCACCGGCCGGGGTGCAGGCGAGCAACCCGGAGGAGCTGGTGACCCGCAGGTCGCGTACCCAGCGGACGGCGACCAGGTAGCCGCGGTGCGCCCGGACGAACCCTGCCGGGCCCCACGCCTCCTCCAGGTAGGAGAGCGACAGCCGGATGAGGTGGCTGTCGTCGGCGGTGTGCAGCCGCACGTAGTCGCCGTGCGCCTCGGCGTACTGGATGTCGTCGCGGTGGACGAACAGGGTCTGGCGGCCGGTCTCTATCTGGACCACGGTCAGCTCGTCCACGGCCGAGCCGGGCGTGGGGACGGCGGGGCGGCGCAGCGCGCGCACCCGGGCGGCGGCCTCGGCGAGCCGCTCCGGACGGATGGGCTTGAGCAGGTAGTCGGCCGCCCCGATCCCGAAGGCCTCCACGGCGTGGCTCTCGGAGGCGGTCACGAAGACGATGGCGGGCGGCTCCGACATCATGTGCAGCACTCGTGCCACCTCCATGCCGTCGAGGCCGGGCATGGAGATGTCGAGGAAGACCGCGTCGAAGGCCGAGGTGCCGAGGACGCGGACGGCCGCCTCTCCGCTGTCCGCCTCGGCGACGCTGCCGAACTCCGGCAGTTCCGCCAGCATCTCGGCCAGCTCCTGCCGGGTGAAGGTCTCGTCCTCGACGACGAGTGCGCGCATCGGGCGCGTGGTCTCGGTCACCCCGTTGGCCTTTCCGGTCCGTGCGGTGCTGGTTCGGTTCCGCCGGACCGTCCGCCGGCGGGGGTGCCGTCCCGGGTGGGCGCGGGCGGGGCGGGGGCGCCTCCGACCGGGTTCGCGCCTGCCTGGCCGCGCCCGTCGCGACGGGCGCCGGCGGACGCGCCGGGCC
>NZ_JAAVJB010000118.1 GCF_012034385.1 Streptomyces spiramenti
TGCGGGTGTCGCATGCGTTCCACTCGTCGTTGATGGAGCCGATGCTGGCGGAGTTCCGGCGGGTGCTGGAGGGGGTGGAGCACAGGCCGGCGAGGTTGCCGTTGATCTCGACGCTGACCGGTGAGTCGGAGTCGGTGTTCGGGGCGGAGTACTGGGTGCGTCAGGTGCGTGAGTCGGTGCGGTTCGCCGATGCCGTCGCCGCCGGGCAGGTGCAGGGGGTGACGCGGTTCCTGGAGATCGGACCCGACACCACCCTCACCGCCCTCGCCCAACAGAGCGCAGGCCCGGACACCCTCGCCATCCCTACCGGTCACCGGGAAACGGATGAACTGCGGGCCGTGCTGCACGCCGTGGGCCAGGCATTCGTCAGTGGCATCGACGTCGACTGGTCGGCGTTGTTCGAGGGCTTCGGAGCTCGGCAGACGCCGCTTCCCACCTACGCCTTCCAGCGGGAGCGGTACTGGTTGGAGGGAGGCGTCGCCTCGGCGGGGGTTGCGGGATTGGGCCTGGAGGCTGCTGATCACCCGTTCCTCGGCGCCCAGACGGTACTGGCGGATTCCGGGGGTGTGGTTCTCACCGGCCGGCTGTCGCTGCGTGCTCAGCCGTGGCTGGCCGACCATGTCGTGCACGGCGAACTCACGCTGCCAGGAACCGCGTTCGTCGAGCTGGCGGTTCGCGCCGGTGACCACGCCGGCTGCGGGCGGATCGGTGAACTGGTGCTGCACGCCCCGCTACAGCTGCCGGAGAACGGATCCGTGCGGCTCCAGACGCTCGTCGGGCCCGCGGACACCAGCGGTGGCCGCAGCCTCAGCGTCTACGCGCGGCCCGATGACGCCGACGTGGAGTGGACACTCCACGCCACCGGTCTCCTGACGCCGACGCCCGCGCGGAGAGACCCGGATGACGCCCTCCGAGCCTGGCCGCCTCGGGACGCCCAGCCGGTTTCGCTGGCGCAGCTGCCCGCACAACTGGCGGCGGGGGGCTTGGAGTACGGGCCTGCGTTCCAGGGGCTTGCTGCTGTGTGGCGGTTGGGGGAGGACGTCCTCGCCGAGGTTCGTCTCCCCGAGAAGGTGGCTGCCGACGCGCACCGCTACGGGTTGCACCCTGCCGCCCTCGACGCTGCCACCCAGGCGCTGACGACCGCCCGCAATGCCGACGAGGGATCGGACACGCCGGCGGCGCTGCCCTTCGTCTGGTCCGGGGTTTCTCTGTTTGCGACGGGTGCGAGGACGTTGCGGGTTCGGTTCTCTCCTGATGGTGCGGATGGTTACTCCGCGCTGATCGCCGATGCCGATGGTGAGCCGGTGGCGTCTGTTGAGCGGGTGGTCTTCCGGCCGGTTGCCGAACTCGCGGCGGCGCCTGCGTCGGCCCTGCCGCTGTATCGGATGGGTTGGGCGCCGATGGCGCCCGCCGGTGGGTCGCGGGTGACGCCGAACGGTGCGGCCCTGCCTCCGGTGGTTGATGTGGGGGGTTTGGTTGGGGTGTTGGGGCGTTGGTTGGGTGATGAGGGTGCGGTGGGTTCGGTGTTGGTGGTGGTGACGTCGGGTGCGGTGGGGGATCCGGTGGGTGGTGCGGTGTGGGGGTTGGTGCGTTCGGCGGCTGCGGAGCATCCGGGGCGGTTTGTTCTGTTGGATCGGGATGGGGGTGCTGATCCGGGGACGGTGGAGGGGTTGGGGCGGTTGTTGGGTGCGGTGGGTGAGGTGTTGGCGGCTGGTGAGGTGGAGGCGCGTTTGGTCGGGGGTGTGTTGTCGGTGCCGTCGGTGTCGGTGTTGCCGGCTGTGGTGTCGGCGGGTGGTGTCGGAGAGGGCGCTGTTGCTGGTGGGGGTGTCGGTGGGGGTTCGGGGTTGTCGGGGACGTGGTTGGTGACGGGTGCGTCGGGTGTGTTGGGTGGGTTGGTGGCGCGTCATTTGGTGGTGGCGCATGGTGTGGGTCGGGTGGTTTTGGTGAGTCGGGGTGCTGAGGGTTCGTCGGTGGTGGCGGGGTTGGTTGAGGAGTTGGCGGGGTTGGGTGCGGTGGGTGTTCCGGTGAGTTGTGATGTGGCTGATCGGGGTGGTGTGGAGCGGTTGGTGGAGTGGGTTTCTGGTGAGGGTGGGTTGGTTGGTGTGGTGCATGCGGCGGGTGTTCTGGATGACGGTGTGGTGACGGAGTTGTCGGGTGAGCGGGTGGATGGGGTGTTGTTGCCGAAGGTGGTGGGTGCGTGGAATCTGCATGAGTGCACGCGTGGTTTGGGGTTGGGGGCGTTTGTGTTGTTCTCGTCGGTGTCTGGGTCGTTGGGTGCGGCGGGTCAGGGGAGTTATGCGGCGGCGAATGCGTCGTTGGATGCGTTGGCGGTGTTGCGGCGTGGTGAGGGGTTGCCGGGTGTGTCGGTGGTGTGGGGTCCGTGGGATGTGGGTGTTGGTGGGGGTATGGCGGGTGGGTTGGGTGTGGTGGATCGTGCGCGGATCGGGCGGTCTGGTGTGTTGCCGTTGAGTGGGGTGGAGGGGTTGGCGTTGTTCGATGCGGCGTTGCGGGTGCGGGACGAGGCGGTGGTGTTGGGCGTGAAGGTCGATCGAGAGGCGGTGCGGGTCTGGCACGGGGGTCTGCCTGCTGCTTTCCGTGGGTTGGCGACGCGGGTGTCTCGCCGGAGTGTTCATGATGTGGAGGGTGCGGGTGTTGTGGGTGGTTGGGTGGGACGTTTGGCGGGGTTGGATGAGGTGGGTCGTCGTTCGGTGGTTCTGGATGTGGTGCGGGAGCAGGTCGCGCGGGTTCTGGGGCATGGTTCCGGGGCTGCGATCGAGCCGGGTCGTGGTTTCCACGAGTTGGGTTTCGATTCGCTCAGCGCGATCGAGTTGCGGAATGGGTTGAGCGCGGAGACGGGGCAGCGGTTGTCCGCGACGCTCGCTTTCGACTATCCCTCCGCGCACGCCCTCACCGACCACCTGCTGGAGAGCCTCACCGGCACACCGCAGCACCGGCCGGCGCCACGGGCGGTCACGGGCCCGCTCGACGAGCCGATCGCGATCGTCGGCATGGCCTGCCGGTTCCCCGGCGGCGTCACCTCCCCCGAGGGCCTCTGGGAACTCCTCGCCGAAGGCGGCGACGCGATAACCGCGTTCCCGGACGACCGTGGCTGGGACCTGGAGGCGTTGTACGACGCGACGGGGGAGCGGCCGGGTACCAGCTATGTGCGGGAGGGCGGCTTCCTGCACGACGCGGGGCAGTTCGACCCCGGATTCTTCGGTGTCCCGCCCAAGGAAGCAGCCACCATCGACCCGCAGCACCGCCTGTTGCTGGAGACCTCGTGGGAGGCACTGGAACGCGCCGGGATCAATCCGCACACCCTCCGTGGCACCCAGGCCGGTGTCTTCGCGGGCGTGCAGTACCACGACTACGTGGGCAACAACAGCACGGGCGCCATCGCGACCGGTCGCATCGCCTACACCCTCGGGTTGGAGGGCCCGGCCGTCAGTGTCGACACCGCCTGCTCCTCCTCCCTGGTGGCGATGCACCTGGCGGCGACCTCCCTGCGCTCAGGTGAGAGCTCGCTCGCGCTGGCCGGCGGTGTCACCGTGATGGCGACGCCGGAGACCTTCGTCGAGTTCAGCCGCCAGCGCGGCCTGGCGGCCGACGGTCGATGCAAGCCGTTCTCGGGATCTGCGGACGGCACCGCGTGGGCCGAGGGGGCCGGGGTCCTGGTCCTGGAGCGGCTGTCGGACGCACGGCGCAACGGGCACCGGGTGCTGGCGGTGATCCGGGGGAGCGCGGTCAACCAGGACGGCACGTCGAACGGGCTGACCGCGCCCAGCGGGCCCGCCCAGCAACGGGTCATCCGAGCGGCGCTGGCCCAGGCGGGTCTGGCGACGACCGACGTCGACGCCGTCGAGGCCCACGGCACGGGTACGACGCTGGGTGACCCGGTCGAGGCGCAGGCACTGCTCGCCACCTATGGGAAGGGCCGCGACGCGGCACGGCCGTTGTGGCTGGGTTCGGTGAAGTCGAACATCGGCCACACCCAGGCTGCTGCGGGTGCGGCAGGCGTCATCAAGATGGTGATGGCCATGTCCAAGGGAGAGTTGCCGGAGTCGCTGCACGTCAGCGAGCCCTCGGAGCACATCGACTGGTCCACGGGGCAGCTGGCGCTGCTGACCGAGAGCCGGGACTGGCCCGAACCGGACGGTGACCGTCCGCGCCGCGCAGGCGTCTCGTCCTTCGGCGTGAGCGGTACCAACGCGCACCTGATCATCGAGCAGGGTGAGCCGGTAGCCGCGGAGGCGGGCGACACAGGCACGGCGACGGGCGAGCGGCGCGGAGCCGAGCGCGGCACCGCCGTGCCCTGGTTCATCTCGGCGCGTACCCGTGAGGCGCTCTCCGTGCAGGCGGAGCGCCTGCTGGAGCTCATCGACGACGATCCCGACCTGGACTTCGCGGACGTGGCGTACTCCACCGTCGTCAGCCGCTCATCTTTCGAGCACCGCGCCGTCGTCACCGGCCGCACACGCGCGGAGTTGCTGACCGGGTTGCTGGCGGTGGCGGATGGTGAGTCGGCCGGTGGTGTGGTGACCGGTGTGGCTCGTGGTGAGGGCGCTGCGGGATTCTTGTTTGCGGGGCAGGGGTCGCAGCGGGTGGGTATGGGTGAGGGGCTTGGTGGGGCGTTTCCGGTGTTTGCGGCTGCGTTTGATGAGGTGTGTGGGGAGCTGGATCGGCATCTTGGGGGCTCGGTTGGTGAGGTGGTTGCGGGGGGTGGTGAGCGGTTGAACGAGACGGTGTGGGCGCAGTCGTCGTTGTTTGCGTTTGAGGTGGCGTTGTTCCGGTTGGTGGAGTCCTGGGGTCTTACTCCGGGTGTGTTGGTGGGTCATTCGATTGGTGAGTTGGCGGCTGCGCATGTTGCGGGGGTGTGGAGTCTGGCGGATGCGTGTGCGGTGGTGGCTGCGCGTGGCCGGTTGATGCAGGCGTTGCCGCAGGGTGGGGCGATGCTCGCGGTCGCCGCTGCCGAGGCGGATGTCGCGGCTGTTCTTTCCGGCATCGAGGGCGCCGGTGTTGCTGCGGTCAATGGGCCTGCATCGGTTGTGGTGTCGGGGACGGTTGAGGCGGTCGCCGCAGTGGAGTCGGTCTGCGAGGACAAGGCCTGGCGGAAGAGCCGGTTGCGGGTGTCGCATGCGTTCCACTCGTCGTTGATGGAGCCGATGCTGGCGGAGTTCCGGCGGGTGCTGGAGGGGGTGGAGCACAAGCCGGCGAAGCTGCCGTTGATCTCGACGCTGACCGGTGAGTCGGAGTCGGTGTTCGGGTCGGAGTACTGGGTGCGTCAGGTGCGGGAGTCGGTGCGGTTCGCCGACGCGGTCACCGCCGCGCAGGTGCAGGGGGTGACGCGGTTCCTGGAGATCGGACCCGACACCACCCTCACCGGCCTGGTAGCCGGCAGTGTCGAGGGGACAGTCGTCGCCGCGAGCCACCGGGAGCACGACGAGACGACCGCGTTGATGGCCGCCATGGCGGCGCTCCACGTCGACGGCTGGTCACCCGACTGGACACAGCTCCTCGCCCCGCGGACCCCCACTCACGTCGACCTCCCCACCTACCCCTTCCAGCGTCACGCCTACTGGCTCGCGCCGGACCGGGGCGGTGATGCGACCGCCCTGGGGCTGAGCGTCGTTGACCATCCCCTGGTAGCGGGGTCGGTGACCGACCCGGAGACGGGGGCGCTCACCCTCACCGGGCGGATCTCGCGGCGGAACGTTCGGTGGCTTGCCGACCACATCGTCCACGACCAGGTGTTGATGCCCGGTACCGGGTTGGTCGAGTTGGCTTTGGTGGCCGGTGCCGAGGCGGAGCTCCCGGTGCTGGAGGAGCTGACGATCGAGGCGCCGCTGACCGTCCCGGAGCACGGCGATCTGGCCCTGCGCGTGGTCGTCGGACCCGCGCGTCCCGACGGCTCGCACGCAGACAGGCGGCCGGTCACCGTCCACACCCGTGACAGTGGCGAGGACGACTCCGCACACGCGTGGACCCGCCACGCGACCGGCGTCCTGGCGACGGCCCGCGCGGGAACCACACCCGACGGCCCGGCCGATGCCCCGTGGCCCCCGCCCGGAGCGGTCGCCCTCCCGTTGGGCGACGCCTACACCGCCCTCGCCGGGCGCGGCTACCACTACGGACCCGCCTTCCAGGGA
Source organism: Streptomyces spiramenti (assembly GCF_012034385.1). Lineage (GTDB taxonomy): Bacteria > Actinomycetota > Actinomycetes > Streptomycetales > Streptomycetaceae > Streptomyces > Streptomyces spiramenti. The sequence continues at coordinate 6,147 of NZ_JAAVJB010000118.1, forward strand.
CTTCGGGCGGTCTGGCAGGACGGCGATGTCCTCCACGCCGAGGTCGCACTGGCCGACAGGGACGAGGCCGGCCGGTACGGGATCCACCCGGCGCTGCTGGACACCGCGCTGCACGCCACGCTGCTCGACGAGGGCGGCGAGACGCTCCTGCCGTTCTCCTGGAACGGCGTCACGCTCTCCGTCACCGGGGCGGCGGCGGTACGGGTGAGGATTGCTCCGGCGGGACCGGGGGCGATCACTCTCGCTCTCTCCGATGCGACGGGCAGGCCGGTGCTCACGGTGGACTCCCTCGCGGTCCGACCCGTCACCCCGGAGCAGCTGGGTGCCGGGGCACGGGCCCACGCCCTGCACCGCCTGGAATGGCAGCCTCTCCCCGGAGCTCCCGCCTCACCGGCCCTCGACCCCACCGTGACCTCCGCTGGGCCCGACTTCCGTTGGGTCCTGGCCGGCCCCGGGCCGGAGCCGCTGCGGGCCCGTGCGGAAACCTGCCACCCCGACCTCGCCTCGTTCATCGGCTCCCTCACGGCGGACACGCCCGCCCCGGGCACCGTGCTCCTGGTGCCGCAGGCCGCTCCCGGGGACCTCCCCCGGGCCGCCCACACGGTGGCAGAGCGGATGCTGACGGACGTCAAGGGCTGGCTCGCCGAGGGCCGCCTCGCCCACACCCGTCTCGTGGTGCTCACCACCCGCGCGACCGGAGCGGGCTCACCGATCGACCCGGCGAGCGCCCCGCTCTGGGGCCTGCTGCGGGCCGCTCAGGCGGAGCACCCGGAGCGCTTCGTCCTCGTCGACACCGACGGCACGGACGCCTCGGCCCGCGCGCTGCCGGAGGCGCTCGCCACGGCAGAGCCGGAACTCGCCCTCCGCGAGGGCGTTCCGTACGTGCCACGACTCACCCGCGCCGAGCCGGTGCCCGCCTCCGGTGACGAGACGGGGCGCTTTCCCGGCACCGTACTGATCACCGGCGGTACCGGCGGCCTGGGACGGGCCCTCGCCCGCCATCTGGTCACCGTTCACGGGGCCCGGCGGCTGCTGCTGGTGAGCCGCCGCGGCGCGGACGCCCCGGGGGCGACCGGTCTGCGCGACGAACTCGGCGCTCTCGGCGCGGAGATCACCCTGGCCGCCTGTGACGCCGCCGACCCCGAGGCGCTGGTGGAGCTGCTGGCGGGCATCCCGCAGGACGCCCCGCTGAGCGCCGTGATCCACGCCGCCGGCACCGCCGACGGCGGCTCCGTGAACGGGCTCACACCCGAACGGATGGCTGAGGTGCTGCGCCCCAAGGTGGACGCCGCCTGGCACCTGCACGAGCTGACCAAGCACCGGGCACTGACCGCGTTCGTGCTGTTCTCCTCGGCCGCCGGCACCGCGCTGGCCGCCGGCCAGCCCGCCTACGCCGCGGGGAACCTCTTCCTGGACGCGCTCGCCGCCCACCGCCACGAGGCGGGCCTGCCGGCCACGTCGCTGGCCTGGGGGCTGTGGGACGAGAGGACCGGCCTCGGCGGGGAGCTCGGCGAGGCCGACGTGGCGCGGTTGCGGCGCCAGGGGACACCGCCGATTCCCGTGGACGAGGCGCTCGCGCTCTTCGACGCGGGCCTCCGCTCGCCGGAGCCCGCCCTCGTCCCGCTGCGACTGGACCGGTCCGCGCTACGCGCCCGCGCCGCGGCAGGGGGGCTCCCGCCCGTGCTGCGCGCCTTCGCCCCCGCCGCCCCGCGCCGACCGTCCACTGCCGACACCACGACCGCGGGCGAGGAAGCCGCCGGGCAGTTGGCCGAGCGCCTCGCCGGCCTGGGGCCGGAGGACCAGGAGAAGCTGCTGACCGAGCTGGTGGGTCGACACGTCGCGGCCGTTCTCGGTCACGGTTCCGCCGCCTCCGTCGATCCGGGCCGTGCCTTCCAGGAGATGGGCTTCGACTCCCTGACCGCCGTCGAACTGCGGAACGCCCTCGGCGCCGCCACCGGGCTGCAGCTGCCCGCCACCCTGGTGTTCGACCATCCCACCCCGGCAGCCCTGGCGCAGCACCTCCGCTCGCAGCTCGACCCGGTGCGGGGCGCGACCGCCGCCGCGCTCGCGGGCCTCGCCCACCTGGAGTCGGCCCTGGCCTCCGCCACCACGCCGGAGGCGGAGCACCACGCGGAGATCACCGCCCGGCTGGAGGCCCTGCTGGGCAGCTGGCGCAGGAGCGCCGGGGACCCGGCCGCCCCCGACGGCGAGGCGCAGAGCTTCGACACCGCCACCGACGACGAACTCTTCGCGGCACTCGACAACTTGAGCGCACCGGAAAGGGGCGAGGGCCATGACCAACGATGACCGGCTGCGCGACTACCTCAGGCGCGCCACTGCCGATCTGCACGAGGCGAAGCGCCGACTGCGGGAGGTCGAGGACCGGAGCTGCGAACCCATCGCCGTGGTGGCCATGGGCTGCCGCTACCCCGGCGGGGTCACCTCCCCCGACGAGCTGTGGCAGCTGATCGACGAGGGCCGCGACGCGATCGGGGAGTTCCCCGCCGACCGGGGCTGGGACCTGGACGGCATCTACGACCCCGAGCCCGGCCGGGAAGGAACGACTTACGTACGCAACGGCGGGTTCCTCTACGACGCGGGCGACTTCGACGCCGGCTTCTTCGGGATCTCGCCCCGCGAGGCGGGCCGCGCCGACCCGCAGGAACGGCTGCTGCTGGAGCTGGCCTGGGAGACGTTGGAGCGGGCACGGATCCGACCCGCCTCGCTCAAGGGCTCCGCGACCGGAACCTTCGTCGGGCTGATGTACCACGACTACGGGGGCGGCAGCCCGGGCGGCAGCCTCGCCTCGGGGCACGTCGCGTACCGCTTCGGTCTGGAGGGCCCGGCGGTCACGCTCGACACCGCCTGCTCCTCGTCGCTGGTAGCCCTGCACCTCGCTTGCCAGTCGCTCCGCCAGCGGGAGTGCTCCCTCGCGCTGGCCGGTGGCGCCGCGGTCATGGCCACCCCCGACATGTTCGTGCACTTCAGCCGTCAGCGCGGGCTGTCCGAGGACGGCCGCTGCCGGTCGTTCTCCGCCACCGCCAATGGCACTGGTTGGTCCGAGGGCGCCGGCCTGCTGCTGTTGGAACGGCTCTCCGACGCCCGCCGTAACGGCCATCCGGTGCTCGCCGTCATCCGTGGATCGGCGGTCAACCAGGACGGCGCGTCGAACGGACAGACCGCGCCCAACGGCCCCGCCCAGGTACGGGTCATCCGCAGCGCGCTCAGCCAGGCCGGTCTCACCCCGGCCGACATCGACGTGGTGGAGGCGCACGGCACCGGCACCACTCTCGGCGACCCCATCGAGGCCCAGGCGCTGCTCGCCACCTACGGCCAGGGGCGCCCCGCGGACCGTCCGTTGCTGCTCGGGTCGGTGAAATCCAACATCGGACACCCACAGGCCGCCGCGGGGGTCGCGGGCGTCATCAAGATGATCCTCGCCGCCACCCGGGGCACCGCCCCGCGAACCCTGCACATCGACGAGCCCTCCTCCGAGGTCGACTGGGACGCCGGCCGACTGCGGCTGCTGACCGAGGCCGAGCCCTGGCCGGACGTCGCCGGCCGGCCGCGCCGGGCTGCCGTGTCCTCCTTCGGGTACAGCGGTACCAACGCCCACCTGATCCTGGAAACAGCCGAGCCGGACCCCGCCGCGGCGCACACCCCGGCGCACCAGCCCTCCCCGCAAGCGGCCGGGCCGTACGCCTGGCCGCTCTCGGCAGCTACCGCGGCTGCCCTGCCCGCCCAGGCGGAACGGCTGCGCGCCCACCTCGACGCCGGCCCGGACCGGCAGCCGCAGGCCGTGGCCCACGCTCTGGCTACCACCCGCACCGCTTTCGAGTACCGCGCCGTCTGCGTCGGTGACGACCTCGACGGTCTCCGCACCGCGCTGGACGACCTCGTCACCGGCAGCCCCACGGACCGCGTGGTGACCGGGCGCGCCGACGTGCGGGGCCGTAACGTCTTCGTGTTCCCGGGCCAGGGATCCCAGTGGCCCGCCATGGCCACCGAACTCCTCGCCGCTGAATCGGTGTTCGCCGACAGCGTCCGAGACTGTGCCGACGCCCTCGGCGAGTTCACCGACTGGTCGCTGACCGGGGTCCTCACCGGAGCGGCGGACGCCCCCTCGCTGGAACGCGTCGACGTCGTGCAGCCGGCGCTGTGGGCGGTGATGGTCTCCCTCGCGGCGCTCTGGCGGTCCCGCGGCATCGAACCGGACGCGGTCGTCGGCCACTCCCAGGGCGAGATCGCCGCCGCCTGCGTGGCCGGTGGCCTGTCCCTCCGGGACGGCGCGCGCGTCGTCGCCCTCCGCAGCCGGGCGATCCACGCCACCCTGGCGGGCAAGGGCGGCATGCTCTCCGTCGGCCTGCCCGCCGACACCGTCCGCCCCCGGCTGGCCGAGTGGTCCGGACGGCTCTCGCTCGCCGTGGACAACGGCGGCGGCACCGTCGTCGTCGCGGGTGAGAACGCCGCCCTGGACGAACTCGCCGACCGCCTCGGTAAGGAGGGAGCACGCTGCAAACGGGTCGCCGTGGACTACGCCTCGCACTCCCCGCAGATCGAGGAACTCCGGGACCGGCTCCTCGCCGACCTCGCGCCGCTCCGCCCCGGCCCGCTCGCCGTGCCCATGCTGTCCTCCGTCACCGGCGACTGGATCAGGGACGGCGAGCTGACCGCCGACTACTGGTTCGGCAACCTCCGACGGACCGTCGAGTTCGGGCGTGCCGTCGCGTCGCTGACAGAGCAGGGACACACCGCCTTCGTCGAGATCAGCCCCCATCCGGTCCTGGGGCTGAGCCTCCAGCAGATCCTCGACCCCGAGGCCGACCCGGAAGCGGCCGACCCGACCGGCGCCGATGACGCTCCCGCCGGTGAGGCGGGACCGGCCACCGTGGTGGTCGGCACGCTGCGCCGGGACGACGGCGGACGCCGCCGCTTCCTCACCTCGCTCGCGGAGCTGCACGTCCGGGGCGTCTCCCCGGACGGGACGGCCGCGGCACCCGCGGCGGAACCCGTCGAGCTGCCCACCTACGCCTTCCAGCGCCGGCGGTACTGGGACAGCGGCAGCCCCACCGGCCCGGCCGCCGCGCAGGGCGGCGCGCGAGGTGCGGACTCCGCCTTCTGGGCGCTCGTCGACGAAGCCGACCTGGACGGACTCTCCGGCGCACTGGGACTGGACCCCGCGGCCCTGGAGAGCGTGGTCCCCGCCCTGGCCACCTGGCGCCGCCGGGAGGAGGACGCCGCCACCGCGAACTCCTGGCGCTACCGGGTCACCTGGAACGCCGTTGCCGAGCCCGCCCGGGCCTCCCGGCTCAGCGGCCACTGGCTGCTCCTGACCCCCGCCGGCCTCTCGTCCGCACAGCTCGCCGTCGATCCCGACGCCGTCACCACGGCACTGACCGCGCGGGGCGCCCACGTCGTGCGCGTGGAGGTCGGGGACCAGGACCGGACCGCACTCGCGGACCTGATCGCCGAGCGGTCCGCGACCGCCGGGGAAGGCCCGTCCGGGGTTCTCTCCCTGCTCGCCCTGGACCGGGAGCCGCACCCCGAACATTCCACGCTCACTCGCGGAACGGCCGCCACCCTTCGCGCGGTGCAGGCCCTCGCCGACGCGGCGATCGGCGCACCGCTGTGGTGCGTCACCAGCGGGGCGGTCACCACCGGCCGCTCCCAGCTGCCCGCCGACCCCACCCAGGCGGCGGTCTGGGGAATCGGCACCGTTCTCGCCCTCGACCAGCCCGAGAGCTGGGGCGGCACCGTCGACCTCCCGCCCGAGCCCGACAGCCGCGCGCTGGACCGGCTGTGCACGGTGCTGGCCGGACTCGACCACGAGGATCAGGCCGCCGTGCGGCCCAGCGGCATCCTGGCCCGCCGCCTGACCCGCGCCCCGGCCACCGCCACGCCCGGCCCGCGACGCGACGAACGAGCGGCGCGGCACGGCACGGTACTGATCACCGGCGGCACCGGAGCCCTCGGCTCCCACCTCGCACGGCGCCTCGCCGCCGGAGGCACCAGCCACCTGATCCTCACCAGCCGCCGGGGTGCAGCGGCACCGGGGGCGGAGGAACTCGCCGCCGAACTCGCCGCATCGGGGGCCACTGTCGCCATCGAGGCGTGCGACGTCACCGACCGCCGGGAGCTCGCCCGCGTACTCGGAACCGTCCCGGCCGACCGGCCCCTCACCACCGTCATCCACGCGGCCGGCGAACTGGGCGAGCCGACCGCCCTCCCCGACCTCACCGTCGACGCCTTCGCCGCCGTCGGGCGAGCCAAGGTCGCCGGCGCCGAACACCTCGACGCACTGCTGTGCGACCAGGACCTGGACGCCTTCGTGCTCTTCTCGTCCGGCGCCGCCGTCTGGGGCACCGCGGGCCACGCCGCGTACGCCGCTGCCAACGCCCGAGTGGAAGCCGTCGCCGAGCGTCGCCGCGCCCGCGGGCTGGCCGCCGCCTCCGTCGCCTGGGGCTCCTGGGCCGGCGGCGGCATGGTCGACGAGACCGCCAGGGACTACCTCCGTTCCATGGGTCTCAACCCCATGGAACCCCACCGCGCCCTCGACGCCTGGCTGCTCACCACCGCGAACCCCGGCGCCGACGGACACCTGGTCGTCGCCGACATCGACTGGACCCGCTTCACCCCCGTCTACACCCTGACCCGCCCCCGCCCCCTGCTGCGCGACCTCCCGGACGCCCGCCCCGCGGACGACGCCGACACCACCGACCGCGCCGGCACCGGAGCCGACACCGGGCAGGAGGCCAGGAACGGCCTCAGCCGGCGGCTCGCGGGCATGACGGCGCCGGAACAGCACCGCACCCTGCTCGGGCTGGTGCGCGACCACGCCGCCGTGCTGCTCGGCCACGACGACGCGACGGAGATCGAACCCCGCCGGTCCTTCAAGGACCTCGGCTTCGAGTCCGCGACTGCAGTGGACCTGCGCAACCGCCTCAACCGGGACACCGGGCTGCGGCTCCCCCCGACCGCCGTCTTCAGCCACGCCTCGCCGCAGGCGCTCGCCGCCCACCTGCGGACCGAGCTGCTGGACGACGACCGGCGCCCGCCCGTACTCGAAGCGCTGGAACGCCTCGAAGTCGGACTCGCCGGCCTTTCCCCCGACGACATCGAGCGCGCGGGCGTCACCGCCCGGCTCCACGCGCTCACCACCAAGCTGCACGAGGCCGGCGCCCAGGACAACGGCACGGCCATCGCGGACGAACTCGAAGAGGCGGATGCCGACGCCGTCTTCGACTTCATCGACAGAGAGTTCGGAGTCTGAAGATGGCGAACGAAGACAAGCTGCTCAGCTACCTCAAGCGCGTCACCGGGGAGCTGCACCAGACCCAGCAGCGACTGCGGGACGTCGAGGAGGAGAGCCGCGAGCCCGTCGCCGTCGTGGCCATGAGCTGCCGCTACCCCGGCGGAGTGGAGACGCCCGAGGACCTGTGGCGTCTGGTCGACAGCGGAACCGACGCCATCGGACCCTTCCCGGACGACCGGGGCTGGGACAACGCCGCCCTCTACGACGCCGACCCCGACCGGCCCGGCACCAGCTACGTCAACGAGGGCGGCTTCGTCCGGGGCGCGACCCACTTCGACGCCGGCCTCTTCGGTATCCCGCCCCGTGAGGCACTGGCCACGGACCCCCAGCAGCGCCTGATGCTCGAACTGGCCTGGGAGGCGTTCGAGCGGACCGGCATCGCCCCCGACCGCATGCGGGGCGAACCCGTCGGCGTCTTCGTCGGCAGCGGCGGCCAGGACTACCACGACCACGTCGCGCTGGGCTCCGGGACCGAGCACATCGACCGCTACCTCGCCACCGGCAACGCCGGTGCCGTGATCTCCGGCCGGATCTCCTACGCGCTTGGCCTGGAGGGCCCCGCACTGACGGTGGACACGGCCTGCTCCTCCTCGCTGGTCGCCATCCACTTGGCAGCCGAGTCCCTGCTGCGCCGGAACTGCGACCTCGCCCTGGCCGGCGGCGTGATGGTCATGTCCTCACCGTCCCCCTTCATCGCCTTCAGCCGCCAGCGCGGCCTGGCGCCTGACGGACGGTGCAAGTCCTTCTCCGACTCCGCTGACGGCACCGGCTGGGCCGAGGGCGCCGGTCTGCTCGTCCTGGAGCGGCTCTCCGACGCCCGGCGCAACGGGCACCGCGTCCTCGCGGTGATCCGCGGCAGCGCGGTCAACCAGGACGGCGCCTCCAACGGCCTCACCGCGCCGAGCGGCCCGGCCCAGGAGCGCGTGATCCGCGCCGCACTCGACCGGGCCGGTCTGGCGGCGACCGACGTGGACGCCGTGGAGGCCCACGGCACCGGCACGACCCTCGGCGACCCCATCGAAGCGGAAGCGCTGCTGGCGACCTACGGCCAGGGGCGCGACGCGGAACGGCCGCTCTGGCTGGGATCCGTGAAGTCCAACCTGGGACACACCCAGGCGGCGGCCGGCGTGGCCGGCGTCATCAAGATGGTCATGGCCATGCGGGCAGGTCGACTGCCCCGGTCCCTCCATGTCACCGCCCCCTCCACGCAGGTGGACTGGACGACGGGCGGCGTCGAACTGCTCGCCGAAGCACGGGAGTGGGCGACCGCCGACGGCGGACGGCCGCGCCGAGCCGGTGTCTCCTCCTTCGGAGTCAGCGGTACCAACGCACACCTGATCGTCGAGCAGGCGCCGATGGCCGCCGACACCACGGACGACCGACTGGCGCACGCGCCGCTGCCCCTGCCCGTCGTGCCGCTGCCGCTGAGCGGACGCGACGCCGCAGCACTGCGCGCCCAGGCCGAACGCCTCGCCGACCACCTGCGGCAGCCGACGAACGCCGACACCTCCGTGGCCGACCTGGGCCACTCCCTCGGCACCACCCGTGCCACCCTCGCGCACCGCGCTGTGGTGCTCGCCTCGGCGACCACCGAGGCCGCGCACTCCTTCGCTGACCTGGCGGTGGGGGAGTTGGGTGCGGGTGTGGTGTCGGGGAGTGTGCGGGAGGGTCTGTCGGGGTTCTTGTTTGCGGGGCAGGGGTCGCAGCGGGTGGGTATGGGTGAGGGGCTTGGTGGGGCGTTTCCGGTGTTTGCGGCGGCGTTTGATGAGGTGTGTGGGGAGCTGGATCGGCATCTTGAGTATCCGGTGCGGGAGGTGGTTGCGGGGGGTGGTGATCGGTTGAACGAGACGGTGTGGGCGCAGTCGTCGTTGTTTGCGTTTGAGGTGGCGTTGTTCCGGTTGGTGGAGTCCTGGGGGTTGGCGC
>NZ_JAAVJB010000119.1 GCF_012034385.1 Streptomyces spiramenti
CCCCCCCCCCGCACGGTCCCCGGCCGTGACGCCCCGCCGGGCGTCACGGCCGGGGGCTTGTGCGGACCGGCCCCCGCAGCAGCACCGGGCGGTGCGCGCGGGCCGGACAGCACCGACGACCACCGGCGGCCGGCGAGACGCGCCGGGACCGGCACCGACTGCGTGAGGAACCCCCCGATGGTGGAGCTCAAGAACCCCGAGCAGATCGCGAGCATGCGCGCCGCCGGACTGGTGGTCGCGGAGATGCACCGCCGGTGCGCCGACGCCGCGGTCCCCGGTGCCACCACCGGCGAGCTGGACCGGGTCGCCGCCCAGGTGCTGGCCGATCACGGCGCCAAGCCGAACTTCCTCGGGTACGGCGGGTTCCCCGGCAACATCTGCACCTCGGTGAACGACGTGGTGGTCCACGGCATCCCCTCCGACGGTGAGGTCCTGCGCAGCGGCGACGTGCTGTCGATCGACGCCGGCGCGATCGTGGACGGCTGGCACGCCGACGCCGCGATCACCGTGCTGGTGGGGGAGGGCCACGGCCCCGAGGTGCTGGAGCTCAACCGGGTGACCGAGGAGTCCATGTGGGCGGGGCTCGCCGCGATGCGGCTGGGCAACCGGCTGGTCGACATCTCGCGCGCGGTGCAGGACGACGTCCGTCGGCAGCCGAAGCCCCCGTCGGGCAAGTGGGGCATCGTCGAGGAGTACGGCGGGCACGGCATCGGGAGCGCCATGCACATGGACCCGCACGTGCTGAACTACGTCGAGCGCCGCCGCGGCCGGGGGCCGAAGCTGGTCCCGGGGATGTGCCTGGCCATCGAGCCGATGATCTCCCTGGGCACCCCCCGGACCCACGTGCTCGCCGACGACTGGACGGTCAAGACCGACGACGGGACCTGGGCCGCTCACTGGGAGCACTCCATCGCGCTGACCGAGCAGGGTCCGCTGGTGCTGACCGCACCGGACGGCGGGCGCGAGCGGTTGGCAGCGCTGGGTGTCGTGACGGCCCCCGACCCGCTCGCCTGACGCCGCCGGGCCGCGGTCGGAGGCGGGTTCCGGGCGGTGGTCGCGGCCGGTGGCGGGCGCCTGCTGCGCCATCCGTGTGAGGCGCGTCACCCTCAGGGTGCATATCCTGCCGCCATGCGGGGAATGATGAGGGGATTCGTCTTTCCGGTCGACGTGCCGTAGACTGGTGCGTCGGTCCCTGTACACCTGTGTATAAGGGCTGTCCAGGTAGTCCAGGTAGCCGATCCCGGAAGGTGAAGCGCTCAAGTATGGCCAAAAAACAAGGGGCCATCGAGATCGAGGGCACCGTCGTCGAGTCTCTGCCGAACGCGATGTTCAAAGTGGAGCTCCAGAACGGGCACCAGGTCCTCGCGCACATCAGCGGCAAGATGCGGATGAACTACATCCGTATTCTTCCCGACGACCGGGTCGTGGTGGAGCTCTCTCCCTACGACCTCACCCGCGGGCGGATCGTCTACCGCTACAAGTAGCTCCCCGCTTTCCTCGCGGGGGCGTCCGTAGATCATCAAGTCCCGGAGAACCTCATCCCATGAAGGTCAAGCCGAGCGTCAAGAAGATCTGCGACAAGTGCAAGGTGATCCGCCGCCACGGCCGGGTCATGGTCATCTGCGACAACCTGCGCCACAAGCAGCGCCAGGGCTGACGCAGACCGCCCGCACTTCTCGCGGTACTTCGCGCGACGCACGCATCACGCGACCCCTTTGAATACGCAGACACCCGCCCTCGCGCACAGCGCGGCGGCGACACCCCCGGTCGGAGGCCGGGGACCCGGCGTGAGACGCCGGGACAGGTGCTGCAGCAGACCTCCGACGAGTACAGGAGCCATACATGGCACGCCTCGCAGGCGTTGACCTTCCGCGTGAGAAGCGCGTGGAGGTTGGTCTGACCTACGTGTTCGGGATCGGCCGTACGCTGGCCCAGGAGACCCTGAGCGCCACCGGTATCGACCCCGACACGCGCGTCCGCGACCTTGACGAGGAGCAGCTCGTCAAGCTCCGCGACTACGTGGACGCCAACATCAAGACCGAGGGTGACCTCCGTCGCGAGATCCAGGCCGACATCCGCCGCAAGGTGGAGATCGGCTGCTACGAGGGTCTCCGTCACCGTCGGGGCCTGCCGGTCCACGGTCAGCGCACCAAGACCAACGCCCGCACCCGCAAGGGCCCGCGTCGCGCGATCGCCGGCAAGAAGAAGCCGGGCAAGAAGTAGTCCTCACCGGTCACTGATTCTCAGGTCCGAGTGCACAGGACCGACCACCTCCACGGGAGTACATCCATATGCCTCCGAAGGGCCGTCAGGCCGGCGCCAAGAAGATGCGCCGCAAGGAGAAGAAGAACGTTGCCCACGGGCACGCTCACATCAAGAGCACGTTCAACAACACCATCGTTTCGATCACCGACCCCACGGGCAACGTGATCTCCTGGGCCTCTGCCGGCCACGTCGGCTTCAAGGGCTCGCGCAAGTCGACCCCGTTCGCCGCGCAGATGGCAGCCGAGTCGGCCGCCCGTCGCGCGCAGGAGCACGGCATGCGCAAGGTCGACGTCTTCGTGAAGGGTCCCGGCTCCGGCCGTGAGACCGCGATCCGTTCGCTCCAGGCCACCGGCCTGGAGGTCGGTTCGATCCAGGACGTCACGCCCACGCCGCACAACGGCTGCCGTCCCCCCAAGCGCCGCCGCGTCTGACGCACGGCGTTCGTCCCGTCGGCCCGGCCTCGTCGGCCGGCCGCGGGGCTCCGGAACACGGGGGCGGGTCCGCGTCACGCGGGCCCCCCCCTGACGGGTCCCCGCCCCCGGGCGGGGGTCCGGACCGCGGTGGTGGGCCTTCGGGCCCGCTGACGCGGGAGCACCACCGGTGCCTCGGCACCGCACCGCCGCACCCCGGTACGGCGGACGCACCGTCTGGAGCACGACAGGCCACTGTCGTCTGGCCCGGCATCAAATAGTGGGTGCCGGAGACTGGAGTCATCACCCATGCTGATCGCTCAGCGTCCTTCCCTGACCGAAGAGGTCGTCGACGAGTTCCGCTCGCGGTTCGTGATCGAGCCGCTGGAGCCGGGCTTCGGCTACACCCTCGGCAACTCCCTGCGTCGCACGCTGCTCTCCTCGATCCCCGGTGCCGCCGTCACCAGCATCCGGATCGACGGCGTCCTGCACGAGTTCACCACCGTGCCGGGTGTCAAGGAGGACGTCACCGACCTCATCCTCAACATCAAGCAGCTGGTCGTCTCCTCGGAGCACGACGAGCCCGTCGTGATGTACCTGCGGAAGCAGGGCCCCGGCCTGGTCACCGCCGCGGACATCGCCCCGCCGGCCGGTGTCGAGGTGCACAACCCCGACCTGGTCCTGGCGACCCTCAACGCCAAGGGCAAGCTGGAGCTGGAGCTGACCGTCGAGCGCGGTCGCGGCTACGTCTCCGCGGTGCAGAACAAGCAGTCCGGTCAGGAGATCGGCCGCATCCCGGTCGACTCCATCTACAGCCCCGTGCTGAAGGTGACCTACAAGGTCGAGGCAACCCGAGTCGAGCAGCGGACCGACTTCGACAAGCTCATCGTCGACGTCGAGACCAAGGAGGCCATGCGTCCGCGTGACGCCATGGCGTCCGCCGGCAAGACCCTGGTCGAGCTGTTCGGCCTGGCGCGTGAGCTGAACGTCGACGCCGAGGGCATCGACATGGGCCCCTCGCCGACCGACGCGGCGCTCGCCGCCGACCTGGCGCTGCCGATCGAGGAGCTGGAGCTGACCGTCCGCTCCTACAACTGCCTCAAGCGCGAGGGCATCCACTCGGTGGGCGAGCTGGTGGCCCGTTCCGAGGCGGACCTGCTCGACATCCGCAACTTCGGCGCCAAGTCGATCGACGAGGTCAAGGCGAAGCTGGCCGGCATGGGGCTGGCCCTGAAGGACAGCCCGCCCGGATTCGACCCGACCACCGCGGCCGACGCCTTCGGTGCGGACGACGACGGTGACGCCGGGTTCGTCGAGACCGAGCAGTACTGAGCCACCCGAGCCGCGTGGGGGCGGTGTCCGCACCGTCCCCACCGCTCCGCCCGGCCGTGAGCCGGGCACCACGCACTTCCGGGCGACCCCCGGAGAACCGCGCGGACACACCCGTCCGGGCGGCCCTGACACCGGTACCTGACACGGCCGGTGCAGACACGGAGGAGAAACACCATGCCGAAGCCCACGAAGGGCCGCCGGCTGGGCGGTAGCCCCGCCCACGAGCGTCTGATGCTGGCCAACCTGGCCACCGCGCTGTTCGAGCACGGCGGCATCACCACCACCGAGGCCAAGGCCCGTCGGCTGCGTCCGGTCGCCGAGCGTCTGATCACCAAGGCGCGCAAGGGCGACCTGCACAACCGCCGTCAGGTCATGCAGACCATCCGCGACAAGAGCGTGGTCCACACCCTCTTCACCGAGATCGGCCCGCAGTTCGCCGACCGTCCCGGTGGCTACACCCGCATCACCAAGGTCGGTCCCCGTCGTGGCGACAACGCCCCGATGGCCCGGATCGAGCTGGTCGAGGCGCTCACCGTGCAGCAGGAGGCGGTCGGCGAGGCCGAGGCCGCCACGACCCGCGCGGTGAAGGAGGACGCCCTGGCGAAGGAGTCCACCACCGAGGCGAAGGCCGACGAGGCCGCCGAGGAGAAGAAGGACGCCTGACCCGGCGCACCTGATTCGCCCGAACGGGCCCGCCCCTCTCCGGGGGGCGGGCCCGTTCTCCGTTCCCGCGCCCACCCGCCCGGGCCGGACCCGCCCGGGGCAGGGGATGAGATGATCCCCGGGTGAGTGACGAGGTGCGCGCCGGTCGGGTGCGAGTGCGGCTGGACCTGGCATACGACGGCTCCGACTTCTCCGGTTGGGCCCGCCAGAAGGGCGACCGGCGGACCGTCCAGAGCGAGCTGGAGGACGCGCTCCAGGTCGTCACACGCTCCACCGAGCGCTACGAGCTGACCGTCGCGGGGCGGACCGACGCCGGGGTGCACGCACGCGGTCAGGTCGCCCACGTCGACCTGCCGGTGGAGGTCTGGGCCGAGCAGCGCGAGAAGCTGCTGCGGCGGCTCGCGGGGCGGCTGCCGCACGATGTGCGGGTCTTCCGTGTCTCGGAGGCGCCCGCGCACTTCAACGCCCGGTTCTCGGCGGTGTGGCGGCGCTACGTCTACCGCGTCACCGACCATCCGGGCGGGGTGGACCCGCTGCGGCGGAGTCATGTGCTGTGGCACAACTGGCCGTTGGACGAGTCCGCGATGAACGAGGCCGCGGTGGGGCTGCTGGGCGAGCACGACTTCGCGGCCTACTGCAAGCAGCGGGAAGGGGCCACCACCATCCGGACGCTCCGGCGGCTGGAGTGGGCGCGGCAGCCGGACGGGGTGCTCGCCGCCACGGTGCTGGCCGACGCGTTCTGCCACAACATGGTGCGGGCGCTGGTGGGGGCCATGCTGTTCGTCGGGGACGGGCACCGCCCCCCGTCGTGGCCCGCGCAGGTGCTGGCGGCCGGGGTGCGGGACTCGGCGGTGCACGTCGTGCGCCCCCACGGGCTGACGCTGGAGGAGGTCGGCTACCCGGCCGACGAGCGGCTCGCCGACCGGAACCGCGAGGCGCGCAACCGCCGCACCCTGCCGGCGGGCGCCGCCGGCTGCTGCTGACCGAGAGCCCGCGTACCGGCCCTCCGCCCGCCGTGCCTCGCGGCGGAGGTCGGCCCGGTGTGTCCGCCGCCGCGGCGGACACACCGGGCCGCCGCCTCAGTCCTCCTCGCCGTCGCCCCCGGCGTTGCGCTCCCGGATGATCGCCGCGGCCGACTCCGACGCCTGGTCCTCCCCGCGGAGCACGATGCGCGCGTGGGCGTGCGCGTTCCCGTCCCGGGCGGCCTGCTGGGCCGGGGTGCCGTCGCCCTGGTCGGGGGTGTTGTCGGCGTTGCCCGCGATGGTGAAGTAGGCGTAGCGGCCGACCTGGTTCTTGGTGGTGCGGCAGCCGCCGCGGGCGCAGAACGCCGGGGCCTCGCCGCTGGTGAGCGGGGAGAGGTGGCTGGCCGCCGCCTCCTTGGCCGCTTCCGCCTCCTCGGCGCCCGGGAACTGCGCGACCCCGATCGTGACCGCGACGATGCCGTCGCTGTAGGTGGCGCGCGCCAGGCCGGTGCAGCCGTGCTGGGTGAGGACCTCGCCCAGGGCCACGTCGACGGCGTCCACACAGCTGTCGGAGTCGGCGACCGCCCGGCGGACGTAGGTCCTGCCGTCCACCTCCATCGGGTCGCCGGAGAAGAAGGTCTCGCCCGCGAAGGGCGCGAGGTCCTTGTCCGCGTCGGTGATGAACTCGCGCGGCTTGGGCACCGGGGGCAGCGAGGTCTCCTCGAAGCTGGGCTCCGGGGCTGGGTCCTGCGACTCCTCGGCGTTCTCCGCGGAGCCCGCCGTGTTCTTCGCTCCCTCGTCACCTCCGCCGCTCTGCCGGACGATCCCGAGCGCGACGACGGCGCCTATCGCCAGGGTCGCGGTCGCGGCGCCGGCGATGATCAGCAGCCGCCTGCGCTGCCGCCGGCGGTCCGCGTCGGCGGCGAGCCGGTTCCAGTCGGGGGCGCCCCCCGGCGCCGGCGGCTGCCCCCACGGGGGTTGTCCACCCTGTTGCCGCTGCGGTCCGCCCTGGGGCGGGCGTCCGCCCTGGGGTTGTCCGGGGGTCCACTGCGGTCCCCCCTGCCATGAACTCATGCGCGCAGTTTAGGGAAGTGAACGCACCGCTCCTGCGCCCGCACGGTCACAATCCGGTCCCTGCCGGTCACCAGCGTCGCTGTGCCGGCCCGCGGCGGGGCTCCCACCGTGGTGGGGAACTGCGCGGGGCAGGCGGCCGGACCCGCCGCCGGCGGCCGGGAAACCGGTTGGGTTCCCGCCTGCCGAGCGGCGACAATCGGTCACATGGGTCATGTCGAGGTTGCGCATCTGGACTACGTCCTGCCCGACGGTCGTCCGCTGCTGCAGGACGCGTCGTTCCGGGTGGGGGAGGGGAGCGCGGTGGCGCTGGTCGGCGCCAACGGCGCGGGCAAGACCACGCTGCTGCGCATGATCGCCGGTGAACTCGCTCCGGAGGAGGGCACGGTGACCGTCAGCGGCGGCCTCGGTGTGATGCCGCAGTTCATCGGCTCGGGCCACCAGGACGACGAACGCACCGTCCGCGACCTGCTCATCTCCGTCGCGCCGGGCCGCATCCGCGAGGCGGCGCGCGCGGTGGACGCGGCCGAGCTCGCGGTGATGACGACCGACTCCGAGGCGGACCAGATGGCGTACGCCCAGGCGCTCGCCGACTGGGCCGAGGCCCAGGGGTACGAGGCGGAGACGCGCTGGGACATCTGCACCACGGCCGCGCTGGGCGTGCCCTACGAGCGGGCCCAGTGGCGGCGGCTGAACACCCTCTCCGGCGGGGAGCAGAAGCGGCTGGTGCTGGAGTCGCTGCTCCGCGGCCCGGAGGAGGTCCTGCTGCTCGACGAGCCGGACAACTACCTGGACGTCCCCGGCAAGCGCTGGCTGGAGGAACAGCTGCTCCAGACGCGGAAGACCGTGCTCTTCATCTCCCACGACCGGGAGCTGCTCGCCCGCTCCGCGCAGAAGATCATCAGTGTGGAGCCGGGCCCGGCCGGCTCCGACGTGTGGGTCCACGGCGGCGGTTTCGCGACCTTCCCCCAGGCGCGCCGGGAGCGGTTCGCCCGCTTCGAGGAGCTGCGGCGACGCTGGGACGAGAAGCACGCCCAGCTGAAGCAGCTGGTCAACACGCTCAAGAACAAAGCGGCCTTCAACGACGGCCTCGCCTCCCGCTACCAGGCCGCGCAGACGCGGCTGCGGAAGTTCGAGGAGGCCGGGCCGCCGCAGCAGCCGCCGCGTGAGCAGGAGATCACCATGCGGCTGCGCGGTGGCCGGACCGGGGTGCGGGCGGTCACCTGCGAAGGGCTGGAACTCACCGGCCTGATGCGGCCGTTCTCGCTGGAGGTCTTCTACGGCGAGCGGGTGGCGGTGCTCGGCTCCAACGGCTCCGGAAAGTCCCACTTCCTGCGGCTGCTGGCCGGGGAGGCGGTCGCCCACGACGGGGTGTGGAAGCTGGGCGCGCGGGTGGTACCGGGCCACTTCTCGCAGACCAACTCCCTCACCGGCCCGCGGCCGGCCGGTGAGGCCCCGGCCGCCGGGACCGCCACCGCCGCCCGGCAGGCCGCCTCGCGCACCCTGCTGGAGATCCTCTGGGCCGAGCACGCCCGCGACCGTGGCGCGGCGATGTCCGCGCTGCGGCGCTACGAGCTGGACCGGCAGGCCGAGCAGCCCTACGAGCGGCTCTCCGGCGGGCAGCAGGCGCGGTTCCAGATCCTCCTGCTGGAGCTGGGCGGTGCCACCGCGCTGCTGCTGGACGAGCCGACGGACAACCTGGACCTGGAGTCGGCCGAGGCGCTCCAGACGGGGCTGGAGGCGTTCGACGGCACGGTGCTCGCCGTCACCCACGACCGCTGGTTCGCGCGCGGCTTCGACCGGTTCCTCGTCTTCGGCTCCGACGGACGGGTGCGGGAGGTGCCGGAGCCGGTCTGGGACGAGGCGCGAGTGGCACGCACCCGCTGACGGCGTCCGGAGCCGCGCGGTGGCACCCGGGTGCGGCTCGCCTGCGCCCGGCCGCCGGAGGGGCGCTGCCGGGGCGGCAGCGCCCCTCCGGCGCGCCCTGACCGGCGGCGACGCGGGCCCCGGCCGGGGGAGCGAGGGGCGGATCGGCGTCCTCGCGGGGGCGGCCCGCGGCCGTCACTCCGGACCCGTTTTGACCCGTCCGGGTGGAGCCCGGTATTCTGCCTGGTCGATATGCGTTTGGCTTGCTCGATCTCACGAGAGGGGCCTTGCGCGGTCGTCTGCGAGACTTTCCCGGCCCCCGCGCCACGGTTGCGTCACCGTGTCGTGCCCGGCCGTCGGTCCCGTGGCCGGCCAGTTAAGGACCCACTCAACAAGCGAAGGCTACGACCGTGCGTACGTACAGCCCCAAGCCCGGCGACGTCCAGCGTCAGTGGCACGTGATCGACGCCGAGGACATCGTCCTCGGTCGTCTCGCGTCCCAGGCGGCCACCCTCCTGCGCGGCAAGCACAAGCCGATCTACGCGCCGCACATCGACACCGGTGACTTCGTCATCGTCGTCAACGCCGCGAAGGTGCACCTGTCCGGCAACAAGCGGACCCAGAAGCTCGCCTACCGTCACTCGGGCTACCCGGGTGGTCTGCGCTCGATGCGCTACGACGAGCTGCTGGAGAAGAGCCCGGAGAAGGCCGTCGAGAAGGCCGTCAAGGGCATGCTCCCCAAGAACACCCTGGGCCGTCAGATGCTGTCCAAGCTGAAGGTCTACGCAGGTCCCGAGCACCGTCACGGCGCCCAGCAGCCCGTGCCGTTCGAGATCACCCAGGTCGCGCAGTAGTCCCGGCCACACCCCTAAGACATCGAGAATCTGAGGAACATCGTGGCCGAGAACACCACTGAGACCGACACCGACACCGACACCCTCGACGCCGCCGTGCCGGACGTCCAGGAGTACACCACCGAGTCCGCGCCCTCCGAGGACTTCGCCGCGGACGAGTCCGCCCGCTTCGGCGACCCGCTCCCCGGCGCCGGCACCGGCCGCCGCAAGAGCGCGATCGCCCGCGTGCGCATCGTGCCGGGCAGCGGCAAGTGGAAGGTCAACGGCCGCACCCTCGAGGGGTACTTCCCCAACAAGGTGCACCAGCAGGAAGTCAACGAGCCCTTCAAGGTGCTGGAGCTCGACGACCGTTACGACGTCGTCGCCCGCATCGCCGGCGGTGGCATCTCCGGCCAGGCCGGCGCCCTGCGCCTCGGCGTGGCCCGTGCCCTCAACGAGGCGGACGTGGACAACAACCGCGGCGCCCTCAAGAAGGCCGGCTTCCTGACCCGTGACGCCCGCGCCGTCGAGCGCAAGAAGGCCGGTCTGAAGAAGGCCCGTAAGGGTACGCAGTACAGCAAGCGTTGACGGGGGGCGGGGTCTCGCCCCGCCGCCGTCACGACGCCCCGCCGGTCGCAACGCGCCGGCGGGGCGTCGGCTTTGTCCGCACTCCTGTCGCCGGGCGGCCCGGTGCCGTCGGGTCGCCGTCGGCGCCCGTCGGCCGCGACCGGCGGAGGCCGGTGTGTCGGTCGTGTGCCGCCGCCGTGGTCCGCCTGCGTGTCTCCCCGCTCACCCCCCGCGCGCGGGGCACGGCACGCACAGGACCCGTACGCACATGCCACGGCCAGGGGAAACGTGCGGGATATGGTTGATGGGGTCAACGGCGCGGGGGCGGCAGCTATCTCGGAGGACAACTGTGGGACGACTTTTCGGGACGGACGGCGTGCGTGGCGTCGCCAACGTGGAACTGACCGCGGAACTGGCCCTGGGACTGTCGTGTGCAGCGGCCCGGGTGCTGTCCACCCCGGGCGCCGGGTCGCGGCGCCCGGTCGCCGTCGTCGGCCGTGACCCCCGCGCCTCCGGCGAGTTCCTGGAAGCCGCCGTCGTCGCGGGGCTCGCCTCCGCCGGGGTGGACGTGTTGCGGCTCGGCGTGCTGCCGACGCCCGCCGTGGCCCACCTCACCGGTGCGCTCGGCGCCGACTTCGGGGTCATGCTCTCCGCCAGCCACAACCCGATGCCCGACAACGGCATCAAGTTCTTCGCACGCGGCGGCCTCAAGCTCGCGGACGAGCTGGAGGACCGTATCGAGGCGCTCTACCGCGACCTGGCCGAGGGCAAGCCCTGGGACCGGCCGACCGGCTCCGGCGTCGGTCGCGTCACCGACCACGCCTCCGGGCTGGACACCTACGTCTCCCACCTCATGGGCGTGCTTCCGGACCGGCTGGACGGACTGAAGCTGGTCGTGGACGGCGCCCACGGCGCCGCCTCGCGCGTCGCCCCCGAGGCGTTCGCCCGTGCGGGCGCCGAGGTCATCAGCATCGGTACCGACCCCGACGGCCTCAACATCAACGACGGCAACGGCTCGACCCATCTCGGCCCGCTGCGCGCCGCCGTCCTGGAGTACGGCGCCGACCTGGGCATCGCGGTGGACGGTGACGCCGACCGCTGCCTGGCGGTGGACGCCGACGGCGAGGTCGTCGACGGCGACCAGATCCTCGCTGTCCTCGCGCTGGCGCTGCGCGAGCGCGGCCGACTGCGGCACGACACCGTCGTCGCCACCGTCATGTCGAACCTGGGCTTCAAGCTGGCGCTGGAGGCCGAGGGGCTGACCCTCCGGCAGACGGCCGTCGGCGACCGGTACGTCATGGAGGAGATGAAGGCCGGCGGGTTCGCGCTGGGTGGCGAGCAGTCGGGCCACGTCATCGTCCTGGACCACGCCACCACCGGTGACGGCACCCTCACGGGGCTGCTGCTCGCCGCCCGGATCGCCGCCACCGGCCGCACCCTCGCCGACCTGGCGGGCGTGATGCGCCGGCTGCCGCAGGTACTGGTGAACGTCCGCGGTGTGGACAAGAGCCGTGCGGCGACCTCGCCGGAACTGGCGGCGGCCGTGGTCGACGCCGAGCAGGAGCTCGGTGAGACCGGCCGGGTCCTGCTGCGGCCCTCCGGCACCGAGCCGCTGGTCCGCGTCATGGTCGAGGCCGCCGATGCCGAGCAGGCGGCGGCTGTCGCGGAGCGGCTCGCGGAGGTCGTGCGGTCCGCGCTCTCCCTTGAACTGCCCGCCACCGCCGGTTCCTGACCCGCGCCCCTTCGCGCTCCGCCGCTCCGCTGCCCCGCCTCACCACTGCACCGCTGCACCGCCGCGTTCCGTGCCGGTGAGGCGGTGCGGGGCGGGGGTCAGACCTTGCGGAGGGCGAGGCGTTGGACGGTGTGGTCCGGGCCCTTGCGGAGGATCAGGGTGGCGCGACCGCGCGTCGGGGCGATGTTCTCCATCAGGTTGGGCTCGTTGATGGTGTCCCAGATGGTCCGCGCGTAGGCCAGCGCCTCCTCCTCCGAGACCTCGGTGTAGCGGCGGAAGTAGGACGACGGGTCCTGGAACGCCGTCTCGCGCAGCTTGCGGAACCGTGCCAGGTACCAGTCGCGGATGTCCTGGGTACGGGCGTCGACGTACACCGAGAAGTCGAAGAAGTCCGCCACCGCGACACGGGTCCGGCCGTCCGCTCCGGGGAGCGCGGGCTGGAGGACGTTGAGCCCCTCGACGATGAGGATGTCCGGTCTGCGCACCACCAGCCGCTCGTCCGGCACGATGTCGTAGATGAGGTGCGAGTAGACCGGCGCCGTCACCTCGGGGCGGCCCGCCTTCACGTCGGCGACGAACCGGGTCAGCGCCCGGCGGTCGTAGGACTCGGGGAAGCCCTTGCGGGACATCAGGCCGCGGCGGCGCAGTTCGGCGTTGGGCAGGAGGAAGCCGTCGGTCGTCACCAGCTCGACGCGGGGGTGCTCCGGCCAGCGGGCCAGCAGCGCGCGGAGCAGCCGGGAGACCGTGGACTTCCCCACCGCCACGCTCCCCGCGACGCCGATGACGAAGGGGGTGCCGCGGGCGGCGGTGTCGCCGCCCGCGCCGCCGAGGAAGGTGTTGAGCGCGCCCCGCAGGCCGTGCGTGGCGCCCACGTAGAGGTTCAGCAGTCGGGACAACGGGAGGTACACCTCCCGGACCTCGTCCAGGTCGCTGACGTCGCCCAGGCCGCGCAGCCCCGCGATCTCCTCCGCGGCCAGCGGCGCCGCGGAAGCGGTGCGTTCCCGCAGCGCCGACCACTCGGCGCGGCTGAGGTCCACGTAGGGGCTCATGCCGCCCGGCGGCGGCGTGGGTGACGGCGGCGCGGCGGAGCTGCTCCCCGCGGTCTGGCCGGCGGTCGGACGGACGTGCGATTGCATGGACACGTCGCCTATTGTGCGCGCGCCACCCCGGGCGGGCCCGCACCGGCCCCCGGGCGCGGCGGCGGAGTGGCTCCGCCGGTGCCGAGCTGGCTAGGCTCGCTGACCATGACTGCCTGCACGGTGGGCCCCCCGGGCGCACGGCCCGCGCCTCCTGCCCCCGCTCTCCCCGCCCCCGGTCGCCCGGCGACGTTCGGGGGGGTCGCGGCGTGATCATCGGAGTCGGCATCGACGTTGCGGAGATCGAGCGCTTCGACCGGGCGCTGCGACGCACCCCGGCCATGGCGGACCGGCTGTTCGTCGACGCGGAGCTGTGGCTGCCGGACGGGGAGCGCCGCGGCGTCGCCTCGCTCGCGGCGCGGTTCGCCGCCAAGGAAGCGCTGGCGAAGGCGCTGGGCGCGCCCCGGGGACTGCGGTGGACCGACGCCGAGGTCGTCTCCGAGGACGGTGGGAGGCCGACGCTGCGCGTGCACGGCACGGTCGCCGCCCGCGCGGCGGAGCTCGGCGTCCGGAACTGGCACGTCTCACTGAGCCACGACGCCGGGGTGGCCTCCGCCGTCGTCATCGCGGAAGCCTGAGGCCGCTTCCGGCGGTGGCGGTCGGCCGCTGGCGGTTCGGCCTGTCGACCCGCCCGGTCGTGCCCCTGGCCGCTCTGTCCGGTGGTGCGCCAGCCGGCCCCGCGAGCGGTCGGCGCCGGCTCCTCCGTCGGGACGCGGGCCCGGACCACCGCCCCGTTCACCGTCGGCCCCGGACGGCCGAGCCGGGCGGGTCACCGGGCATGCGCCGGCGGCGCGGGCGAGACTGGGGCCATGCGTATCGCGTACTCCACGCACGATGTCCGCGCCGCGGAGCGGCGGTTGATGGACCGGCTGCCCGAGGGCGCCCTGATGCTGCGCGCGGCGGCGGGGCTCGCCGCCGTGTGCGCCCGCACCCTCGGGCGGGTCTCCGGGACCAGGATCGTCCTCCTCGTCGGCAGCGGCGACAACGGCGGTGACGCACTGTTCGCCGGGGCACGGCTCGCGCGCCGGGGCGCCGCCGTGCACGCGATCCTCCTCGGCGGCGACCGGGTGCACGCCCAGGGGCTGGCGGCGCTGCGCCGCGCTGGCGGGCGGACAGCCGGCCCGTCGGAGGCGGACGTCCCACTCGCCCGCGCCGACCTCGTGGTCGACGGGATCGTCGGCATCGGTGGCCGCGGCGGGCTGCGGCCCGAGGCGGCACGGGTGGCACGGCAGGCCGCCGCCACGGGCGTGCCGTTGGTCGCGGTCGACCTGCCCAGCGGGATCGACGCCGACACCGGACGTGTCGAGGGCGAAGCCGTCCGGGCGGCCGTGACGGTCACCTTCGGCGCGTACAAGACCGGCCTGCTGGTCGACCCCGGACGGGGGCACGCGGGCGTCGTGCACCTCGTCGACATCGGGCTCGGCCCCGAGCTGGCCGCCGTGAAGCCGGTGGCGCGGGCCCCGCGCCACCGGGAGGTCGCCGAGCTGCTGCCGGTACCGGGCGCGGAGAGCGACAAGTACCGACGGGGTGTCGTCGGGGTGGCCGCCGGGTCGGAGCGCTACCCGGGCGCGGCCGTGCTGGCGGTCGCCGGGGCGCTGCGCGGCGGAGCCGGTGCCGTCCGCTACGTCGGGCCACCCGCCGAGGCGGTGCTCGCCCGGTTCCCCGAGGTGCTGATCGGACCGGGCCGGGTGCAGGCGTGGGTGGCGGGCTCGGGACTCGGCGACGCCCCGGAGGCCCGGGAACGGCTGGCGCGCGCCTTGGACGACGGTGTGCCGACGGTCGTGGACGCGGACGGCTTGCGGATGCTGGGGTCCGCCCCGGGGCGGACGGTCCGGGGCCCGCTGGTGCTCACCCCGCACGCCGGGGAGGCGGCGGCGCTGCTCGGGGTGGCGCGGGACGAGGTGGAGTCGGCGCGTCTGGAATCCGTCCGGCGACTGGCGCGGGAGACCGGCGCGACGGTGCTGCTGAAGGGCGCCACGACGCTCGTCGCCTCCCCGCCGGGAGCGGCCCCCGCCGACGCGGGGCCGCTGCCCGGCGTCGGCGGGGTCGGGGCAGGGGTCGGGGCAGGGGTCGGGGCGGAGACGCCCGGCGGTCCGCCACTCGTCGGGGAGGCGGTGACCGGCGGGGAGGACGCGGACGGCGGCACGGTACTGGTGAACCTGAACGGCACCGGTTGGCTGGCCACCGCCGGCAGCGGCGACGTCCTGGCGGGGTTGATCGGTTCGCTGCTCGCGGCGGGACTGGCCCCCGCCGCCGCGGCGGCCGTCGGCGCCCATCTGCACGGGCTGGCGGGGTCGCTGGCGCCGGTGCCGCCCACCGCCGCCGAGGTGGGCGAGGCGCTGCCGGCCGCGTGGCGGGCGCTCCGCGCCCCCGACTGATCACGCGC
>NZ_JAAVJB010000011.1 GCF_012034385.1 Streptomyces spiramenti
GCCGGCCCACGTCCCGGGACGTGGGCCGGCGGCCCGTGAGACGTGGGCCTGTCCGTCCCCGGCGTCGGCCGGCGTTCCTCCGTATGGGTGCCCGCCTCCCCAGGGGCCGTTCCCCCCGGGGCGAGCGCCCGTGCCCGCAGAGGCCGTTCCCGCACTGCCGACGGGACGATTGCCGCAGGCCGGCCCGCTGCCCCGGGCGGGGTGTACGGGCCGGTTCCCCGGCGCGGGGAGGCAGGCGCACCGAGACGTGCGGTACCGGTGCCCCCGAACCCGGTCCCCTCGTCAGCCCCGGCTGTGGCCGGTCCCGGGCCAGGTCTGGTCGGCACCGGCCCCCAGGGTGCTTCGGCCCTGCCCGACCTCGCCGCCGTCGAGCGGCTCCGGGGCCCGGTCGCGCGCCGAGAAGTGAGGGACTTCCCCGCACGTCACGGGTGCCGTTCCGAGTGGCGGGGTGGGGGGAGCGATGGTCCGATAGGGGGATGCGATGGCAACTGCGAGTAGTGATGGGCGCGGTCGGGGCAGCACTGCTGCTGCCGGGCGCCGGCGCCAGCGCCTCGGCGGAGTCGCTGGACGAGGAGCAGCTGCGGAGTGCGCTGCTGGACCACATGGACTTCCCCGAGGACTGGGCCCGCGACAGCGCGCAGGCGGAGGCCCAGCGCGGCATAGGCGTGCCGGCTCCACAGGAGGCGAGCTGCCGGGCGTTGTTCGACGGGGGCGCCGACACCGCTGCCTCCACCGCGTTCGCGCGGTCGTTCTCCGGCCCCTTCGTCCGCACCACCGCAGCCGCACACGGTGGTGAGGGGGCGGCGCAGGCCGCTCTGGAGGACTACCGGCGGACTGCGGAGGCCTGCAACTCGTTCGCGATCGTCGAGGGTGAGGGACACGGCCCGACCGAGATCAGCGTGACCTACAACGGCGGCGGCACCGAGGAGCCCTCGCTGAAGGACTCGATGGCGGACGAGGTCGCGGCCGTCCGGTTCGAACGGGAACCGGAGACCACCGAGGCCCCTGAGGTGGTCGCCGAAGCCGCCTTGGTCCGCGTCGGTGAGCACACCGTGCTGGTCGCCCAGGTGGGACGGGACGACGCCGGAACCGGCGACCTGGAGCCGATGCTGGAACGTGCCGCAGAGAAGCTGCACGCGGTACAGGAAGGGCGGACGCCCGAGCCGCCCGAGGACCTGGACGGGACGGAGCTCTGAGCACTCCTTCCGAACGCGGTCACCGCGTCGCCCACGCCCGAGCGTCCGTCGTCACCCGCCCCGGGCGCGGAACGGCGGAGGCCGTGAGCGCGCCCGGAGCAGCGCGGGACCGATCGCCGCGGGGCGGATGGCGGGTCGCCCCACGGCCACGCCACCGCCCCGCCCCTGCGCTCTCGGCCCCGGCTCCCACGCCGTCCGTCAGGCCCCTCTGAGCCTCACCACCCACAGGCCCAGCCGGCCGGGCACCGCCGGAGGGGCCACCGGCCGCACGGCCCGCCGGGGCCACGGCACACCGGCACACAGCGGGTGAGCAGCACAGGCGCCACGACACGGCACCGACAGCACGAGGCTCGGCACCGCCGGCCCGGCCGGGGCCGGTGTTGGGGCCGCCATCGCGTCGCGCCGCCCCTCGTCCCAGGTCGTCCCACACACGCGGGTCGCGCACGACGGCAGGGCGGAGCGGCGACGGGCGCGGGGGACGGGCGCCGTAAGCTCTGCGCATGAGCGACGCCATGGACCCTGAGGACCGCAAGATCATCACGCTGGCGCGGAGCGCTCGCGCCCGTAACGGCGTCGCCGAGGGCGCAGCAGTCAGGGACGACATGGGCCGAACCTACGTCGCCGGCACCGTGCACCTGGACTCGCTGCGTCTCAGTGCGTTGCGGACCGCGGTGGCCATGGCCGTGGCGAGCGGTGCGACCTCTCTGGAAGCCGCGGCCGTTGTCTCGGAGGCCGCGGAGCTCCCTGCGGAGGACCTCGCCGCCGTCAACGACCTCGGCGGTCCCGCCACAGCCGTCCTCCTGGCCGACACCGACGGCGAACTGCGCGACAGTCGCACCGCCGGCTGAGCGAGGAGGACACCGCCCGTGTCCCGCAGGCACGCCGGTCAGAGCCTCGGGTGCTCCT
This sequence comes from Streptomyces spiramenti, assembly GCF_012034385.1. GTDB lineage: Bacteria > Actinomycetota > Actinomycetes > Streptomycetales > Streptomycetaceae > Streptomyces > Streptomyces spiramenti. Next base: position 2,103 of record NZ_JAAVJB010000011.1, read on the forward strand.
TCTGCGGCTCGGCGCCCGAGACCGTAGGGCCCCCTCTCCTCGGTCGGCAGCCCCTCTCCTGCCCCCGTCGCCCCGCCCCCGTGCCGTCCCCCGCGCGACCGACGGGGCGACGGGGCGACGGGGCGACGGGGCGAACAATAGGTCCGGACGTCCGTTGGTCCGGCTGCCGACGCCAGGCTCCGAACACCAGCATCCAGCGCTCGGCAACCGGTACCCAGCCCCAGCCTCAGCGATGACCGCGCGTCCAACGATCACGGACTGTCTCTCATCGCGCGGCAGGCGGGTATGGACTCCCCCGTCCAGTGCAGGGTGGGCCTGTCTGGCATCGCTCGGAGTACCGCGTGGGCCGCGCCCCTTCGCACCGCTCCGGCGGGGCGGTTCCCCCTTCTCCTCTCCCGAACCGTGCGCCGCCTGGCGCGCGCCCCTGCCGCCGTCCTGCGTCGGCAGAGGATCGGGGACAATGGCCCTCATGAGTGCTCCCTCCCCCGCCACCTCCGATGCCCCGCACCGCTCGGGGTTCGCCTGTTTCGTCGGCCGCCCCAACGCGGGCAAGTCGACCCTGACCAACGCGCTGGTGGGGACGAAGGTCGCGATCACCTCCAACCGCCCGCAGACCACCCGGCACACGGTGCGCGGCATCGTGCACCGCCCGGACGCGCAGCTGATCCTGGTCGACACCCCCGGCCTCCACAAGCCGCGCACGCTGCTCGGCGAGCGGCTGAACGACGTGGTCCGCACCACCTGGGCCGAGGTGGACGTCATCGGCTTCTGCCTGCCGGCCGACCAGAAGCTTGGCCCGGGCGACAAGTTCATCGCCAAGGAACTCGCCTCGATCAAGCGCACCCCCAAGGTCGCCATTGTCACCAAGACCGACCTGGTCGACCCCCAGACGCTGGCCGAGCAGCTGATCGCCGTGGATCGCCTCGGCCAGGAACTGGGGATCGACTGGGCGCAGATCGTTCCCGTCTCCGCCGTCGGCGACCAGCAGCTCTCGCTCCTCGCCGACCTACTGGTGCCGCTGCTCCCGGAAGGGCCGCTGCTCTACCCGGAGGGTGACCTGACCGACGAGCCCGAACAGGTCATGGTCGCGGAACTGATCCGGGAAGCCGCGCTGGAAGGGGTGCGGGACGAACTGCCGCACTCCATCGCCGTCGTGGTCGAGGAGATGCTCCCGAGGGAGGGCCGCCCCGCGGATCGCCCCCTGCTGGACATCCACGCGAACCTCTTCATCGAGCGCTCCAGCCAGAAGGGCATCGTCATCGGGCCGAAGGGCCGCAGGCTGAAGGAGGTCGGCACCACCTCCCGCCGCCACATCGAGGCGCTGCTCGGCACGCCGGTCTTCCTCGACCTGCACGTGAAGATCGCCAAGGACTGGCAGCGCGACCCCAAACAGCTGCGGCGGCTCGGTTTCTGACCCACTGCCCCTCGGCGGGTCCGGTCGCCTTCGCGCGGCCCGGCTCGCCGGCGCATCCTGCGCACTCCTTCGTTGCCCGCCCGCAGTCATAGACCGGCGGCCTCCGCCACGACCTCCGCTCGGTGACCGGGTCCGGGCCGATCCCGCGTTCGTCCTCGGGGGCCGCCCCCCCGCTCGAGCGACCTACCGGCGCTGCGCGCCTTGACCTGGGCCGGCCCGTTCCCGCCCGCCGGTGCCCCCAGGGGCGACCCACCACCACAGCCATGACCACACCGCGTTCCACACAGCCACGCTCCTCGACCCACCACCACGCAACACAGAGCGTAGCCATCGTTACGTGGTGTAGTCAAGTGGTGGTACGGTCGTCATCGTCGGGGCGGCAACTCCACCCGTTCCAGGTCGCGGGCCACGGTGAGTTCGCCCGTGAAACCGGCGGCACGGGCCTGCCGCCCGAACTGCTCCGCGTCGGGGTAACGCTGACTGAAATGGGTCAGCACGAGATGCCGCACCCCGCACGACGCGGCGACCCGGCCCGCCTGGCCGGCGGTCAAGTGGCCGTGTTCGTCGGCAAGTCCCGCGTCCTCGTCGAGAAAGGTCGACTCGATGACCAGCATGTCGCACCGCTCGGCCAGGGCGTACACGCCCTCGCACATGCGCGTGTCCATGACGAAGGCGAAACTCTGGCCGGGGCGACGCTCGCTGACCTCCGTGAGATCGACACCCCGCAGCGTCCCCTCCCGCTGCAACCGGCCGACATCCGGACCGCGGATACCGACGGCGGCGAGCCGCTCCGGAAGCATGCGGACGCCGTCCGGCTCGTCGAGCCGGTAGCCAACGGCGTCCACCGGGTGGGAGAGCCGTGCCGCGCTCAGCACGAAGCCGTCACCCGCCGCGGACCACGCGAGGCCGGGCCCGCTCCCCGACCTCGCCCCCTCGGCCTCCGGTGGCACGGTGGATCCCGGCACCGGAGTGTCGAGGTTCTCGGTGGCCGACGGGGCGAGGTCGCCACGCTCCGGCTGCCGGGTCCCGGGGGCTGTGGCGAGGTCCACGGGGTGCTCGGCGATCCGCACGGTGGTGCGGTAGGCGGTGGACTGACGGAGCCTGTCGTAGAAGCGCTGCCCGGAGGCAGGGTAGTGCGCCGTGACCTGGTGCGGCACCCGGTCGAGATTGATGCGCTGGATGACTCCCGCCAGGCCCAGCGAATGGTCCCCGTGGAAGTGGGTGACGCACAGCCTAGTCAGATCGTGGGCGCTGACACCGGCGAGCAGCATCTGACGCTGCGTTCCCTCACCCGGGTCGAAGAGGAGCCCCTCCCGGTCCCACCGCAGGAAGTAGCCGTTGTGGTTCCGGTGACGGGTGGGGACCTGGCCGGCCGTGCCGAGGACGACCAGTTCGCGCGGTGACACGGTGCCCGCTCAGCCGGGAGGCCAGTTGAGGCCCCGGCCGGCGAGCAGGTGGGCGTGCGCGTGGAAGACCGTCTGCCCCGCTCCGGCGCCGGTGTTGAAGACGACGCGGTAGCCGCTGTCGCCCGCGCCCTCCTGCTCGGCGACCCGACCGGCGACCGTCACGACATCCGCGGCGACATCGGGTTCGGCCTCAGCCAGCGAGGCCGCGTCGGCGTAGTGCGCGCGGGGGATGACCAGAACGTGGGTGGGCGCCTGCGGGTTGATGTCCCGGAAGGCGAGGGTCGTCTCCGTCTCGTGCACCACCGTGGCGGGCACATCACCGGCGACGATCTTGCAGAACAGGCAGTCCGCCTGGGGTTCTCCAGCCATGGACGGATCGTACCCGCAGACCCCCGAGCGCCCCGGCCCGGTCACGCGCCACGGGCCGCGCACCCGGCGGGCGGCAACGACCTGCGGCTGGGCCCGTTGCGCGCCGACAGCGGACGCCCCCCTGCTCAGGCACGGCTTCCGGACGGCGTGGCGCCGTCCGGAACGCGCCGCGGGCGCCCGGGCCCGCTACGGGGCCCACGGCCGGCCGAACGTCCCGGCACAGCAGCGGGCCCGGGCCGGGGAGGGGCAGCCCTCCCCGGCGCTGTCCTCAGCCGATCTCGGGTGGCGACGGCGGCGTCATGGGGCCGACCCGCTCCAGCTCCGCCAGGACCGTCCGCAGCGCCTCCTCCAGCTGCGGGTCACGGCCGGCCACCCAGTCCTGCGGGGACACGGGGACCTCGACATCGGGTTCGACGCCGTAGTTCTCCACCTCCCAACCGGGACCGTCCAACCAGATCGCGTACTTGGGCTGCGTGGTGTGCGTACCGTCGACCAGCGAGTACCGGCCGTCGATCCCGACCACGCCGCCCCAGGTGCGGGTGCCGATCACGGGAGCCAGGCCGAGCCGCTTGATGGACGCGGTCACGATGTCGCCGTCGGAGCCGGAGAACTCGTCGCACAACGCCACCATCGGGCCTCGCGGGGCCTCCGCGGGAAAGGTGACCGGACGGGCGCCGCGGATGAGGTCCCAGCCGATGACGCGCCGGGACAGCTTCTCGATCACCAACTGCGAGGTGTGGCCGCCACGGTTCTCGCGAACGTCCACGACGAGGCCGTCCCGGCCGATCTCGGTCCGCAGGTCCCGGTGGAGCTGTGCCCAGCCGACCCCCATCATGTCGGGGACGTGCAGGTAGCCGAGCCGGCCTCCGGAGCTGCGACGCACCTCCTCCCGGCGCGCGCGCACCAGGTCCTGGTAGCGCAGGGCCTCCTCGCTCGGCACCGGCACCACGACGACCTGCCGACGCGGGCCGCCCCCAGCGGGCTCGACCGTCAGCTCCACGGCCTGGTCCGCCGTCCCGGCCAGCAGCGGAGCGACGCCCGTGACCGGGTCCACGGGACGGCCGTCGACCGCGACGAGGGCGTCCCCGGGGCGAACGGCGACCCCCGGGGCTGTCAGCGGTGAGCGTGCGTGCGGGTCGGAGCTCTCCGTCGGCAGGACGCGGTCCACCCGCCAGGTGCCGTCCTCGTGCCGGGAGATGTCCGCGCCGAGGAGCCCCTGCCGGCGCGCCGCGGGGGTGTGGCGGCCCGCCGGAACGATGTACGCGTGCGAGGTGTACAGCTCGCCGACGACCTCCCACAGCAGGTCGGTGAGGTCGTCATGGGTACCGACGGCCTCCACGAGGGGGCGGTACTCCGCGAGCACCGCTTCCCAGTCGACGCCGCCCATGTCCGCGCGCCAGAAGTTGTCGCGCATCAGCCGACCGCACTCGTCGAACATCTGCCGCCACTCCGCGGCGGGGTCGACGGTGATGCGGACACGGCCGAGATCGATGCGCTGGTTGCGGTCGTCGTCGCCGTCCAGCTTGTCCGCGTCCGAGTCGGCGGGGACGGCCCGCAGCTTTCCGCCCGCCCGCAGCACGACCTGGAGCCCGTCACCGGTCATCTCGTAGGCGTCGGCGCGCTCCGTGAGGGTGCCGGCCCGTCGTCGGGTGAGGTCGTAGCGCCGGAGCCGGGACTCCGGCGGGTCCTCGGTTCCGGTGCCGAGAACACCGGAGACCGGGTGTTCGAGCCACAGCACGCCGGTGGCGGAGGCACGCAGCTCCGAGCAGCTGGCCGCGTCCACCGGGAACGGCACGACCCGGTCGGCGAGTCCGTCGAGATCGACCCGGGTGGTGGGCGGCGCGGTCCGGGAGGGCGCCGCCGCAGCCCCTTCGGCGTTGTCGGCCGCCGTCGCCGCGTCGGCGGCGTCAGCGCCCGAGGTGCCCTGGATGTTCGTCGCGCCGGGCTCGCGCTCTCCGGCTTCGTCGTCGGCACCGTTGGGGCGGCCGTGACGCTGCGGGCCGAACGGGGAGAGCGCGTCGGCGGCCAGTGTGAGGAGATGCGGCCGTCCTCCCGCGGAGAACCCGAGGTCGAAGACGTGCGCGTCGTAGACCGGGTCGAAGGTCCGCTCGGAGAGAAAGGCCAGGTGCTTTCCGTCCCGGGTGAACGCGGGTGAGAAGTCCTTGAACCGCGCGGGCGTCACCTCGTGCACGGTGCGCTGCGCGAGCTCGGCGAGCCGGATCTGCCGGAGCGGCTGCACATCGGGGTGGGACCAGGCCAGCCAGCGGGAGTCGGGCGAGAAGGTCAGTCCGTCCACGTCACCGTCGCCGGAACGGTCGAGCTCGTGGACCTCGCCGCTCGGGAGGTCGACCAGCAGCAGGCGCCCGTCGTGCGAGGCGACGGCGGCGGTGCTCCCGTCGGGCGAGACCCGGAGTTCGAGCACCCGTCCGAGGGCACCGGCAGCCAGCAGCCGGGGGCCGGCGTGGTCGACCGGGGGCGCCGCGGGTGCCAGCGCCAGCGCGTCGTCGCCCTGGGCGTCGGTCACCCACAGCACCTGGTCGGTGTCCTCGGAGCGGAAGGCCTGGGGCAGGCGGGCGCGGACGCCGGCGTCGGTGGCGACCGACCGGACCGGACCGTCGCGGTGGGTGACCCAGTGCACCGTGCCGCGCGCCTCGACGGCGGTGGCGCGGCCGGTGTGGTCGGGGGCGAAGGACCCCAGGTTGTGCGCGGCGCTGACGGGGCGCGGCTGGCGTTCGGTACGGGGCCCCGCGAAGCGGAAGTCCGCCCGGGTCGGCGCGGCACCGGCCAGGTCGTCGAGGATCCACAGCTCGCCGCGTCGCGCGTGGACGACGCGCCTGCCGTCGGTCGCCGCCTGGCGCGCGTAACCGCTGTCCAGGGGTGTGTGGCGGCGCAGGTCCGTGCCGTCGGGGCGCGAGGAGTACACCGCACCCGTGCCCTCGTGGTCGGAGAGGAAGGCGATGCGGTCACCGACCCACATCGGGCATTCCAGGTTGCCGTCGAGATCTTGGTGGACGCGGCCGAACTCACCGTCCCCGTCCGTGTCGATCCACAGCTTCCCGGCGGTGCCGCCGCGGTAGCGCTTCCAGCGTGCGGCGTCCCGGCCGCGGCTCTGCCCGGCGGAGACGAGCAGCGCGGCGCCGCCGGGGCCGAGGGCCACGCCGCCGGTCTGGCCGTACGGCAGGATCCGTGCCGGGGAGCCGTCGATGGGGACGGCGTGCGCCCAGGGCCTGAGCACCGAAGGGCGGCCGTACGCGGTGAGGGCGATGATCTCGTCGGGGTCGCCGCCCTCACCGGGCAGCCAGTCGACGACGCGCGTGGCGGGGTTGCCCCAGTAGGTCAGTCGGCGGGCCGGCCCGCCGTCGACCGAGGCGACGTGGACCTCGGGTTCACCGTCCCTGGTCGATGTCCACGCGACCTGTGTGCCGTCGGGCGAGATCCGGGGGTTGCCGGCCGGCGCCCGGTCCGCGCTGATCCGCCAGGCGCGGCCACCGTCGAGCGGAGCGGCCCAGACGTCGTCCTCGGCGACAAAGGTGATCACGTCACCCCGCAGGTGGGGGTGCCGAAGGTAGGAAGGTGAGTTCATCCACCGACCCTATGAGTGCGACACGCCGGAACCAAGGGGCTTTCGGCGATCCGGCCGGACGTTCGGTTCATCATGCGGAAAGACGAAGGATTCGCGCCTCCGCGCTGCCGGCGCGCGCGGGTCGCACGGCGAGGGCGTCGCCGTGTGTCTGCTCATCGCAAGAACCATGAAGGGTCTGGTGTCATGTCCGCACAGCCCCGGGAGCAGTGGAGCACCCGCGCGGGCTTCCTGTTCGCCGCGATCGGGTCGGCCGTCGGCCTGGGGAACATCTGGCGTTTCCCGGCCGTCGCCTACGAGGCCGGGGGCGGCGCGTTCCTGCTGCCGTACCTCATCGCGCTGCTCACGGCCGGTATCCCGCTGCTGATCCTGGAGTACACGATCGGCCGCCGGTACCGAGCCTCGGCGCCCGGATCCTTCCGACGGATGTGGCGGCCCGCCGAGGCGCTCGGCTGGTGGCAGGTGGCGATCTGCTTCGTCATCGCCGCCTACTACGCGGTGATCCTCGCGTGGGCGGTGCGCTACGTCGGCTTCTCCGTCAACCTCAGTTGGGGAGATGACCCGGACGGGTACTTCTACAACGACTTCCTGCAGGTCGGCGACGAACCCGGCGCCATCACGTCCTTCGTGCCGGGGGTCGCCTGGACCCTGCTGGCCGTCTGGCTCCTGACGCTCGTCGTCCTCTGGCTCGGGGTCCGGCGCGGCATCGAATGGTGCAACCGCATCTTCATCCCGCTCCTGGTCGTCTTCTTCCTGATCCTCGTCGTCCGCGCCCTGACGCTGGACGGCGCGTTCGACGGTCTCGACGCCTTCTTCAGCCCCGACTGGAACGCGCTGACCGACAGCAGTGTCTGGATCGCCGCCTACGGGCAGATCTTCTTCTCGCTCTCGGTCGGCTTCGGCGTCATGATCACCTACGCCTCGTACCTGAAGCGCCGCGCGGACCTCTCCGGTTCGGCACTGGCGGTCAGCTTCTCCAACTGCTCGTTCGAGCTGCTCGCCGGGATCGGCGTCTTCGCTGTCCTCGGGTTCATGGCGGCGCAGGCCGGCGTCCCGGTCGACGAGGTGGTCAGTGAGGGCATCGGGCTCGCCTTTGTGGCGTTCCCGCAGATCGTCTCCCAGATGCCCGCCGGGGCCTTCTTCGGCGTGCTGTTCTTCGTCTCGCTGGTGGCCGCGGGCCTGACCTCGCTCATCAGCATCGTGCAGGTCATCGTGTCCGCGGTGCAGGAGCACACCGGCATCAGCCGCACCCGAGCCGTGCTCATCATCGGCGGCGCCCTGACCGTGACCTCCACGGGCCTGTTCGCCACCGACGGCGGCCTCTACCTGCTCGACGCGGCCGACCACTTCATCAACAGCTACGGGGTCACCCTCGCGGCGCTGGCCGTCCTGATCGTCGTCTCCTGGTACCTGCGCAAGCTGCCGCAACAGCAGGCCGAGGCGGACAGCAGCTCCAGCGTCCGTCTGGGCGTGTGGTGGCGACTCTGCCTCGGAGTGATCACGCCGGTGGTCCTCGGCTGGATGATGGTGGACAGCCTCACCGGAGAGTTCTCCGACAACTACAGCGACTACCCGACGTCGTTCCTGCTGTGGGGCGGATGGGGCGTCGCGGTCGGCGCGCTGATCGTCGGCGTCGTCATGTCGCTGCTCCCCTGGCGCCGGGACGACCCGCCCTCGCCGGAGCGCGAGCCACTGCCGGCCACCGCTGCGGGCGGGGCGGCGGGCGCCACCGGCGCCACACCGCCTGGTACCGGCGCGAGGCCCGTCGATCCCCCGGCCGGGGCAGCCTTCGGGCCGGACCCCGGGAGGCCACCACGCAGCTCGGATGACGAGGGCACCACGGAAGGGAACCACTGATGTCCACCAGCGCCGTCGTCATGATGGTCGTCTCGATGACCCTGCTCTGGGGCGGCATGATCGCCGCGATGATCAACGTGCACCGCCGGCCCGACATGCAGCGCGAACCCGATACCGGACGTGACCCCGCCGAGGGAACGACGCAGGACTGACCGCCCGCTCCACCGTGCCCCTCCGCACGGTGCGGGGCCGGGAGGGATCGGCGGTGCCCGGAACCCCTGCAGAGGTTCCGGGCACCGCCGTCTCCTGAACCCTCTGCCTCCGCACGGACCACCGCGGCGCGGCTCTCGCTCCCAGGACACCGGCGGCCCCAGGACACCGGCGGCGACCGAAGGACGAGCTCACCGGCCGGAGCGGTCGGAGAACCGCCGGGGGGGCGGCCGGGCCACGGGTACCGGCGGGCCGTGCGCCCGGCAGCTGCGGGCGGGTTCAGCCCCAGCGTCCGGTACGCGCCAGCAGCACCGCCGCAGCCGCGGTGCCGGCCGTCGAGGTGCGGAGCACGCTGCGGCCCAGCCGGCAGGGAGACGCGCCCGCGGCAGTCAGCTCAGCCAGCTCCTCCGCACCGATGCCCCCTTCGGGACCGACGACGAGCACGATCCGACCGGAGGCCGGCAACCCGATCCCGGCCAGCGGAACGTCACCCTCCTCGTGCAGCACCACTGCGAGGTCGGCCGCGGCCAGCAGCGGAAGCAGCTGCCGCGTCGTGACCGGCTCTGCGACCTCCGGGAACCGCATGCGTCGCGACTGCTTGCCGGCCTCGCGCGCGGTGGAACGCCACTTCGCCAGCGCCTTCGCCCCACGCTCCTCCCGCCACCGGGTCACGCAGCGAGCGGCGGCCCACGGGACGACGGCGTCGACACCCGTCTCGGTCATCGTCTCCACGGCTACCTCGCCCCGGTCGCCCTTGGGAAGCGCCTGGACCACGGTGAGCCAGGGCTCGGGCGGCGGCTCCCACCGCGTCTCCCGCACCTCCGCGAGCAGCCGGTCCTTGCCCGAGGTCTCCACCACGGCGGCGACCGCACCGGCGCCCGCCCCGTCCGTCAGCGTCAGCTCCTCACCGGGGCGCAGCCGCTTCACCGACACCGCGTGACGCCCCTCCGGGCCGTCCAGCGCGAGGCGGGCGCCCGGGGTCGCCGCGCCGACATCGGGGTGGAGAAAGACCGGTGCCGTCATGAGCGGAGGACCCTCCGTGGGGTCGGGTGCGAGGTCGGCACCGGCCGACCTCGCAGCTGCGGGCGCGCGTGCCACCGGTACGCGACGCGGAACAGAAGGGGCGCTTCAGGACACCCGCGCGCCGGCCGAGCAAGGAAGCGCCCACGACATGCGTGGGCACGCCCCGGCCCGACCACCGGAACCGGTCGGCAGAGCCGTCACCGGCCGTTGAAGGCGTCCTTCAGCCTGCTGAAGAGGCCCTGCTGACCGGGCTGGAACTGCCCGGAGGGCCGCTCCTCGCCGCGCAGCTCGGCGAACTTCTGGAGAAGTTCCTCCTGCTCGGTGTCGAGCTTCTGCGGTGTCTGCACCTCGACGTGCACGATGAGGTCGCCCCGCCCGTTGCCCCGGAGGTGGGTGACACCGTGGCCGTGCAGCGGGATCGACTGCCCGGACTGGGTCCCCGGCCGGATGTCGACCTCCTGCATGCCGTCCAGGGTCTCCAGCGGCACCTGCGTGCCGAGCGCCGCCGCGGTCATCGGGATCGTCACCGTGCAGTGCAGGTCGTCCCCGCGCCGCTGGAACATCTCGTGCGGCTTCTCGCGGATCTCGACGAAGAGATCGCCGGGCGGGCCACCGCCGGGGCCGACCTCGCCCTCGCCTGCGAGCTGGATCCGGGTGCCGTTGTCCACACCGGCGGGGATCTTCACCGTGAGCGTCCGCCTGGAGCGGACCCGGCCGTCGCCCGCGCACTCCGGGCAGGGCGTCGGCACCACAGTGCCGAAACCCTGGCACTGCGGGCAGGGCCGCGAGGTCATGACCTGCCCCAGGAAGGACCGCGTGACCTGCGAGACCTCCCCGCGTCCGCGGCACATGTCGCAGGTCTGCGCGGAGGTGCCCGGCGCGGCTCCCTCGCCGTCGCACGTCTTGCAGATCGTCGCCGTGTCGACCTGGATCTCCTTCGTCGTTCCGAAGGTGGCCTCCTTGAGGTCGATCTCCAGGCGGATCATCGCGTCCTGGCCGCGGCGGGTCCGCGACTTCGGACCGCGCTGCGCGGCGGTCCCGAAGAACGCGTCCATGATGTCGGAGAAGTTCCCGAAGCCACCACCGAACCCGGCCTGCCCGGCCGCGCCCCCCATGGGGTCGCCGCCGAGGTCGTACATCTGCTTCTTCTGCGGGTCGGAGAGCACCTCGTACGCGGTGTTGATCTCCTTGAAGCGCTCCTGCGTCTTCGGGTCGGGGTTCACGTCCGGGTGCAGCTCACGCGCCAACCGGCGGAACGCCTTCTTGATCTCGTCCTGCGAGGCGTCCCGCTGCACGCCAAGGACCGCGTAGTAGTCAGTCGCCACTTATTTCTCCGCGAGAATCTGTCCGACGTACCGTGCCACCGCGCGCACGGCTCCCATCGTTCCGGGGTAATCCATCCTGGTCGGTCCGACCACACCGAGCTTCGCCACGGCCTCGTCCCCAGAACCGTAGCCGACGGTCACGATCGACGTGGAGGTCAGCCCCTCGTGGGCGTTCTCACGACCGATGCTCACCGTCATCTCGGGGTCGTTGGCCTCACCCATGAGCTTGAGCATCACCACCTGCTCCTCCAGCGCCTCCAGCACCGGCCGGATCGTCAGCGGGAAGTCGTGGCCGAACCGCGTCAGGTTGGCGGTACCGCCGATCATCAGCCGCTCCTCCGTCTCCTCCACCAGCGTCTCCAGCAGCGTGGACAGCACCGTCTGGACCAGTCCGCGGTCGTCGGTGTCGAACGACTCCGGAAGGTCCTGCACCAGGCGCGGGACCTCGGTGAAGCGCTGCCCCGCAATCCGGGCGTTCAACCTCGCCCGCAGCTCCGCGAGCGAGGTCTCGCCGAACGGCGCCGGGCAGTCCATCACGCGCTGCTCCACCCGACCGGTGTCGGTGATGAGCACCAGCATCACACGCGCCGGCGCCAACGAGAGCAGCTCGACGTGCCGCACCGTCGAGCGGGACAGCGACGGGTACTGGACGACGGCGACCTGACGCGTCAACTGCGCGAGCAGCCGCACGGTCCTGCCTACTACGTCGTCCAGGTCGACCGCGCCGTCCAGGAAGTTCTGGATCGCGCGACGCTCCGGCACCGACAGCGGCTTGACGTCGGCCAGCTTGTCGACGAACAGCCGGTAGCCCTTGTCGGTGGGCACCCGGCCGGCGCTGGTGTGGGGCTGCGCGATGTAGCCCTCGTCCTCCAGCACCGCCATGTCGTTGCGCACCGTCGCGGGCGAGACTCGCAGGTCGTGCCGTTGCGTGAGGGCCTTGGACCCCACCGGCTCCTCGGTGCCCACGTAGTCCTGGACGATCGCCCGCAGCACCTCAAGCCTGCGTTCACTCAGCATGCCGCGCACCTCCCGTCCGGCGTCTCCGCTCGAATCCCTGGCACTCGCAGGGCACGAGTGCCAGTTCTCTGGATCAGTGTACGGCCGGGCGGCGCCTTCGGGTGAAGGGCTGCCCGGGGAACGGGCAGGAACGCCGACCGTGACGACCCGCCGCGCGCCGTGACCCGGGGCGGGCGCGACGCGAGACCCGTCCACCGCGCCCATGAGGCTACTGTCCCGGCATGGAGCGCACTTGGGAAGAGCTGGCGCCGGGAGTCGTACGGTGCAGACTCGCGGGCTGGGACGAGACCGTCGGCGCGGTGGCGGGCGACGAGTCGGTGCTGATGATCGACGCGGGGCCGGACACGGCTACGTCGGCCGCCCTGCTGCGCGAGCTGCGGGCACTGTTCACCCGGCCGGTCCGGCACCTCGCCCTCACCCACCTGCACTTCGACCACGTCCTGGGAGCCCCGGCCGTGCTCGGCGCGACCCGGTACGCCGCGACAGGCGCGCGGGCGCTCCTCACCCCGGAGGGCCGGAGCGGCCTCGTGTCCGACGCGACCGCGCACGGCGCCGAGGGCGACGGCGCACGCAGGGACGCGGCTGCCCTCACTGCTCCCGACATCGAGGTCGACACCTCGCTGACCGTCGAGCTCGGCGGGCGCTCCGTCGTGCTGGCCTCGGCCGGCCCCGGCCACACCGGCGCCGACCTCGTCGTCCACGTGCCCGACGCCGCAGTCGTGTTCTGCGGCGACCTCGTCGAGGAGTCGGGGGAGCCGCAGGCCGGCCCGGACGCCCACCCCTCGCGCTGGGCGGCGGCGCTGGACGGGGTACTCACCCTCGGCGGCCCCTCGGCGCGCTACGTCCCCGGGCACGGGGCGGTCGTGGACGCCGCGTTCGTCCGCTCCCAACGGGACTCCCTCGCGCGGCGATTCGGGAACGACACGCCGACAGGCCCGGGGGCGCGGCAGTGCCCCGACACGGATGGCGGCGCGTAAGCTCGGGCCGGTGCGCAGCAGACAGTACGGACCGGACCTGACACCGCCGTGGAAGCGGAAGCGGCCACCGGCCCCCGAGGTCTCCGCGGACCCCGACCTCGTGGTGGAGGAGATCGTGACAGGTTTCTGCGGTGCGGTGGTGCGGTGCGAGAAGACCGCGCAGGGGCCGACCGTCACGCTGGAGGACCGTTTCGGCAAGCTCCGCGCGTTCCCCATGGAGCCCGGCGGCTTCCTGCTCGACGGCCGCCCGGTGACCCTGGTGCGGCCCCTGGCACGACCGGCCGCCGCCGTGCCGGCGCGCACCGCCTCGGGTTCGGTCGCCGTGCCCGGGGCCCGGGCCCGCGTCGCCCGTGAGGGCCGCATCTACGTCGAGGGCCGCCACGACGCCGAGCTCGTCGAACGGGTCTGGGGCGACGACCTCCGCATCGAGGGCGTGGTCGTGGAGTACCTCGAAGGTGTGGACGACCTGCCCGCCATCGTCGACGCGTTCGGGCCCGGCCCGGACGCCCGCCTCGGTGTCCTCGTCGACCACCTGGTGCCCGGATCGAAGGAGTCACGCATCGCCGGGCAGGTCACCGACGCCCACACCCTCGTCGTGGGACACCCCTACATCGACATCTGGGAGGCGGTGAAGCCCGCGTCGGTCGGCATCGACGCGTGGCCCCACGTCCCCCGCGGCCAGGACTGGAAGCGCGGAGTCTGCCGCGCCCTCGGCTGGCCCGACAACACCGGCGCCGCCTGGCAACGCATCCTGGGGTGCGTCCACTCCTACAAGGACCTGGAACCGGCGCTCCTGGGACGGGTCGAGGAGCTCATCGACCACGTGACCGCGCCCTGAAGCGCGGGCGGCCGTGCCGGGACCGGGATCCGTGGCGGCAGGGTTCCGTTGGCGGGCGGGTTCCGTTGGCGGGCGGAGCCGGTTCCGGCTGCGACGGGACGCGACGGTCAGTCGACCATGTCGCGCACCAGAGCGTCGGCGAGCAGACGGCCCCGTAGCGTCAGCACCGCCCTGCCACGACGGTGAGCTGCCCGCTCCAGCAGGCCCTCCTCCACCGCGCGGCTCGCGACCAGTGCCCCGGCGGGCGTCAACAGGTCGAGCGGGCAACCGTCCGAGAGCCGCAGTTCGAGCATGATCCGCTCGACGCGGCGGTCCTCCGCGGACAGCACCTCCCGTCCCACCCCCGGCGACGTCCCCTCCCCCAGGGAGCGGGCATAGGCCGCCGGGTGCTTGCCGTTCCACCACCGCACCCCGCCGACGTGGCTGTGCGCGCCGGGCCCGGCGCCCCACCAGTCGGCGCCCCGCCAGTACAGGTCGTTGTGCCGGCAGCGGGCAGCCTCGGAGGTGGCCCAGTTCGACACCTCGTACCAGGAGAAGCCCGCGGCGGAGAGCGCCTCCTCGGTCATCAGGTAGCGGTCGGCGTGCTGGTCGTCATCGGTCGGCGCGATCTCGCCGCGGCGGATACGGCGCGCCAGGCCGGTGCCGTCCTCCACGATCAGGGCGTACGCCGACACGTGGTCCGGTCCGGCACCGAGCGCCGCGTCCAGGGTCGCGCGCCAGTCGTCGTCGCTCTCACCGGGCGTGCCGTAGATGAGGTCCAGGTTGACGTGCTCGAACCCCGCGGCGTGCGCCTCTGCCACGCATGCCTCGGGCCGGCCCGGCGTATGGGTCCTGTCGAGGATCCGCAGGACGTGCGGACGGGCGGACTGCATCCCGAACGACACACGGGTGAAACCCCCGGCGCGCAGCTCGGCGAGGTAGGCCGGGTCGACGGAGTCCGGGTTCGCCTCGGTGGTCACCTCGGCCCCGTCGGCGAGCCCGAACTCCTCCCGGATCGCGGCAACCGCCCTGACCAGGTCGGCGGCGGGCAGGAGAGTGGGAGTGCCGCCGCCCACGAAGACGGTCTCGACCGGCCTCTGGTCGTCACCGAGCACGGCACGAGCCAGGCGGACCTCGGCGACCAGGTTGTCGGCGTAGCTGTCACGCGAGGCGAGCACGGTGTCGGGGCCGGAGCCGACCCGGAGCTCGGCAGCCGTGTAGGTGTTGAAGTCGCAGTACCCGCAGCGGCTGGCGCAGTACGGGACGTGCAGGTAGAACCCGAGGGGCCGCCCCGCGGTGTCCTGGAGGGCGTGGGACGGGAGTGAACCGTCGACGGGCACGGCTTCGCCGTCGGGCAGTGCGGAGGGCATGGGGCCCATTGTCCCGCATCGCGCCCCGCGCGTTACCGGGGGCGCACACCGGCCGGAAGGCTCCGGGCCCGTGCGGGCCCGGAGCGCGGAGCCGAGTGCGGACGTCGAGCCTGCCGCCCCCGCCCGCGGCAGCCCTCAGGCAGCCCGACTGCCCTCGTACATGCCGTCGATCAGGTCGCGGTACTCGCGCTCGACCACCGGACGCTTGAGCTTGAGGCTCGCGGTCAGCTCACCGTGCTCCACGTCGAGGTCACGGGGCAGCAACCGGAACTGCTTGATCGTCTGCCACTTCTGCAGTCCCGCGTTGAGCTGTGACACATAGCCGTCGACCATGGCGACGGTGCGGGGATCGGTCACGATCTCCTCGTAGGAACCGCCGGCCATACCGTTCTCCGCGGCCCAAGCCGAGATCGACGGTTCGTCCAGAGCAATCAGCGCCGAACAGAAGTTCCTGCTCGCCCCGATCACCAGCACGTTCGACACGTACGGGCAGACGGCCTTGAAGCGGCCCTCGATGGCCGTCGGCGCTATGTACTTCCCGCCGGACGTCTTGAACAGGTCCTTCTTGCGGTCCGTGATGCGCAGATACCCGTCGTCGGAGAGTTCGCCGATGTCCCCGGTGTGGAGCCAGCCGTCCTCCTCGAGTACCTCCGCCGTCCGATCGGGGAGGTTGTGGTAGCCCTCCATGACGCCGGGCCCCCGCAGCAGCACCTCGCCGTCCTCCGCGATCCGCACCTCCAGGCCGGGCAGCGCCTTCCCGACGGTACCCGTACGGTAGGCCTCCATGGGGTTGACGAAGTTCGCCGCGCTGGACTCCGTGAGCCCGTACCCCTCGAGGATGTGGATGCCCGCGCCGGAGAAGAAGTACCCGATCTCCGGCGCCAGCGCCGCCGAACCGGAGATGCAGCCCCGCATCCGCCCACCGAAACGCTCCCGCAGCTTGGTGTAGACCAGCCGGTCGGCGACAGCGTGCTTCAGGCGCAGCCCTGTGGGCGCCTGGGCGGTTCCGGTACGCCGCAGGTTGTCCTGGGTGACGCGGGCGTACTCCTTCGCCACTCCCGCCGCCCACAGGAAGATCTTGTACTTGGCCCCGCCTGCGTCCTTCGCCTTGTTGGCGGCACCGTTGTAGACCTTCTCGAAGATGCGCGGGACCGCCGCCATGTACGTGGGGCGCACGACCGGGAGGTTCTCGACGATCTTGTCGACCCGACCGTCGACGGCCGCCACGTGCCCGACCTTGAGCTGCCCGGCCAGCAGCGCCTTGCCGAAGACGTGGGCCAACGGCAGCCACAGGTACTGGATGTCGTCGGCGCGCAGCAGGTGCACACCGTCGATGGCGTGGCCCATGTAGGACCACGCGTCGTGGCGCAACCGCACTCCCTTCGGCCGACCCGTCGTGCCCGAGGTGTAGATGAGCGTCGCGAGCTGGTCGGGCGCCAGCGAGGCGACCGAGTCCCGGACGCTCGCCGGGTGGTCGGCCAGGTGACGCCGGCCCCGGCCGAGCAGGTCCTCCAGCGAGAGCACCCAGCCCTCCGGATCCCCTGCCACCGCGACCGCGTCGTCGGCCTCGATCACCACCACGTGGGCGAGCCCGGGCAACTCACCCCGACGCGCGCGGACCTTGGCGAGCTGGGAGGCGTCCTCGGCTATCAGGACACGGCTGTCGGAGTCGCCGAGGATGAAGGCCGCTTCCTCCTCGTTGGTCTGCGGGTAGATCGTGGTCGTCGCGCCCCCGGCGCAGAGCACCCCGAGGTCGCACAGGATCCAGTCCACTCGGGTGTTCGAGGCGATGGCGACTCGCTCCTCGGAGCGCAGCCCCAGCGCCATCAGTCCTGCCGCGACGGCGTGGACCCGGTCGGCGGCCTCGGCCCAGTTGTAGCTGCGCCACTCGTCGGGGCCCCCGTCCCGCGACGGCACGGGGTAGCGGTAGGCCTCCTTCTCAGGCGTCGCCTCGACCCGTTCCAGGAACAGATGCGCCATTGAGGGCGGTCGGTTCTCGATCGGGTTCTGCTTGTCGCTCACGACATCCTCCGGCTCCGCGCTCCACAGGTGCAACCCGCGGGTAACTCCAAGTGGCGCTCACCATAGAGCGCTCCGGCGTCAGGCGTAAGGGTGTGAACTTCGCGAGATCATGTTGTGCCCGACGGGTGTCGCACGGGCCCCTCCGCACTCGGCATCGACCGCGGCGGACACGTCGGCGCGTCGGCGATCGGAGATGCCGGCGCGGGGCGAACGCTGCCGACGCGGTGGATGTCGGCGACGACGCAGCGGGTGCTGCCGACAGCGGCCCGGCGCGACGGAGACGGGGGGCAACGGGCCCTGCTCGGTGGGCCCCGGCTCGACGGGCCGCGGAGGGGCGCGCCGACGCGGAGACTCTGCCCGGAGACCGCTCGTGTTCGCCGAGCGGCTGGTGCCCACGGCTCAGGAGGCCCCGGCGTGCTGGAGCGCGCGCCTCCAGGTAGCCGGGCCCCTGGCGCGGCTCGGAGGCACGGCGCCCAGGCGTGCGCGGGCGCGCCACCCCGGCATGGCGCAGCTACCGTAATCAGGCGTACGGGTGGTCGGAGCCGGGCCGACTGCCCGCAGTTCGTGGTGGTGCGGGGCACGGCGACCGGCAGGGTGACGGCCTCCCCCGCGTGCCGGAGGCCGCCACCCGCGCCGCTACTTCTTGCCCTTGGCGTCGGCCGGTGCGTCCGAGTCCGAGGACAGCGCGGCGATGAACGCCTCCTGGGGAACCTCGACGCGGCCCACGACCTTCATCCGCTTCTTGCCTTCCTTCTGCTTCTCCAGCAGCTTCCGCTTGCGGGAGATGTCACCGCCGTAGCACTTGGAGAGGACGTCCTTACGAATGGCGCGCACCGTCTCCCTGGCGATGACGCGCGAACCGACCGCCGCCTGGATCGGCACCTCGAACTGCTGCCGCGGAATGAGCTCGCGCAGCTTGCTCGCCATGCGAACCCCGTAGGCGTAGGCCTTGTCCTTGTGGACGATCGCGGAGAACGCGTCGACCTTGTCCCCGTGGAGCAGGATGTCCACCTTCACCAGGGCCGCGGCCTGCTCCCCCGTGGGCTCGTAGTCGAGCGAGGCGTAACCGCGGGTCTTGGACTTCAGGGCATCGAAGAAGTCGAAGACGATCTCCGCGAGAGGGAGGCTGTAACGCAGCTCGACCCGGTCCTCGGAGAGGTAGTCCATACCCTGCAGCGTGCCCCGGCGCGTCTGGCAGAGTTCCATGATCGCGCCGATGAACTCACTCGGAGCGAGGAGCGTGGCGCGGACCACCGGCTCCCGGACCTCGTCGATCTTCCCCGTCGGGAACTCACTCGGGTTGGTGACGGTGTACTCGGTACCGTCCTCCATCGTCACGCCGTAGACGACGTTCGGTGCGGTCGCGATGAGGTCGAGGCCGAACTCCCGCTCCAACCGCTCCCGCACGACCTCCAGGTGCAGCAGCCCGAGGAAGCCGACGCGGAACCCGAAGCCCAACGCCGCGGAGGTCTCCGGCTCGTAGGTGAGCGCGGCGTCGTTGAGCTGCAGCTTGTCGAGGGCCTCCCGCAGGTCCGGGTAGTCCGAGCCGTCCAGCGGGTACAGCCCGGAGAAGACCATGGGCTTGGGGTCCTTGTAGCCGCCGAGCGCCTCGGTGGCCCCACCCTTCAGCAGGGTGATGGTGTCGCCGACCCGGGACTGCCGCACGTCCTTCACGCCGGTGATCAGGTAGCCCACCTCGCCCACGGCGAGACCGGCGGCGGCGGTCATCTCCGGCGAATTGGTGCCGATCTCCAGCAGCTCGTGCGTCGCACCGGTGGACATCATCTGGATGCGTTCCCGCTTGCCCAGACGGCCGTCGACGACCTTCACGTACGTGACGACACCGCGGTACGAGTCGTAGACGGAGTCGAAGATCATCGCGCGGGCGGGCGCCTCCGCGACACCGACGGGCGCCGGTACCTTGCGGACCACCTCGTCCAGCAGCTCCGCCACGCCCTCGCCGGTCTTCGCGGAGACCTTCAGCACGTCCGACACGTCGCAGCCGATGAGGTGAGCGAGCTCGGCGGCGAACTTCTCCGGCTGCGCCGCCGGAAGATCGATCTTGTTGAGCACCGGGATGATGGTGAGGTCGTTCTCCATCGCCAGGTAGAGGTTGGCGAGAGTCTGCGCCTCGATTCCCTGCGCGGCGTCGACCAGAAGGACACATCCCTCGCAGGCGGCCAATGACCGCGAGACCTCGTAGGTGAAGTCGACGTGCCCCGGGGTGTCGATCATGTTGAGGATGTGCGAGGTGTCGTCGAGGTCCCACGGCAGCCGGACAGCCTGCGACTTGATCGTGATACCGCGTTCCCGCTCGATGTCCATCCGGTCGAGGTACTGGGCACGCATCTGGCGCTGCTCGACCACCTCGGTCAGTTGCAGCATCCGGTCGGCAAGCGTGGACTTGCCGTGGTCGATGTGCGCGATGATGCAGAAGTTACGGATAACGGCCGGGTCGGTGCGGCTCGGCTCCGGCGCATTCGAAAGGGTCGTCGCGGGCACGCGGGGTCCTGTCCGGTGAAGGCTCGATGAATCGGGGCACTGGCGTTGGATGGCCCCATCGTCCCATGCCGCACGGGTAACGGTCCGCCGGGGAAGCAACGCCCGCACGGGTCGGCCGGCCTCTCGGCCGCCGATTGTGACCGGCACCCGGCCCGCTGGTAGTCTGACCGACTGTGCTGCCCACCATCTCGGCCGGGCACACGGGCGGACCGCGAGCCGGAGAGATCGACACCGACACGCACGTCCACCACACCGTGACTCTTCCGAACCTGAAAAGGCTCATTCGTGGCGAACATCAAGTCCCAGATCAAGCGGATCAAGACCAACGAGAAGGCCCGCCTGCGCAACAAGGCGGTCAAGTCCGAGCTGAAGACCGCTGTCCGCGCCACCCGTGAGGCGATCGCCTCCGGTGACGCCGACAAGGCTGCCGCGGCTGCGCGCGTCGCCGGCCAGAAGCTCGACAAGGCCGTCAGCAAGGGCGTTCTGCACAAGAACAACGCCGCCAACAAGAAGTCGGCGCTGGACTCGCAGGTCGCCGCGCTCAAGGCCTGAACCACCGCTTGACCCGCCGGTCCGGGCCATGCGGCCCCTCTCTCCGCACCGGTCGGCGGCCCACGCACCGCACACGCCCGACGTTCGCCACGTGGGTGCGGTGCGACATATCAGCACTGTTCCGGGCCCCGTGTCGCTCCACCCCGAGCGGCACGGGGCTTTCGGTTGCCCCAGCGCCCCGGCCGGCAAGCGTGCGAGGGCGCCCGCTGCGTGCCGTCCCGGGCACGCGCTGCGCCGTGGCCCGACGGGAGCGGCCTTCGAGTGGCCGGCACCGCGGCAGTCGGACCAGAGGTGTCCAGGAGCGGCGGCCCCGGCCGGGCTCAGCTCCGGACCGGCCTCGCCGCCCGGGCGGTGGCAATGGTCACCACGGCCTTCTCCAGGGCATAGGCGGGGTCGTCACCGCCGCCTTTGACGGCGGCGTCTGCCTCAGCGACGGCTTGGACGGCGACGGCAACGCCGTCAGGTGTCCAGCCACGCAACTGCTGGCGCACTCTGTCGATCTTCCACGGCGGCATGCCGAGGTCGCGGGCGAGTTCCCCGGGGGAGAGTCTCGGTGCGGCAGCGAGCTTTCCGATGGCTCGGACACCTTGAGAGAGCGCGCTCGTGACCAGGACGGGCGCCACCCCGGTGGCCAGTGACCAACGCAGCGCTTCGAGGGCCTCCGCAGTCTTCCCCTCCACCGCGCGGTCGGCGACGGTGAAACTGGACGCCTCGGCCCGACCGGTGTAGTAGCGGGCCACCACCGCCTCGTCGATCGTCCCCTCGATGTCGGCGGCGAGCTGACCGCACGCGGAGGCGAGCTCACGGAGATCACTGCCGATGGCGTCCACCAACGCCTGGCACGCTCCGGGCGTCGCGCTGCGTCCGGCGCTCCTGAACTCGTTCCGGACGAACGCCAGGCGATCGGCCGGCTTGGTCATCTTCGGGCAGGCAACCTCACGCGCACCGGCTTTGCGGGCCGCATCGAGAAGCCCCTTGCCTTTTGCGCCGCCCGCGTGCAGCAGAACCAGGGAGATCTCCTCGATCGGTGAGGAGAGGTAGCTCTTGAGCTCTTTGACGCTGTCCGCGCCGAGATCCTGCGACTGGCGCACCACCACGACCTTGCGCTCCGCGAAGAGGGAAGGGCTGGTCACCTCGCCCAGCACACCGGGTTGCAGTGCGCCGGGGGCCAGATCCCTCACGTCGGTGTCGGGGTCGGCGGCGCGGGCCGCCTCGACGACCTCTCGTACCGCGCGGTCCAGGAGCAGCTCCTCCTGACCGACCGCCACCGTCACGGGAGCGAGAGGGTCGTCACCGTGTCCGCCTGAGGTCTGCTTCTTGGCTGCCATCAGGGCCAGCATCCCATGCGGCTACGACAGCGGGGACAATGAGCGTGTGACCGACGTACGACACATCCTGGTACTGCCGGACCGGGACTCCGCTGAAGCCGTCGCCGAGCTGTGCTCGGAACTCCCCGCCGGCGAGAGTGCACCCGAGGTACACCGTGAGGCGCTGGCCGGTGAGGACGACGCCGAGGACGCCCAGTGGCTCGTGGTGCTGGACGGGTGCTCCGACGATGACCTCGACCTGACCGCCCTCGCGGAGCTCGCAGAGACACACGGCGGGTGGCTGGAGCGGGACTGAGCTCGGTGCGGTGCCGGCCTCAGGGGGCGGTGCCGCGGCACGTGGTGTGTCCGCGTCTCGCCGTTCGGCGTTGATGTTCGCCGCGAGCCGGGCAGCGCGCTCAAGAGGTAGGCCGGCACGGGCCCGCCGAACTCCCTTCTCCACCGCGCCACGCTCGAAGGCCTGGTGCCGACAGTGGTCCCGAATCCCGGCGCGCGCCCAGCGGCCGGTCACGACGCGCCCTGCTGCCGTCTCTCGGGCTCGCGACCGGGCGGTACGGATTCGGGAGCCCCCCTTCACGGTGGAGGTCGCCTGGTCGGGATCGCGGTGGCCCCGCGGGTCGTCAGAGCGAGAGAGCCGTGCAGGTCCGTCCGGAGAACGGTGGCGCCCATCTCTTCCAGCGTGGCCAGCGTTGCCGGGTCGGGGTGACCGTAGGAGTTGTCCGCCCCCGCGGAAACGATCGCCCACCGGGGACTGAGCCGGCGAAGAAGCGCTTCCTCCTGGTAGGCGGACCCGTGGTGGGGGACCTTGAGGATGTCGACCACGGACAGCGCGGGCTGCGACACGAGCAGTCGTTGTTGCGCGGTCGGTTCCAGGTCGCCGGGCAGGAACACAGTCATGCCCGCGGTCCGAACGAGCAGCGTGACGCTCGCGTCGTTGGCGTCCGGGATCACCTCTGCGACCGGTGGCCACAGCACTTCCCAGCTCAGCTCGTGGCCCACGACTCCCCGATCCCCGGCCGCCGCCGGTTCCACGGGGACGCCGAACTCCGCGGCCACTGACTCGACCTCGCGCACCTGGGACTCCGGCAGCCGGGTCGCCGTCGTTCGGATGGCTCCGACCGACCGGCCCTCCAGCACTCCCGACAGTCCCGCGACGTGGTCGGCGTGGAAGTGGCTCAGGACGACCAGGGGAACGTGACGCACTCCCAGGGCTCGCAGACAGTCGTCCACCGCCCTCGGGTCGGGTCCCGCGTCGACCACCACGGCGCTCCCCGGCCCCGCCGCCAGCACTGTGGCGTCGCCCTGGCCCACGTCGCAGGCCGCCACTCTCCACCCCGGGGGAGGCCACCCCGAGATCCACTGCTCCAGTGGTTGTGGCCGTAGCGCCGCCAGCAGCAGGAGCAGGGAGCAGGCTGCGGCGGTCCACGGGCGGCGCCGCAACCTGCGGGCGAGAACGATGAGGGCGACGCTCAGGCCCGCGAGCAGCGCCGCGCCCCACCATCCGTCCGGCCAGCCGAATTCCGCGCCAGGCAGCGACGCCCCCGTCCGAGCTACGGTGGCGATCCATCGTGCGGGCCAGGAGGCCAGCCACGCGAGCGCCTGGGCGAGCGGCAGGGCGACGGGCGCCGCCATCATCGCTGCCCATCCGAGCACCAGCACCGGAGCGAAGGCCAACTCGGCCAGCAGGTTCGCCGGAACAGCAACCAGACTGACCCGCGCGGAGAAGACCGCCACCACCGGCGCACAGACAAGCTGCGCGGCCAGTGCTACCGCCAGCCCTTCGGCGAGCCGGGGAGGCAGGCCCTTGCGACGCAACGCGAGGCTCCACGGCGGCGCGATGACCAGGAGAGCCGCGGTCGCCAGCACCGACAACAGGAAGCCGAAGGACACGGCGTGCGTCGGGTCGTGGAGGATCAGCAGGAGAGCCGCCGCCGCGAGAGCCGGCAGCAGGGACCGGCGACGCCCGGTTGCGATCGCCAGGAGGGCGATCGCTCCGCAGACCGCGGCTCGCAGCACGCTCGGGCCCGGGCGGCAGAGGATGACGAACCCGATCACCACTGCGCCGCCGAGCAACGCCGTGGCTCGCAGCGGGAGGCCGAGCCTCGCCGCGAGCCCGCCACGCTCGGCTCGCGAAGCGGTCGTCGGTGTGCCGATCACCACCGCCAACAGCAACGAGAGGTGCGCTCCCGACACGACGATCGTGTGGGTCAGGTCGGTCGCCCGCACTGCTTCGTCGAGGTCGTCCGGGACCTGTGACGCGTCCCCGACGATCAGGGCCGGGAGCAGTCCCTTCGGGTCGGCCGGCAGGTCGGCGACGGCCTCGCGAAGTCTCTCGCGGAGTGCTCCTGCCAGGCGCTGCACGGTCGTCGGGTCGTCGACCGTTTCGGGTGGCGCCGCGCCTCGGACGAAGAGCACCGCCGCGATGTCCGCCCCGCTGCCCGTCGGCTGGGCGGCGCGCGCGGTGATCCTCAGCCTCGTCGTCGGGAGGAGTTGCTTCCAGGCTTCGTGCGGCTGGGAAACGATCAACAGGATCGGGGTACGGATTTCCGTGGAACCCCCCTCGGCGGTGATCAGGCGGTCCGCCGTGGCTGTGATCAGGAGAGGTCTGGTCCATGCACCCGGCTTGGGTCGAGCCATCCGCGGGTCGCCCGTGACCGTCACGTCGACCTCGACCAGGGCTTCGCGCTCCGCGAGCTGCGGGAGGGGGCCCGAGCGGGCTGCCGCCGCGTGCAGTCCGGCGGATGTCCCCGCCGCCGCTGCCGCCAGCAGTGCCAGCGTCGCCGTGACGGTCAGTGCACGACGTCGCCTCAGCGCTGGTGCCAGGAGCGCCAGCGCCGCCAGCCAGGCCACGACTACGAGGGGGACGACTGTTCCGGTCGGCAGCTGGAGGCACAGCGCGGCCGCCGCCCAGGCCGCGATCGCCGGAGGCACCAGACGGAGATCGAGTGGTTCCGGTTCCGGGTGCCCCGAGGGTGTGTCCTGCTCGTCGTGGGCATGGGTTCTGGGCTCGTGCATGCGTGGGTGTCCCGGTCGGGCTCGTGGCGCCTTCTGTGTCGGTCGAGCCATGTCGCTGCGCTCCGAGGCCCTGGCTCCTCCGGCTGCGGCCCCGTGACCTGCGCCGCCCCGGAGGTCGCGTGGGTGCATCGGGGCGGGTGAGAGTGACGACCACGGAGACGACGATGCTCAGAGTGGCCGCGAAGCCGGTGGGGGGCAGTGGGACCTCGGTCGACCCGACGCCGGCCGGACGGCCCGCCGCGCGCCGGTCCGGGCGGGGTCGGCGGTCCCGGGACAGCCGCTCGCTCCCTGGGGCGGTCGACCGGCAGCCCGTAGCCGGTGGCGAGGTCACAGGACCATCCGTTCCCGAAGATCCGCCAGGCGGGTCTCGCCGATCCCGGAGACCGCGATCAGCTGGTCGACGGAGGTGAACTGTCCGTGCTGCTCGCGGTGAGCGATGATGCTGCCCGCCAGGACCGGGCCGACGCCTGGGAGTTCCTCCAGATCGTCGGCGGTCGCCGTGTTGAGCCGGACTTTCCCCTGGCTGTCGAACCCCTGCCGCACGGGTGCCGGGGCGTCCCCGGGCTGGTGGGCGTCGCCGCCCACGACGATGTGCTCTCCGTCCGTGAGTGGGCGTGCCCGGTTGATGAGATCGGTTTCGGCACCCGGAACAGGTCCGCCTGCGGCGTCGATGGCGTCGCCGACCCGGGACCCCGGCGGCAGCGTCCGTAGCCCCGGATCGACGACCTCCCCGGCGACGTCGACCACCAATGAGGTGGCGGCGGCCGGGTCTTCAGGGCTCAGGTGATGATCGGCAGGTGTCGGAGGCCCGGAAGGGGCGGGTGGAGAGACGGGCTCGGGGGCGGCGGCGACGACTTTGCCGTCTCCAGGGTCGAAGTCCTGTGGCCGCCCGGTCCAGTAGTGGTGCACAGCGAAGCCCACGGCGACAGCGAGGACCACTCCCGCCGCGGCCAGGGTGCGCGGCTCGATGCCGCACCGCGGCAGGATCCAACCGCTCAGAGCGTCTTGACACGCCAGCCGGGCGCGCAGCGCGAAGGGGAGTCTCCCCTGGTGCGGCGTCCCGCCGTCCTCACTCGGGGCCCGGCGTCGGTCTGCGGCCGGAATAGGCTGTTCGTCGCGATCCGGACGCTCCGGGGCAGGCGGGACCGCCCGCTCGATGGCCGCCGGGGCCGTGGGGTGCTCTTCCGAACCGATGGTTGCGCCGCCTGCGGGCGCTGGAACGCCCACGGCGGCGGCGTCGGCACTGTCGGGCTTGCCCAGGAGCGCCGCTGCGCGGACACGAGTGCGGGCCAGGTCCGTCTCGGCGCGACGGCGACCGCCGCGGCCCGGCCCCCGGGTCTCGGAGATGGTGCGAGATGTCATGGCGCGAGACTCTAGGAACGCCCGCCCCACAGATGTTGATCATGGGTTGTTCCTGTGGACAAGTCAGCGCATGTGGATAACTCGGCCACTCCTGCGAGTGACCGTCGTAGCAGCACGTTTGGGTTCGTGCAGCATGAGCAACAACGCTGTCAGGAGCTGCACTGCCGGCGGTCCGTCGCACCGACCGACGGCAGCTCGGCACCGATCGTCACCGCGGCGCCGTGATGACTCCCAGCAGCCCGGGGCCCGTGTGCGCTCCCAACACCGCGCCCACCTCACCCACGTGGAGTGCCGCCAGCCCTGGCAGTCGTCCCCGGAGCCGGTCGGCCAGCTCCCCCGCACGCTCGTCGGCCGCGAGGTGCTGTACCGCCACATCCACCTTCGCCACGCCGGCGTGCTCGACGACCAGCTCCTCCAGGCGGGCCAGCGCCCTGCCCGCCGTCCTCACCTTCTCGAGCAGCTCGATCCGCCCGTCCCTCATCTCCAACAGTGGCTTGACCGCAAGGGCGGACCCGAAGATCGCCTGCGCCGTGTTGATGCGGCCACCGCGTCGGAGGTGGTCGAGTGTGTCGACGTAGAAGTAGGCCCTCGTGGCGGCCGTCCGGCTGCGCGCAGCCTCTGCGACGTCGCCGGCTTCCGCCCCGGCGGCGGCGGCGTGGGCTGCGGCGAGCACGCCGAAGCCGAGTGCGGCGGCGATGGTCCCGCTGTCGACCACGTGCACCGGGATCGGCGCTCGATCCGCGGCCACCATGGCGGCGTCCCACGTTCCGGAGATCTCCGACGACAGGTGCACCGACACCACGGCGGACGCCCCGCTCTCGGCCGCGGCACGATAGGCGCGGACGAACATCTCCGGTCCCGGCCGGGACGTGGTCACCGCGAGCCGCGAACGGAGCGCCGGCACCAGCGCCGCCGCGGCCTCAGGTGTGCCGTCCTGCAACGGCAGACCGTCCACCACCACGGTCAACGGAACCGAGACGATCCCGTGGCGCTCCACGTCCGCCCGTGCCAGATAAGCGGTGGAATCGGTGACGACGGCAACAGAACGGGGCATGAAAACGGAGGATACGGCAGGGCCGAACGTCACTCCGACCCGGTCTCGCGTCCCGTTCCGCGACGGCGGAAGAGCTGGCGGCGTTCCGGTTCGGGATCGAGCTCTCGCTCGGGCTCGGCCTCGGTCTCCGGCCCGGCGGGCGACCAGTGGCGCAGCGCGCTCGCCTCGATCTCGATCTGCTGGTGCAGTGCGTCGAGTTCGCCGTGGTCGTAGTGGTGGGCGCGATCCAGCGCGGCGTGACGGAGGGCGTCGGCGGAACCCCTGATTCGCGCGCTCCGCTCTCGCAGGTCAGGCAGTCGAACGCCGATGCGGGCCCTGTCATGTTCCCCCTGCATGAGGTCACCCAGTTCCGCGTCGAGCCGGCGGGCGTGCCCGTGCAGCTGGTCCAGGAGGTCCAGCGCCTCCCTCAGCGAGGGATCGTCCCGGGAACCGGACTCCAGCGCGCCACG
Organism: Streptomyces spiramenti; assembly: GCF_012034385.1. GTDB lineage: Bacteria > Actinomycetota > Actinomycetes > Streptomycetales > Streptomycetaceae > Streptomyces > Streptomyces spiramenti. The sequence goes on from NZ_JAAVJB010000011.1 coordinate 29,689, forward strand.
GGTCGTGTCGATCGAGACTCGTAGCTCCCGGCGGAGACGCGCGAGCTCCCCGATGGCGCCTGGCTGGGCTGCGCGGGCTTTGAGCGTGGCGTCCCCCAGGGTCCGGCGCGCCTGAGCGCCCGCGCGCTCGATACCTCGCTTCGCGGCACGCACTGCGGCCACCGCCAGGAACACGAACAGCAGAAAGGACACCACCAGCACACCGAGCACGATCTCCATGACTGCCCCTCCCGGACCTTCTCCGCTGTGTCGCGAACCGGCACATCCCGACGACGTGGTCCCGCGGGATGCGCAGCCGGCCTTCACGACCCGGCTCGCGTGCTGTCCAGGGTAGGCGCACCGGGGCCCGTCCCCGCCCGGACGGCACGTGAGGATCGTCGAGCTGCCCGCGGAGCGCCCTCGCCGAGCCTCCGGCGTTCCCCTGTCCTCGGCGGGGCTCCGGCTCAGCCGGATGCCTCGGCGGCGATTCCCGGACGAGCCGGGCCGGGCGGTGCTGCATGGGGCGCCGGGCGGTCGGCGCACGCCCTGGCCCCGCCACGCGGCCGGGTGGCGGGACCAGGGCGCGCCGTCAGCCGGTCACGAGGTTGACCAGCTTGGGTGCCCGCACGATCACCTTACGTACGGGCGCTCCGTCGAGTGCGCGGAGCACCGCGGGCTCGGCCAGGGCGAGGGCTTCCAGGTCCGCGTCGCTGATGGACGGCGCGACTTCGAGGCGCGCCTTGACCTTGCCCTTGATCTGGACGACGCAGGTGACGCTCTCGTCGACGGCCAGAGCCGGGTCGGCGACCGGGAACGGGTGGTACACGACGGAGTCGCTGTGACCCAAACGCTGCCAGAGCTCCTCCGCGACGTGCGGCGCGAGCGGCGCGATGAGCAGCACCATGGTCTCGGCGGTCTCCCTCGACACGGGGGTGCCCGAGACGGCTGCTTTGGTGACGAGGTTGTTGAGCTCGGTGATCTTCGCGATGGCCGTGTTGAACCGCAGAGCGTCGAGGTCGCGGGTCACGCCGTCGATCGCCTTGTGCAGGGCCCGGAGCGTCGGCTGGTCCGGAGCGCTGTCCACGACCGTGACCTCGCCGGTCTCCTCGTCCAGGACGTTGCGCCACAGCCGCTGGAGCAGGCGGAACTGTCCCACGACGGCGCGTGTGTCCCAGGGCCTGGAGACGTCCAGCGGCCCCATCGCCATCTCGTAGAGACGGAGGGTGTCCGCGCCGTACTCGGCGCACACCTCGTCGGGTGAGACCGCGTTCTTCAGGGACTTGCCCATCTTGCCCAGCTCGCGGCGGACCGGCAGACCGTCGTGGAAGTAGCCGCCGTCTCGCTCCTCGATCTCGGCCGCCGGCACCGGAAACCCACGTGCGTCGCGGTACACGTAGGCCTGGATCATGCCCTGGTTGTACAGCTTGTGGAACGGCTCGGTCGCGGAGACGTGTCCGAGGTCGAAGAGGACCTTGGACCAGAAGCGGGCGTACAGGAGGTGGAGGACGGCGTGCTCCGCGCCACCGATGTACAGGTCGACGCCGCCGTGCGGCCTGTCGGCGCGGGGGCCCATCCAGTGCTGCTCGATGCGGGGGTCGACCGGGGCGCTGTCGTTGTGCGGGTCCAGGTACCGCATCTCGTACCAGCAGCTGCCGGCCCAGTTGGGCATGGTGTTGGTCTCGCGGCGGTACCGGCGGACACCTCGGCCGTCCCCGAGGTCGAGGTCGACGTGCACCCATGCCTCGTTGCGGGACAGCGGGGTCTCGGGCTCGGTGTCGGCGTCGTCGGGGTCGAAGGTCCGCGGGGTGTAGTCGTCGACTTCCGGGAGTTCGAGCGGCAGCATCGACTCCGGGAGCGCGTGGGCGATGCCGTCCTCGTCGTAGACGATCGGGAACGGCTCGCCCCAGTAGCGCTGACGGCTGAACAGCCAGTCGCGCAGTCGGTAGTTGATGGTCCCCTCGCCGAGCCCGGCGGTCTCGAGGTGGGCGATGACCGTGCGCTTGGCGTCGTCCACCCCCATGCCGTTGAGGTCGATCCCGGCGCCGGCGGAGTTGATGGCCGGTCCGTCACCGGTGTAGGCCTCGCCGTCGAAGTCGGCCGGAGGCTGGACGGTCCGCACGATCGGCAGGTCGAAGACGGTGGCGAACTCCCAGTCACGGGGGTCCTGACCCGGCACGGCCATGATGGCGCCGGTCCCGTAGCCCATCAGCACGTAGTCGGCGACGAAGACCGGGACCGATTCGCCGTTCACGGGGTTGACGGCGTAGGCGCCGGTGAAGACGCCGGTCTTCTCCCGGGACTCGGCCTGGCGCTCCACGTCCGACTTGGCCGCGGACTGGGCACGATACGCGGCGACGGCCTCGGCGGGCGTCGCGTGTCCGCCGGTCCACGGCTCGCGGGTGGTCCGGGGCCACGCGGCGGGGACGATCCGGTCGACCAGGGGATGCTCGGGGGCCAGCACCATGTAGGTCGCGCCGAAGAGGGTGTCCGGCCGGGTGGTGAAGACCGTCACGGTCTCCTCGCCGCCATCGGCGGCGGTGGTCGGGAAGTCGACGCGGGCGCCTTCGCTGCGGCCGATCCAGTTCCGCTGCTGGAGCTTGATCGCCTCCGGCCAGTCCAGCGCGTCCAGGTCGTCGATGAGGCGGTCGGCGTAGGCGGTGATCCGCATGTTCCACTGCCGGAGCTTCGCCTTGAAGACAGGGAAGTTGCCCCGCTCGGACCGCCCGTCCGCGGTGACCTCCTCGTTGGCCAGCACGGTCCCCAGCCCCGGGCACCAGTTGACGGGGGCATCGGAGGCGTATGCCAGGCGGTACCCGCCGAGGACGTCGGCACGCTCCTGTTCCGTCAGCTCGCCCCAGGGCCGGTCGCCGGGCAGCGCGCGACGGCCCTGCTCGAACTCCTCGACGAGTTCGGCGATCGGGCGCGCCCGCCGGGCCTCGTCGTCGTACCAGGAGTTGAAGGTCTGCAGGAAGATCCACTGGGTCCACTTGTAGTAGCCCGGATCGATCGTCTCGAACGAGCGGCGCTTGTCGTGGCCGAGGCCGAGCCGCCGCAGCTGCGACTTCATATTGGCGATGTTCGCCTCGGTCGAGACGCGGGGGTGGGTGCCGGTCTGGACTGCGTACTGCTCGGCGGGCAGACCGAAGGCGTCGAAACCGAGCGTGTACAGCACGTTGTGCCCGGTCATCCGCATGAACCGGGAGTAGACGTCGGTGGCGATGTACCCGAGCGGGTGGCCGACGTGCAGCCCCGCACCCGAGGGGTACGGGAACATGTCCATCACGAACTTGGTGGGGCGCGACGCCAGTTCCTCGTCACCGGTGAGGTCGCCGACCGGGTTGGGCGTCTCGTAGGTGCCGTGCTTCTCCCAGTAGTCCTGCCAGCGTGCCTCGATGTCCGCCGCCAGCTCGGCTCCGTACTTGTGGATCTGGGTCATGGTTGTGTGGCTCCATCGTTGTGTCTGCCCCGGACAGCAAAAAGCCCCCCGCTCAGGAGGGGACGCCGCGCTGATGCCGCTGTTGCGCCGGCCTCGCGGCGGCGTTCACGGTGCTATGTCAGCGCGGCCCGGTAAGCAGGAGGCGTACGGCACGCATGACGTCAGCCTAACGCACCACCCATCGCGCCCGGCACAGCGAGGCGGGCCGCCCGGTCTCCGGACGGCCCGCCTCGATACTGTGGAGCTAAGGAGAATCGAACTCCTGACCTCTTGCATGCCATGCAAGCGCTCTACCAACTGAGCTATAGCCCCTCGCGTGACTCACCACGTCGTTCCTTGTGGGAAGTCCGTGGAGCTAAGGAGAATCGAACTCCTGACCTCTTGCATGCCATGCAAGCGCTCTACCAACTGAGCTATAGCCCCGAACTTGGTCCGCCTCGCTGACCTCTGGTTTCCCGGGGTCCGCGCTGCGGCGTCGCCTACTGTACACGGCTCTCGGGGTCCCGCGCCAAATCGTTGATCTCCCTCGGCCCGTGGCCCGGTGGGCACCACAGGCCTTCACGTACCGCGGGTTCCGTACGGGCGGGCTCGGCGCTTCTCCCGCATCCGAGCAGCAGCGCCGGGACAGGTCCGACACGGGGTCAGTGCCCGGACAGGACGGGACGGCGGAGGAAGTTCAGCGGCGCGGGCGTCGCGGGCGAGCGACGTTCCCCGCGGCGGGCGGAACCGCCGGAGCGGTCCGTGGATCGGGCGACAGAGACCGCGGTGCGCCACGACGGACCGCGGGCCGGCCGCTCTCGACCGCTGCCGCCTCGACCCGTCACCGTCCGACTCCCGTCGAGGGCCGGCGGACAGCACCGCCCGCCGGCCCCGGAAACGGGAGCGGCGGGCGGACGCACGGAGCGGAACAGGACGGCCCGGACAGCTCGACCGGGGGCACCCCGGACGGGCAGGACTGGGTCAGGTCAGGCACTGGCGAACGAGTAGAAGCGCTTGAGCGCGCAGTGTTCGTCGAGCAGTCGCCCGTAGATCGGCTCACCCTCGAGTTCGCGGTAGACCTCGATGGGGTCACCCTTGATGATCAGTGCGCGCGCGCACTCGACGCACCAGTACTGGTAGGAGTCGTTCACGGGTTCGAGGTCGCGGACGATCGGGGTCCCGCTGCCGCACCAATCACACTTCCGGCTGTGTGCACCCATGTCACCGATCAGCTCCGGACTCGGTCGCGGACCATGCGCACGTGGCAGCCTCCGTCATCGTCGTGAGGTCGTCGCGAGGCGTCGCCGGGTCCCCCTCCCGGTCTGCCTGGTGGAGCCTTTGCGATTCTGCCATGGCAAGCGCCGCCCGATAAGCCGGGAATCCCGCGCGAGTTGCATGGAGACGCGATCGATACAACGCCCGACGTCGCCACGAAGGCGCCGCGCACCGCGGTCCGGGCCCTCCGCCGCCGCCCCGTCGGCCACGGCGTGGGCCCGGGCGGAACCGATACCCACGGGGTCGATCGCAAGGGCGCCCGCGGAGCCGAGCGCCACGGCCACGCCCGGCCAACCTGCCGACGGCGAGGCACCGAAGCCGCTCCCTCCGTCACCGCCCCGTCGCTATTTCACTCTTTCAGGGGCGCGCCGCACTCTCCGTTGACGGTCGAGGGTCCGGCTCGCCGCGCCGGCGGCTGCCGTGCCGCCGGGTCCGGCGACGGCCCACCGGCCGTCAGGTGTCGTCGCCGATGACGGGTTCGGGAAGGCTGCCGGCATTGTGCTCCAGCAACCGCCATCCGCGCCCGTGCTCGCCGAGCACCGACCAGCTGCAGTTGGCGAGGCCGCCGAGAGCTTCCCAGCTGTGGGGGGCGAGACCGATCATCCGGCCGATCGTGGTGCGGATGGTCCCACCGTGGCTGACGACGATCAGAGTGCCGTTCTCCGGCAGACCGGACACCGCGCGGTCCACAGCCGGCGCAGCGCGGTCGGCCACTTCGGTCTCCAGCTCACCACCGCCGCGCCGAACCGGCTCCCCGCGCCTCCAGGCGGCGTACTGCTCGCCGTGCTTCGCGAGGATCTCCTCGTGCGTCAGCCCCTGCCACACGCCGGCGTAGGTCTCACGGAGCGCCTGGTCATGGGTGACCTCCAGGCCGGTGACGGCCGCCAGCTCGGCGGCGGTGTCGGCTGCGCGGCACAGGTCCGAGGCGATGACGGCGTCGGGCCCGAGCCGCGCCAGGATGGCCGCGGCGCGTCTGGCCTGTGCCACGCCTTCCGCCGTCAGCGCGATGTCCGTGGTGCCCTGGAATCGGCGCTCGAGGTTCCACGCGGTCTGGCCGTGGCGCCAGAGGACGACGCGACGGCCGCCGGGTTCGCTGCTCAGCTCAGCTCACCGCCCGGCCGCGCCTCGTCGTCCTCGGCGGTTGCCGCGGCCTTCTCTGCATCGGCCCCCCGACCTCGGGTGGCGATGGCGTCCGCCGGCAGCGGCAGCTCGGGGCAGTCCTTCCACAGCCGTTCGAGGGCGTAGAAGACCCGCTCCTCGGAGTGCTGCACGTGCACGACGATGTCGGAGTAGTCGAGCAGTACCCAGCGGCCCTCGCGCTCCCCCTCCCGCCGCAGGGGCTTCACACCGAGCTGCTCCTGGAGCTGCTGCTCGATGCCGTCGATGATCGACTTGACCTGTCGGTCGTTGGGGGCGGACGCCAGCAGGAAGGCGTCGGTGATCGCCAGGACGTCACTGACGTCGTAGGCGATGATGTCGTGCGCCAGCTTGTCCGCTGCCGCTTGGGCGGCGACGGAGATCAGCTCGGTGGCGTGGTCGGTGGCGGTCACGGGTCAGCAGTCTCCACGGTTGGTCGGATACCGATCCAGGGTCTCATGCCCTCCCGGGCCCGTACCGGCCGCTCCGGTCGGTACGGGCCGTCCCGGGCCACCGCGCCGAGGGCACAGCGCCTGTGGCCGCGGCATCGACGGCACAGCCCCGACGTGCTCCCAGCGGGATCAGGCAGCGTGTTCGGCCGCCCGGCCGGGAGAGAAGAGGTGATGCGACCGACGTCCCTGCGCGCCAGGACCGCGGGCAGCGGTCGGCCCGACCGGCGCCCCGGGCCCGTTCGGGCCCGGCCGGAACCCACCACGCACGTCGGCCGGCCGGAGGCCACGACGGCGCAGTGGGCGTCGGCGGCGGGCCGCGGCCTCCGTGCCCAGGCGCCCGGAGGCACCGCCCGCACCCGTCTCGCCCGTGACCGGGTCGCGACTCGGGGTCAGCCGGTGAAGTCCTCACCGATGATGACCAGCACGTCCGCGTTGCCGGGTGTGTCCGCCTCGCCGACCTGATCCTCGGGGATGCCCAGGGTGCGTGCCACCTCCAGGGCGGCCTCGGCAGCGGCTTCCGAGCCGTAGCGGACCTCGCTCTGCTCCACCGGGTCGGCGGCCTTCGTGTCGACGATGACCCAGCCGCCGTTGACGAGCTTGACCGTCGCGCTCTCGCCCGCTCCGTCGCCACCGGCCGCGTCCCGAAGGGCGACCCGCGGGCTGTCGGAGATGTCCGCGTTGCTGACGGAGCCGCCCAGCACGGTGGATACGACGGCGTCGGCGACCTCGTCGCTGATGGTTCCGTCCTCCTCCACGACAAGGAGGGTCGCCGTGTGGTCGCCGGCCTGCGCCATCTCCGCGAGCTGCGCGAGGCTGGCGCCGAGTTCGCCTTCCGACAGCGAGGGGTCGGCGATCTGGGCGAGGTTCTCCACGACCTGCCGGGCGCCGTGCTCACCGCTGGGCAGTTTCTGCAGCACACCGGCCATGATCTGCCCGAATCGCTGGAGCTGGGCGTCCTGGGGCTCCTCGTCCGCCCGGTGGACCGCGTAGGTGACGGCGCTGCGGCCGTCGAGGGTCTGCTCGCCCTCCCCCACCGTCGGTTCCTCGGCGTCGGCGGGCACGGGCGTGGGCGAGTCCACCGGGACACCGCCGACGAGGTCGACGAGGTTCTCCAGGTAGGGGGTGTCGAGCCGCCAGGTCCCCTTGATGTCCGCTCCCAGCAGCGCGCCGACCGCGTCACGGACGGAGGCTGCGCCTTCGTCCAGCACGGCCTGCCCGAGAGTGGTGGTCCCCGCGTCGGGTGAGACCGAGAGCGCGTTGGGCAGCAGGAGGGTGGTCGCCTCACCGGTGGTCTCGTTGGCGACGAGCAGCACGGTGGACGTGGTCTCGCCCCCGGTCTCCCGCAGGTGGAGGATGATGACGTCCCGGGACTCGGCGATGTCGGCGGCGCCCTCCTCGGCTGCCGGGCCCGTGAGGAACGGCACGCGGTCGGTGGCCCACAGGAATCCGGCGCCCCCGATGACCGCGAGGACAAGGCCGATCACCAGAAGGTTGCGGCGGCTGCGTCCGCGGCGTTTGGTCTCCTCCCGGCGCTCCGTGCGGCTCTCGGTGAACTTGAGCCAGTCGATGACTTCTTCGGAGTCGTCGTCGTTCTCCTCCACGAAGGCGAACTCGTTGCTCTCGTCCCCCGCCGGGTCGTCCTGCGGCCGGCCGCGGCGGCGGCCCTTGTCGGGCGCGGCGGTCCGGGGGCCGGGGACGGATCCGGCGGGTGCGTCGACCGCCGGCTGCTCGGCGGTACCGCCGGCGGGTGCCGGCTCGCCGCGCACCGCGTCCGGGTCGGCGACGGGGGTCTCGCGGCCGGCCCCCGGGGAGTCTCCCGCGTGGGTCCGGCCCGTGGCCCGCCCGTAGTCGTACTGCTCGGGCACGGCCGGGCCGCCCGAGCGGTGGGCTCCGCCGTCCTGCCCGGGTGCCTGCACGGTGCCCGGGTGGCGGGCGGCGTCCTCGTAGCCCTGTGGCGGGCCGTAGCCGCCGGTCGGGTCGGTGTGACCGGTGGTGTACCGGGCGGGGTCGTAGCCGCCCGCCTGCTGGTAGTACCCCTGGTCCTGCGGCGGCCCGAAGGTGTCCGCGTGCCCGCCGTAGCCGCCGGGACCGTCGGCGGATGTCCCGTAGCCGGCGTGACCCGGCTGCGGCGCGCCGTAGGCCCCGGGATCGTCGTACCCCTCCCCCGGGCTGCCGTATCCCGTGCCGTCGGTCGCGTAGGGGTTCTGTCCGGCGTGCGGCGGCTGTTGTGCGCCCCCGTGGTGTCCGGTGGGGTCACCGGGAGCCGCGGGGGGCTCCGACTGCCCTTGGGCGGCGTAGGAACCGTAGTCGTACCCGGCTCCGTCGGGCTGCCGGTACAGCGGGCGCCCGTACTCGTCGTAGCCGTACACCTCGCCGTACGGGTGCTGTCGGTCGTTCACCGCTTCGCCCTCTCGCCCTCGCGGCCGGGTCAGCTCGTCTGGACCGGCGGGGTCCGGTAGAGCTCACGCTTGTTGATGTAGCGCACCACTCCGTCGGGCACCAGGTACCAGACCGGTTCGCCGGCGGCGACACGGTCACGGCAGTCGGTGGAGGAGATGGCGAGAGCGGGCACCTCCACGAGGGAGACCCCGCCGTCGGGAAGTCCCGGGTCGGTGAGGGGGTGCCCGGGCCGGGTGACGCCGATGAAGTGCGCCAGGGCGAAGAGTTCGCCCGCGTCACGCCATGTCAGGATCTGGCCCAGAGCGTCGGCACCGGTGATGAAGAAGAGGTCCGCGTCCGGGTGCTGCTGGCGCAGCTCCCGGAGTGTGTCGGTGGTGTAGGTCTGGCCCGGGCGGTCGATGTCGGCACGGCTCACCGAGAACTGCGGGTTGGACGCAGTCGCGATGACCGTCATCAGGTAGCGGTCCTCGGGCGGTGTCACATCGCGGTGGCTCTTCTGCCACGGCTGACCGGTCGGGACGAACACCACCTCGTCGAGGTGGAAGCGCGACGCCACCTCGCTGGCGGCGACCAGGTGGCCGTGGTGGATGGGATCGAAGGTTCCGCCCATCACCCCGAGCCGGCGCCTACGGTGCACCGACGCTATGTGGTCCGTGTGCTCTCCCATGCGCAGACCCTAGCCGTTCCCGACGGGTTTCAGCGGTCCCGGTTGAGCAGCATGGTGATGAACAGCAGCACGAGGAGCGCGACGAGGACGAGCCCACCGACCATGTACGGGTTGAGCGAGCTGTTCGCGCCGTCACCTTCCGCGAGGGTGGTGGCGGCGACGACGGCACTGCTGAGGATCATGCGACGACCAATCGGGATGAGGGTGGCCAGGAACGTAGGGTCATCGTAAGCGCAGCCGATCTCGGCGACCTCTTGCCCCCACCGCTGCGGATGGGGTGCAGTGGGCGTGACGGACGAACGAGGGGGACCCGATGAGCGAGCAGGAACCCACAGGGGGCGGCGTGGACGACAAGGGCCAGGGCGAGGGGACCGGCGGCAGCGGCCCGGCGGGGCCCTCGAACGGCGACGGCCCCGCCGACGACACGGCGAGGGTCCGCCGCCGCTACCCCGGTATCTCCTCCCGGGCCTACGAGCATCCGGCGGACCGGCCCGCTCTCGTCTCCCTGCGGAAACTGACCGGATTCGAGACGGTCTTCAAGGTCCTCAGCGGGATGATCCCGGAACGCAGCCTGCGGCTGCTGTTCCTCTCCGACTCGGTCCGGGTGGACGAGAACCAGTTCGTGCACCTGCACCACATGATGGTCGACGCCTGCGAGATCCTGGACCTGGAGCGGGTCCCGCCGTTCTACGTCACGCAGGACCCGCGGCCCAACGCGATGTGCATCGGGCTGGACCAGCCGATCATCGTGGTGACCACCGGTCTCGTCGAGCTGCTGGACGAGGAGGAGATGCGGGCTGTCATAGGACACGAGGTCGGCCACGCCCTGTCGGGCCACGCCGTGTACCGCACCATCCTGCTGTTCCTCACCAGCATGGCGGTCCGGGTCGCTTGGATCCCGCTGGGCAACATAGCGATCATGGCCATCGTCTCGGCGCTGCGTGAGTGGTTCCGCAAGTCGGAGCTCTCCGCGGACCGGGCGGGGCTGCTGGTGGGCCAGGACCTGGACGCTTCGCTGCGCGGGCTGATGAAGCTGGCCGGCGGCAACAACCTGCACCACATGAACGTGGACGCCTTCCTCAAGCAGGCCGAGGAGTACGAGGCCGGCGGAGATGTGCGCGACTCGGTCCTGAAGATCCTCACCGTGCTGCCCCGGACCCACCCGTTCGCCGCCGTACGTGCGGCGGAGCTGAACCGCTGGGCTCGTACCCGCGACTACCAGCGGCTGTCGCACGGGCACTACCCGCGTCGCGACGACGACCCGGAGTCCCGCATCACGGACTCGGTGAAGGAGTCGGCCGCGCACTACGCCGGCGCCGTCCGCAACAGCAAGGATCCGTTGATGCGGCTCGTCAACGACGTGGCGTCCGGCGCCGGTGAGTTCGGGGGCAAGCTGCGCGACTTCGCGAGAGGGACCGGTCGGCCGCGCCCCGGCGACGCCGGAGGCGGCGACGGCGCGGGCGACGGCGGCCGGAACGGCGATCCGCGCCCCGGCGGTGAACAGCCGGGTGGGGGCGGCCCCGGCTCCGGTTCGGGGGCCTGACCCCGGCACGCGGGCGCGCGCCTCGCTCCGCCGCGCGGGCGCCGCACCCGGCAGGGTGAGCGACGGCGGCACGCGCCGGTCCACTGCGGGCGTCGGGCGGCTCGGGTTCGCCGGGCGTCGGGGCCGAGGCACGGGACGCCGGCGGATGGCCGGCGGTCCGTACGCGCCGTGACCGCACCGACCGCCCGGGCGGAGCCTTCGGACTCGGTGGGCGCGGTCGGCGGGTGGGCGTCGTGCACCGCTGACGGCCGGTCAGCTCCCGGCGAGGGTGCCGCACAGCGGCGACCCGGTAGCGGGCAGCTCCAGGGGGTCGAGCCCGCCGCGGGCCACCGGCTCCCCGTCGCCCGTGGTCGACGCCCGGGTGTCGCCGTCGCCGGCACGGGCCCGGAGCGGCCCGTCCTCCTCCCGCGGAGCGTCGCCGCTCGGTGCCGCACCCGTCCGCGGCGGCTCGTCGCCGTCAGCGGCGGGCGGGCCCGCGCCGCCCGTCGGGCCGTCCGCAGTGGCCGCGACTCGCTGGCCGGCGAGGAGCGGTCGAAGGGCGGTGGCATCGGCGGGATCGGCGCAGTCGAGCGGCCCTGCGGTCGTGGTGGCGCTCTCCAGGGCCACCTGGCCGGTTCTCAGCTCTTCCTCACCGAAGCTGAGGACCACTTCCCGCTGGAGGAGGAAGAGCGACGGGGCGGCGAGGGGATCGCCGGTGGGGACGAGCGCGTAGGCGAAGCGGTGCCGCGCGGAGATGCTCAGCCGTCCCTGCGTCTGCTCGACGGCGAACGCCCCTTCGACCCGGGTGCCGTCGTCGGTCAGTTCGACCGTTCCCGGTTCGAACCGGACCAGGAAGGTGGAGGCGCGGACCGGTCCGGGGCCACTGCGCAGCGCGCGGTCCAGGCGGTGCTGCTGGAAGGGGGTGAGCAGCGCGCGCACCGGCGCGACGGCGCCGCCGACCAGCACGTCGGGGGTGAGGCTGCTGGCCGTCACGTAGCGGCGGGCGAGAACCAAGGCGTCGATCACCTGGTCTCGGTCCCAGTCGCCGACCGACCGGGCCTCGGGCAGCACCAGTTCGGTGCCGAAGTCGTCTGCGGCCGTGTCGGCGTAGGGGTCCGCCGTGGCCACGGAGGGGACGGCGCCGTGGGGCGCGAGCGGCAGCAGGCTGCCGGCGGGCACGATGTCCGGTCCCGGGCGGGCCGCGGGGCGGAGTCCGCTGTTGCCGAGGAAGACGGCGATGAGAACGGCGGTGACCAGTACGGCCGCCACCGCGAGGCCGTTGCGGGGCAGCAGCCCGCCCGCGCGGGCGGGCGCCGACGGTTCCGTGACCCGCGGGCGCACGGGGAAGGTGCCCGGTTCCAACCGCTGCGCGGCGCTGTGCTCCTGGAGGGAGGCAGCACGGACGAACGACTCGTCGAAGACGGTCGCACGGAACTCGTCGTCCCCGTGGTCGGGGACCTCCCCGGCGGCCCCTCCTGGAGGGTCCGAACGCCCTGCCGTCACCGTTTCAGAGTAGGGCGAGCGGCGCTCCGGTGACAGTCCCGTCGCTCGTCGGAGCACGACCGGGTGGCGCACGCGGCACGAACCGGACACGCCGGTGCGCTTTCCGGCCAGGAGAACGCGCCGGAGTCCGACCGCGCGGCCCGCGTTGGCCCGTCAGGGGCAGGGACTCCGCCGTCCGAGGCGGATCTCCCCGCGGAGCGGGCCCGCCGAGGGCGAGCCGGGCCGGGCTGGACTGCCGACGGAGGGCGGGCTTCCGACGGAGGGCGGGCTTCCGACGGGGGCCGGGGCTCCGGACGCGCCCGGCCGTCGCCGCACGACCGCCCGGCGGCTCCCACCGACGGAACGGGAAGTCCACCGGCGGAACGAGGAGGGCACCGGGCTCCCGTCCGGGGAGGCGCGGGCCGCCAAGGGCAGGGAGGGGCGGCCACGGCAGGGACGGGCGGCCGAGCGGCCGGGCCGCCGCGAGGCTGCACAGCGGCCGTCCGGTCCGGGCTCTCGCTCCGCGGCGAGGGGCTCGACACCGGCCGCCCGGGGCGCGCCGGCGGCGGCCCCGTCCGAACGGGCCCGCCCAACGCATGGGACGCAACGGTGCCCGCACGTGCCGCGGTGCACCCGGGAAGGGGCCTCAGCCGGCCCCGGCCGGTCCGGCAACGGCGTCGGGCCCTGCCACGCCGTCGGCACCGGCGCCCGGGGCGACCTCCTGCGAGTTGGCGGGGAGCGGGCCGGTGTCCTCCGCCCCGTGGACCGGGCGGGAGCCGGAGTCGCCGCCCTGGAGTGTCGAGCTGCCGGTGGTCCGGGTGGTGTCGCCCGGTCCGCCCAGGTCGGCGCCGTCGTCGCCCGGGTCGCTGACCGGGGGTGTCACCGGCGGGTCGACGCGCTGCGCCGAACCGGACCGCTGCACGGCGATCAGCGCGAACGCGACGACGCTGAGGCCCATCACCATCGCCAGCACGCAGGCCATCGGGCGTTGCCACCGGCCGGGGCCGCGCCCGGCCGTACCGGCGGCCCAACCGCCACCGGGGCCACTGCCCGGCCGGCCACCGGGCGCGCGTCCTCGCGCGGGGGTCGGCGTCTCACGTCGGGCGGTGGCACCGGCCGTGGGAGAGGAGCCGGACCCGCGGGTCGTCGGGGCGCCCACCCCTCTGCGGCGACCAACGGGGGCGCTCCAGAGCCCCGACGGCACCGAGGGTCCGGCGACGCCGGTCACGTCCGGGCCGGGCGAGGCACCCGGCGGGTACCCGCCCGTCAGGGTGCCCGGCGGCTGGTCGCCGTCGTCGGGGTCGGCCGCCGGATCGCGTCCGGCGTACAGCAGGCGCTCCCGCGCCGAGGGTTCATGGATCCGCGCGGCCTCCACGAAGGCATCGTCGAAGACCACGTCGGCGAACGCCTCGTCGGCTGCCCCGCGGTCACGGCTCTCGGGCCCTTCCCCGTCCGGGTACGGCGGGCCCCCCACGTCGTCCGGCACGGGACCAGCCTAGGACGTGCGGGCGCCGAACGGGGGGCTCGGCGGAAAATCACCCACGCGTGTGACCGTCCCCGGTCACCACGTACTTGGTGGACGTGAGCTCCGGCAGGCCCATCGGCCCACGGGCGTGGAGCTTCTGGGTGGAGATGCCGATCTCGGCCCCGAATCCGAACTGACCGCCGTCGGTGAACCGGGTCGAGGCGTTGACCATCACGGCGGCGGAGTCCACGAGCGAGACGAAGCGGCGGGCCGCGGCGGTGTCGGCGGTGAGGATGGCCTCGGTGTGCCCGGAACTCCAGCGGCGGATGTGTCCGACGGCGGCGTCGAGGTCGGGGACGACAGCAGCGGCGATGTGGAGCCCGAGGTACTCGGTCGCCCAGTCCTCGTCGGTGGCCTCGGGCACCGTGACGCCGGCGGTGGCGCCGGCCCGCTGCCAGTCGGCGTCACCGTGCACGGTGACGCCGGCCTCGGTCAGGGCGGCGAGCAGCTTCGGCAGGAGGGCGTCGGCGACACCGCGGTGGACGAGCACCGTCTCGACCGAGTTGCAGACGCTGGGACGCTGCGCCTTCGCGGTGACGACGATGTCGACGGCCCGGTCGATGTCGGCCCGTTCGTCGACGTAGATGTGGCAGTTGCCGACGCCGGTCTCGATCACGGGCACCGAGGAGTTCTCCACCACGGTGCGGATCAGGGCGGCACCGCCGCGCGGGATGAGCACGTCCACCAGCCCGCGGGCGCGCATCAGCTCGTGCACGGAGTCCCGGCTCTCCCCGGGGACGAGCTGGACGGCGTCGGCCGGCAGACCGGACCCGGCGACGGCGTCGCGCAGGACCGCGACCAGCGCGGTGTTGGAGCGGTGCGCGGAGGAGGAGCCCCGGAGGAGTACGGCGTTCCCGGACTTCAGACAGAGCGCGGCGGCGTCCACCGTGACGTTGGGGCGCGCCTCGTAGATGATGCCGACGACGCCGAGGGGCACGCGCACCTGCCGCAGGTCGAGCCCGTTGGGCAGGGTGCCGCCACGGACGACCTCCCCGACGGGGTCGGGGAGCGCGACGACGTCCCGGACGTCGGACGCGATGGCCGCGACCCGGGCCGGTGTGAGGGTGAGCCGGTCCACGATCGACTCCGAGGTACCGGCCTCTCGGGCACGGGAGACGTCCTCGGCGTTGGCCGCGACGATCTCGTCCACGCGGGCCTCCAGGGCGTCCGCGATGGCCAGGAGCGCCGTGTCGCGGGCGGTGCGCGGCAGTGGCGCGAGCTCGGTGGCCGCGGTCCGCGCGCGGCGGGCGGTGGCCCGCACCGGGGAGTCGGCGGCGGTCGGGGCCGGCGCGGGGTCGGTGGTCCCGGCGGCGGTGGCGTCGGCGCGGAGCTGGGCTGATTCGGCTGCGGGGCTCATGCCCGCCAAGGTTAGCTCTGCCGGGCGGAGCGCCCGCCCCGGTCCGCATGCCGGGCGGCGGCCGACAGCGGGGCGCGTCCAGATGCCGGGCGGCGGTCGGCGTCTGGGGGCGTCCAGCGGGCGTACGCTGCCGTGCGGGTCACGGCCCGGGCGGACGCGCCGCACGTCAGAAGGGGTGCACGCCGACGGGTGAGGCCGGTGCAGGGCCGTGGCCCTCGGCGAGCCGTTGGTGGTAGGTATCGCGGCCGATGACCTCCAGGCCGACGATCTCCCACGGCGGCAACTGCGCGGTGCGGCGGTGCTCGCCCCACAGCCGCAGGGCGACGGCGGCTGCGTCCCGCAGGTCCAGCGCCTCCTCCCAGTAGCGGATCTCCGCGTGATCGGCGGCGTACCGGCTGGTCAGGAGGAAGGGGTGGTCGTGCGCCAGCTGTTCGAGGGCGCGCCGGACGTCCCCCGGTGGCGCGGGGTCGCCGGAGACGCTGAGGGTCACGTGCCAGAGGCGGGACTCCGGCTGCTCCTCCCCGTCGTCGTCGGTCGGACCGGCGGCGGGTCCCTTGCCTCCTTCGACGCTGGCCAGTCGTCTCACCGGCAGCCTCCCGAACTGGAACTCGTCTGGTGGGCCCCGGCGCCCGCCGTGGCGGCGCTGCCCCGTCTCCTGCACCGGGCGGCCAGGCTCCAAGCTGCCAGGTCCCGGGCGGTCGTGCGGGCCGTTTGCCGGAACCTCCGGCGGATGGCGCCGACATTGGCCGATCCCGGGCTGTGTCCTCCGGCGCACGCGGCGCACGGACCGGCGCCACCGTGCGGTCTCGGGCCCGGAGGCGCGACCGGCGACAAAGCATCACACACCACGGCACAAGACCCTTCAGGCCCGGGTGAGCACCAGGTCGTCGCGGTGGACGACCTCGCGCTCGTAGTCCGGACCGAGTTCCCGGGCGAGGTCACGCGTCGAACGTCCGATCAGTCGGGGGATCTCGCGGGCGTCGAAGTTGACGAGACCGCGGGCGACCGTCCGTCCGGCCTCGTCGCGGAGGAGAATCGGCTCGCCGGCCGAGAAGTCGCCGTCGACCGCGGTGATACCGGCCGGGAGCAGCGAACTGCCCCGTTCGGTGATGGCTTCGACGGCCCCGGGGTCCAGGGTCACGCCGCCGCGCGGCACGGAGGCGTGGGCCAGCCAGAGCAGCCTGCCGGCGGAACGGCGGCCGGTGGCGCGGAACAGGGTCCCGGTGAGCGCGCCGGAGAGGGCGTCGGCGGCGTGGACCGCGGAGGTGAGCACGACCGGGATGCCGCCTCCGGTGGCGATCCCGGCGGCCTCCACCTTGGTGACCATGCCACCGGTGCCCACACCGGCGCTGCCGGCGGAGCCGATCTCGACGCCTGCGAGGTCCGCCGGGCCGGTCACTTCGCCGATGCGCCGGGCGCCGGGGCGGCGGGGGTCCCCGTCGTAGAGGCCGTCGATGTCGGAGAGGAGGACGAGCAGGTCGGCGCGGACGAGGTGCGCCACGAGGGCGGCGAGCCGGTCGTTGTCGCCGAACCGGATCTCGTCGGTGGCGACGGTGTCGTTCTCGTTGACGACGGGCACCGCCCCCATGGTGAGGAGCTGCTCCAGCGTCCGGTAGGCGTTGCGGTAGTGGACGCGGTGGCTGGTGTCGTAGGTGGTCAGCAGGACCTGGCCCACGCGTCGGCCGTGCCGGGCGAAGGAGGCGGTGTAGCGGGCGAGGAGCAGGCCCTGGCCGACGCTGGCGGCGGCCTGCTGGCGGGCGAGGTCGGTGGGGCGGCGGGTGAAGCCCAGAGGCGCGAGGCCGGCGGCGATGGCGCCGGAGGAGACGAGGACGATCTCCCGTTCCGGGTATCTGGCGAGGACGTCGACGAGCGCGTCGACCCGGTCGGCGTCGAGGCCGCCGGCCGCGGTGGTCAGCGACGAAGAGCCGATCTTCACCACGATCCTGCGGGCGTCCGCCACGTCCTGCCGTGCCGCTGTCACTGCTGCCGCGCCCCTGTCCCGTCCGTTCGCCGTCCGGTTCCCGATCGGCCCGGCTCAATCTACGGCACGGTGCGGCGGGGGCCCCGGGGTCCTCGTACCGCGGACACCCGAGGTCGGCGGCGCCGTCCCGGCGGGTTCTCCCGGGACGGGTGGACGGGTTCGCGGGCGCGCGCCGCCGGGGGACGGACAGCGTGGTCCGTCCCCCGGCGGGCGGCTTCGCTGCGACGCAGCCCGTCAGGCCAGGTCGGCGAGGCGCCAGGCGGTGACGGTGGAGGCCGGCGGTCCCGGGACCTCCAGGTGGAAGGAGGTCCCCCACGCGACGCGGAGCCCCCCGTCCGCAAGCACGGTGACCTCGCGGACGACGGGTCGGACCGCGGAGAGCACGGCGTTCAGCGCGAGGGCGCGGGCGTCGTACCGGGTCTCGCACTCCTCGAAGGGGCCGGCCGGCTGGTGTTCGCGGGGCGCGGTGAGGTCCGAGTCTGCGAGCAGGGTGCGCTCGCCCCGCGCGAGGCGGAACACGGCGGGGAGCAGCAGGCGCAGCGCCGGTCCTTCGTCGGGATCGAAGGTGAGGAGGGCGGCGTCACCGTCCCGCGCCACGCCGGCGACGCGTGCGCCGAGGAGCGTGGCGGTTTCGGGCGCGGGACGTGCTGTGGCGCGGGACGGATCGCCGGCGGTCTCCCCGGTGGTTCCCGTGCTGCCGCGGGCGGCCTTCTCGGTGGCGCCCCCGGCGGGCGCCGCGGGTGTGGCGGTGGCCACCCCGGCGTTCTGTGGCGGCATCTCCGCTTCACCCCTCACATCGACCTCGCATTCTCTGCACGAACAGCACACAGAGAGAAGCCCTGACAGTGATCATCTTTGTTACGGTCAGGTGTCGGAACGACAATTCCACGCATAGCCGGAGCGGTTGAGGGCAGTGGAGACCCCTCGCGTGTACGGCTCGTCGGGCGACGGTCCGCCGGGAGCGTGCGGCACCGCGCCGGGGAGGCCGCGGCGGGACGCACCACGGGCCGGGCCACCGGCAGCCGGGTCCCGGAGGGTGGTCAGCCGTGGGTGTGCCGCCGGCCCGCCACGGCGGAGGTGATCATCTGGTCGACGTCGTGGGCGGCGCTCCAGCCGAGTTCGGCGCGGATGCGGTCGGCGGAGGCGACGATGCGTGCGGGGTCCCCCGGGCGGCGTTCCACGGTCTCGGGGTGGAGGTCGGTGCGTCCGGTGGCGGCCAGCAGCCGGTCGATCATCTCGCGGACCGACACCCCTTCACCGCGCCCGATGTTGAGGGTGAGTTCGGTCGCGGCGGGCGCGGTTTCGAGGTGTTCGGCGGCGGCGAGGTGCGCGTCGGCGATGTCCGAGACGTGGATGTAGTCCCGCACGCAGGTGCCGTCCTCGGTGGGGTAGTCGTCACCGAAGACCAGTGGGGGCAGCCCGGCCTCGATCCGCTCCAGGACCATCGGAACCAGGTTGTAGGCGCCCGGGTCGCCGAGTTCGGGGGTGGCGGCGCCGGCGACGTTGAAGTACCGCAGCGAGGCGACGCGCAGGCCGTGCGCCCGTGCCGCGGCGCGCACCAGCCACTCCCCCGCCAGTTTGGTCTCGCCGTACGGGCTCATCGGCGCGCAGGGGGTGTCCTCGGTGACGGTCTCCACGTCGGGCATGCCGTAGACCGCGGCCGAGGAGGAGAACACCAGCCGCTCGGTGCCGGCGTCGACCATCGCGCCGAGCAGCGTCTGCAGACCGGTGACGTTCTCCCGGTAGTAGAGCAGGGGGCGCTCGACGGACTCACCGACCTGCTTCTTGGCGGCGATGTGCACCACGCCGCGGACCCGGTGCTCGGCGAGGGCGGCGTCCAGCCGGGCCCGGTCGAGGACGCTGGCGGTGACGAGCGGCACGCCGTCGGGCAGCCGTGCGGCGTCGCCGGTGGAGAGGTCGTCGTAGACGACGACGGACTGCCCGGCGGCGCGCATGGCGCGCACCACATGGGCCCCGATGTACCCGGCACCACCGGTGATCATCCAGCTCACGTCCACCCACTCCTCACGCTGACTTCGGCACCCGGGCCCCGGCCGCCGCCCGGTGGGCGGCGCAGCGCCGCAGTGTGGCCGTGAGCGGCGCCCGGGCAGCAACGTACACCCGGCGCCGGGGCCCGTAGGGGAACGGGGCGCGGGCGCGGCGGACGCGGCTGTGGCGCGGCCCGGTGGTGACACGGACGTGCGCCCGCCTCGGCGCCCGGTCGCGGGGAGGCGGGCAGCGGTCGGTCAGCGCTTCTCGAAGCTGCTGGGGAACGGGAAGTACTCGTCGAGGAACCGGTTCAGCAGCCGCCCGACCTGTTCGCGGTCCTCGTCGGCGGTGGCCACGTCGTTGAGGCAGATGAAGTCGTGGCCACGTTCGGCGAGCAGCCGACCGAGCCTGATCTCGGCTTCCTCGGGGCGGCTGATGTCGACGTAGCAGAGGCGGTAGCGGCCGGGGACGGCCCGGCCGGTCAGCAGCGCCTGGTGGTGGTGGAGGGAGGCGCCGGGGGCGATGTCGGTGACGGAGCGGAACCGTGAGGCGGCGGTGCGCTCGAACTCGTCCGGGAACAGCTCCTCCAGCTCGGTCATGACCGACTTCAGCTGGGGGTGGGCGACGTGCATGAACTTCTGGGTGATGTTGCGCTTGTGGGTCTCCCAGATGAGGCGGCGCACGTTGCGGCCGGCGGCGCTCGGGGCGGCCTCCAGGGGGTGCGGTTCACCGAGGCCGAACTGGGCGGAGGAGAACGGCACCTGGGCGAGGCCGTTGGCGTGGAAGAACTGGTCGGGACCGATGGGACGGCCCAGCATGACGTCGTCGTTGAAGTAGACGTAGTGCTCGGAGAGGCCCTCGATGTGGTGGAGCTGGGTCTCGATGGCGTGGGAGTTGAAGACGGGCAGCACGCCGGGGTCGCGGAAGATGTCGCTGTGGTCGACGACAGTCAGGCCGGGGGCGTCGGTGTCGAGCCACTCGGGGACCTGGCGGTCGGTGACGAGGTAGATGTGGCGGACGAACCCGGCGTACATCTCCAGTGAGCGCAGCGAGTACCGGAGTTCGTCGTGGCTGACGAAGCGGGACGACTCGGAGCCGGGGTCCTTGCGGACGCCCGGGCGGTGCTCGTCGCGCCGGGCCTGCCAGGCGGGGTCGTCGCCGTCGACCCAGGTGTAGACGATGTCGACGGGGAACTGGACCTCGTTGACCCGGGGCAGGGTGAAGGACTGGTAGGTGGGGTAGTCCCGCTCGCGGACGGTGAGCAGCGCGGGGACCTGCTCGCCGCGGGGCAGGAAGTCCGAGACGGCGTTGCGGCGCGGGGCGATCAGCGATTCGGCGAGGACGTCCTCGGGCAGCCCCTTGGGGAGCTGCTCCTCCGGGTCGCCGGCGGCGAGGAGTTCGGCTCCGTCGGCCCAGAACTCGACGTCGCAGCCGGACCGGGTGTGGGCGAGCAGTTGGTTGCGGGGCCCGATGAGGAACTCGCCGAACCGCAGTACGCCGGCGGTGGCCAGGGCCTCGGGGAGGCGGCCGTCCACACGGAACTGGAACTGCGTGACGCCTCCGGAGCGCTGGGGCAGGCCGACGTAGATCGGTCGGGAGCCGTGCACTTCGTCCATGGCGGCGAGGAAGGCGGCGCGGTCGGCGACGCGGATGCCGAGCTGGTGCCGGATGCCGGAGGCGCCGGGGACCATGAAGTAGGTGATCCCGGCGTGGTCGAGGGCGCGGACCACGAGGTCGAGGTTGTGGGCGCCGGCGCCGGCGCTGGAGAAGGAGGTGACCTCCCGGCCGAGGAGGACACGGCCGCGGTGCAGGAACTCGCGGACGGAGGGGTCCGCGGCGAGCAGGGGCCGACGCAGGTGGCGGGCGCGGCGGTGCCGGAGGCGCTCACCGGGGGTGAGCTGGGTGGCGAGCCAGCCCTTGGCGCGGCGGCGTGCGGCCTCGGGGGTGGCGCGGTTCAGCATCCGGCGGACCGGCAGTGGCACCTTGTTGTATCGACGGACGAGGGAACCAGCCGGAGCGGGTCCCGAGTGGTCTCCGGCGGTAAACGGTGCGTTCATCTCGTCCTGTCCTGGTCGGGCGTCGGTACCGCCGCGTGCGGTGCTGCGGATCCCGATGGTTCACCGCTGGGGGGCGTCGCGGGCGCACACGTGCCACCAAAGCGTAACCTTCGGGACCTGCCGGCCCGGACGGTCGGCACCTCCATTCTCCGGGCGGGTCGCGGCGGTCCGGGGAACTCGGGCCACTCTGCGTACCGGCCTTCCAAGAGCTTCACACCGCCCCCATATCCACAGGTGCCGGGTCTTCTTCCCGAGTGCGCCGTCGACTTGTCGCGGGGCGACGTGGCGTGGTTCGGCCTGGCGGGTCGGACGGGCACTCCCGCACCCGTCGGTGTGGGGGATATCTCCCGGCGTCACCGATGGCGGGGTGTGCCGCGCCGCGGAGGTCGCGGGGCGACGGCCGGGAGGTGTGACGGCGGGAATGCGGCGTGTGCGTGGCGCTTTTCGTTCGGGTCGCGGCGAGGCGTGGAGGGTTTCGGTCCGTGGGAATCGCCGTGTGGTTCCCACGGACCGCGCGCTCAGCACAGCTGAGCGAATGGGTCGGGCGGTTCAGTTCTTCGGCGGGAAGTGCTCACCGGACCCGTCGAGCGCGAGGTAACCGCCCTTCGTGGTGTAGAGCGTCATTTCCGTGCGGCTGTTTCGCGGCCGGTGGTGGATCTCCGGGGGTGCTGCGAATGCGGGCGCGGGGGCGGGGGCGAGCCTGACGTCACAGCGCTGCCCGCCCTGCTCGACAGTGAGCCAGAGGTCCCACACGGCCCGGGTGAGGGTCTCCGTGGTCCCGTTCGCCGCGAGGTCGAGTTCGGCGGTGAACCCCCGGGGTCGGGCAGCGGCCGGGGCACCGGCGGGTGGTTCGGCGACGGTCCGATCGCTCAGCGTCGGCTCGATCGGCTCCGTGGGCGGCTGCGGGGACCGCCCGCCGAGGAGCCGTCGCAGCGCCCCGAAGCCGCCCGACGGTGCGGGGGGTGCCTCACGCGGCCGGAGCGCGAGGGAGAGGCGCAGCAGCTCGGCGGGGACCTCGGTGAGCCACGCCGCGCCGTGGACGGTGAGTCGGTCGCCGTCCCAGGAGAGGTCGGTGACGGTGGCACCCGCGGTCACGGGGTGGTGGGTGCCGCCGACGTCCAGGGAGTAGCGCCGGGTCTTGGTCGCATAGGGGACGACGCCGGTGGCGCCGGCGGGGGTTGCGAGGAGTCGGCCGGCGGGCTGCGCGAGGCCGGCCGCGTCGGAGGGGACGGGGAGTCGGACGGTGCGTTCCAGGCCGTGGAAGGCGACGGTCAGCCGGGCGTCCCAGACGCCCGGGGTCAGCGGCGCGCCGTTGTCCGCGGTGGCGGGGTCGAGGGTGACGCCCCAGTGGGTGGGTGCCCCCGCGTCGCCGGCAGTGGCATCTGCGGCGGCGCCGGGACGGGCGGGGAGTCGGAGCTCGCGGTCGTCCTGGCGGTGCCGCAGCAGGAGGGAGACCGCGGCGGTGTCGAGGTCGGTGCCGGCGACCCGGCAGTCGCCGGTGAGCTCCAGTCGGCCACCGTCCCAATCGGAGGAGAGCAGGCGCGCCTTGAGCCGGAGGCGGTCGGTCACGTCGAAGTACTCGTCGGGCAGGGCCTGCTCGTCGGTGCGGAAGTAGGGGTAGCGGCGGTAGGCGCGGCCGGCGTCGAACAGCAGCGGGGCGTCGGCGGCTTCGGCCGCGCGGCGGGCCACCTCGGTGGACCGCTCGATGTCGCCGTCGGCGAGCAGGCGCAGTTGCAGGCTCTCGTAGGCGGTGAGTTCGCCGCGGATGGCGGGTGTCCAGTGGCGTTCGTACAGGGCGACGGCTCGTTCCCAGACCTGCGCGCGGAACTCGGTGTCGGGGTGGGCGAGGCCGACCGGGAGCATGTCGTCGGCGACGGTGCGGAAGTGGCGGCCGAGGAGCCGCGTGCGGCCGTTCTCGTCCTCGACGCCTTCGGCGACGAGGTCCATGAGTATCTCGACGTATCGGACGACTTCCTCGACATTGCGACTGCGCTGCATGATGTTGCCGCCGTCGTCGCGCTGCCGGAGGTAATAGCAGTCGTAGTCGCCGACGACGGAGGTCCCTGCGGAAGCGAGGTGGAACTCGGTGACGAACACCTGGTCCTCGCCCCACCAGAGGGATTCGTCGAAGCGGATTCCGTTGTCCACGACGACGGACCTCCGGTAGAGCTTCTGAGGGCTCAGCGCGCGGTAGATCTCGGAGGTGTAGAGGTCCACCTTCCCGCTCTTTCCGTACGCCTTCACCGAGGTGCTCCGCCCCACCCCGACAAGCTTTCCGAGCACCATGTCGGAGTTGTCGCGATCGGCGGCCTCCACCATGAGTTCGAGGGCTTTCTCCCCGAGAATGTCGTCGGCGTCCATGAGGAAGAGGTAACGCCCCGTGGCGAGTTCCATCCCCTGGTTGCGCGGGGCGCTCGGGCCGCCGGATCCGACCTCACGGCGCACGAGCCGCATCGAGGGGTGGGCCTCGGCGCGACGTCGCAGCTCATCCTCGCTGCCGTCGTCGGAGGCGTCATCCACCACGATCACCTCGAAACGCGACGATCCGAGCGACTGCGCAAATACCGAGTCGAGGCATTCGACGAGGTACGGCATGGAATTGTAGACGGGAACGACAACGGAAACATCGGGTCGCACGAAGTACCTCCGGTAGCCCTGCACAGCGTGCAACCAGCCTACCGGCCGCGGGAGTTTGCGGTCCGGGTATCGCCTCCCGGGGGACGCGAACGGGCCGGTGCGGGTTACGAATCCGTTAGCTGCCGACGCTTCGGCTACCGGTATGATCAGCCGGATGTCCACACGCGTGAGCCGCACCTGTGGTCGACGACACACCTGATGGGCATTTCATCACCGACTCGTAACGACTTCGGAGCCTACGTGGCGCGCATCATGAAGGGGCTTTTCACGAGAAGAGCCCGCAGCAAGTCCCGCGACCCCTGGTGGGACAATGTCCGGTACACCTCCGGGACGCTGGTGGTCGTGGGGCACACGATCGAACCGCTCCGCGACATGGAGGGGCCGCTCTGGCTCTGGTTGGTCACCTGGGCGCTGCGGCTCCCGGTGTTCGTGATGGTGTGCGGCTACTTCAGCAGCGCCGGTCCGCTCAACCTCCGCGAGGCGCGGCGAATAATCGAGTCCATCGCGCTGCCGTACGTCTTCTTCACCGCACTCCAGACTCTCCAGGTGAGATGGCTGGAAGGCGAGTGGAAGATCTATCTGGGGCTTCCCAAGTGGACGCTGTGGTTCCTCCTCTCGCTCATCGTGTGGCGTGTGGCGCTGCCGTATGTCGTCGCGTTGCGGTTCCCGTTCACGCTGACCGTGCTGGCGTCGTTGTCCATCGGTTACTTCAACGAGTTCGGCTCCGAGTTCTCGGCCTCGCGGACGGTCGCCCTCTTCCCCTTCTTCGTACTGGGTTGGAAGATCCGACAGGGGCTCTTCGCGGACCTGTTCAGCCGGGGGTGGACCCGCTGGCTGAGTCTCGGACTGCTGCTGGGCTCCGGGGTCGTGGCGTGGCTGGTCCGCGAGGAGGTGCGGATCGGGTGGACCACGCTGGCCGCGCCGTACGTCTCGCAGGTCGAGACCTTCGGCCTGGCCTGGGCGTGGGTGTTCCGCGCGGCCCTGCTGACCTGGGGTGTCGTCCTGGGTCTGTGTCTGATCAACCTGGTGCCCCGGCGACGCATCCCGGTGGTGACCTACCTCGGGGCCGGCGGCATGTACATCTATCTGCTGCATCCGCTGGTGCTCCGGCCGCTGCGCGAGACGGGGATCTTCGAGCGGATCGACAGCCGCGAGGAGCAGGTCCTGGCGGTCCTGGCGGCGGTGGCGCTGGCCGCGATGCTGGCGTCTCCCCCGGTCCGGGCCGTGATGAAGCCGCTGGTCCAGCCCAGCGTGCCGTGGTTGTTCTCGCGGGAGGTGCGGGACGCCTCGGTACGGCGGAAGCCGAAGCCGGTCGAGGCCGAGGGACCGACGGAGGCGGAGGGGGCGACGGGACCGGCGGACCCCGCGGAGGACGGACCGCGGGCGGCGACCCCGACTGCGGGTGGGCAGGAGCAGCAGCCGGCCGGGGCCGGCAACCGCTGACCCGCTGACCTGGCCGGACCGACCGGCGGTCGAGACCGGTGACGGGCCGTCGCCCCCCCTGGGGGCGGCGGCCTCTCCGTTTCGCCCCGGGGCCCCGGAGTCACCAGCGGGGTGCGGAAACCACCGGCGCGGTCCGGGGGTTCGACGGAACGCGCCGTGGCCCCC
>NZ_JAAVJB010000120.1 GCF_012034385.1 Streptomyces spiramenti
CGCCGCATTCGGGGCGTGCGACGGCCGGGGAAGCGCTGGTGCGGGCGCCTTCGCGCCGGGACGCCCGCTCGCCGCGCCGGGACGGCGGCGCACCCCGCGCCGCGCCCGACCGGCCCCCGGGACGTCACCGCCGCCGGTGTCGTCCGCCGCCACCGGGGAGCACGGGGACGGGGCTGGCGTCACCACCGCCCCCGCGGACCTCGTATGGTCGTATCCGTGTTGGAGGAGATGCGGATCAAGGACCTGGGCGTGATCGACGACGCAGTCGTCGAACTGTCCACCGGCTTCACCGCCGTCACCGGCGAGACCGGTGCCGGCAAGACCATGGTCGTCACCAGCCTCGGGCTGCTGCTCGGTGGCCGGGCCGACGCCGCACTGGTTCGCGCCGGTGCGTCCGGCGCCCTGGTGGAGGGCCGCCTCCGGTTGCCTCCCGACGCCCCTGCCGCGCTCCGCGCCGCCGAGGCGGGCGCGGAACTGGAGGACGACGTCCTGCTGATCAGCCGCACCGTCTCCGCCGAGGGGCGTTCCCGAGCCCACGTCGGCGGGCGGTCCGCCCCGGCGGGACTCCTCGCCGAACTCGGTGACGGCCTCGTCGCTGTCCACGGCCAGAACGACCAGCAGGGCATGCTCCGCCCCGCGCGGCAGCGCGAGGCGCTGGACCGCTACGCCGGGGAGCCCGTCACCCTGGCGCTCCGGGAGTGGGCCACCACCTACCGCCGTGTGCGGGACGTCACCGCCACCCTCGACGAGCTCACCGAGCGCGCCCGCGAGCGCACCCAGGAGGCCGACCTGCTGCGGTTCGGCCTGGCGGAGATCGCCGGGGTCGAGCCGCTCCCCGGGGAGGACGCCGAACTCACCGCCGAGGCAGGTCGCCTCGGCCACGCCGACTCGCTCGCCACCGCGGCCACCACCGCGCACGGCGCCCTCGCGGGCGACCCGGCCGATCCCGAGGGCATCGACGCCGCCACCCTCGTGGCGGGCGCGCACCGCGCGCTGGAGGCCGCCCGCTCGCACGACCCGGCGCTCGCGGCCCTCGCCGACCGGCTCGCCGAGGTCGGAATCCTGCTCTCCGACGTGGCCGGGGACCTCGCCGGCTACGCCGACGACCTCGACGCGGACCCGCTGCGGCTTGCCGCGGTCGAGGAGCGGCGCGCCCTTCTCACCGGGCTGACCCGCAAGTACGGCGAGGACATCGACGCCGTCCTCGCCTGGTCCGAGGAGGCCCAGAACCGGCTCGCGGAACTCGACGGCGACGACGACCGGATCGAGGAACTGACCGCCCTGCGCGCGGAACTCCGCGGCCGGCTCTCCGACCTCGCCCGCACCCTCACGGCGGCCCGCACCGAGGCCGCCACCCGCTTCGGCGACGCGGTGACCGCCGAACTCGCCGGGCTCGCCATGCCCCACGCCCGCGTCGGGATCGCGCTGCGGCGGACCGAACTCGCCGCGGAGGCGGAGGGCCTCGACCTCGACGGCGTCCACGTCGCCTACGGCCCCCACGGCACCGACGAGGCCGAACTCCTCCTCGCGCCCCACCCGGGTTCCCAGCCGCGCCCCGTCGCCAAGGGGGCCTCCGGCGGTGAGCTCTCCCGCGTGATGCTGGCCATCGAGGTCGTGTTCGCGGGGGCGGCCCCCGTTCCCACCTACCTCTTCGACGAGGTCGACGCCGGAGTCGGCGGCAAGGCCGCGGTGGAGGTCGGCCGCCGGCTCGCCCGCCTCGCGCAGAACGCGCAGGTCGTCGTCGTCACCCACCTCCCGCAGGTGGCCGCCTTCGCCGACCGGCACCTGGTGGTGGAGAAGACCCACGACGGGTCGGTCACCCGCAGCGGGGTGCAGGACGTCCGGGGGGAGGCACGGGTCCGCGAGCTCTCGCGGATGCTCGCGGGGCAGGAGGACTCCGACCTCGCGCGCGCCCACGCGGAGGAACTGCTGGCGACCGCGGCCGAGCTCGGCGCCCGCCCGGGCGGAGGCGGCTGAACCCACCGCCCCCGGCCGGGGGTGCGGCCGGGCGGTGCGACACCTCGTCACCCCGCCCCGGGACCGCCCGCACGCCACGGCCCGGGACACCCGCGGCGGTACGGGCCGCACTCCCGTCGCGCGGTGGCGCGCGTCCGCGCCGTTCCGGAGCGCGGCGCGCGGGGCTGCTCCGGCGCGGAACCCGTCGAGGCCGGGCGTTCCGTCACCCGTGTCCGACGGGCGCCGGTGCACTCCGACAGCCACCGACGCCACCGCTTCGCGCCATCCTCACCCTTGCGGGTGGCGGACGGTCACGCCGACCGGGTGAACTGGCATCCTGGACGCCAGCCCACCGCCCGAGCCCAGGAGCAGCCAGCCGTGAGCGGCATCCCCGCACAGTCGCCCGGACCCAGGCCCCTGCACGTGCTCCAGCTGCTGGGCAGCGGCGGCGCCGGCACCGGCGAACACGTCCGGTCCCTCGCCGCAGGTCTCGTCGCCCGGGGGGTGAAGGTCACCGTCTCCGCCCCGGCCGGGGCGGAGCACCACTACCGGTTCGCCGACGTCGGCGCCAGGTTCGCGGAACTCCCCGCCGGTTCCCGGGCCCGCGCCGCCTGGCGCGCCCACACCCTCGCCGCCCGCGCGGACCTCGTCCACGCCCACGGGCTGCGGGCCGGTGCGGTGGCGGCGCTCGCCACCAGGGCGCGCCCCGTGCCGCTCGTCCTCACCTGGCACGTGCGTCGCGACTCCTACGGCCCCACCGCGCCGCTGCGCGACGCCACGGAGGCCATGGTCGCCCGGGCCTCCTCCGTCGTGCTGGGCGCCACCACCGAACTCGTCGACCGCGCCCGGCGACGCGGCGCGCGTGACGCCCGGCTGGCTCCCGTCGGGCTCCCGAGCCCGCGCACGGCGCCCGACGACGCCGGCGGCAGCGCTGCCGCGCGGACCGAACTCGGACTGGGCGAGAGCCCGTTGCTCCTCGCCACCGCGACCCTGGAGCCCGGTCAGGGACACGAGACGCTGCTGTCCGCGGCCGAGCACTGGCGCGCCCGGGGCGCGCCGCCCCTCCTCGCGCTGGTGGGGGACGGTCCGCTCCGACCGGAGTTGGAACGACGGGTCACCCGCGAGCAACTGCCGGTGCGGCTGCTGGGCGACCGGCGGGACGGGCGGCGGCTGCTGGCCGCCGCCGACATCGCCGTCAGCGCGGGCGGGTGGGACGGCCGCGGCCTGGCAGCGCAGGAGGCGCTGCGCGTCGGTGTACCGCTGGTGGCGACCGGGGTCGGCGGGATGCCGCGACTCGTCGGGGACGCCGCGGTCCTGGTGCCCGCCGCCGAACCGCGGGCCCTCGCCGACGCCGTCAGCGGGTTGCTCGCCGACCCCGCACGCAGGGCGGCGCTGTCCGCGGCCGGACGCAGCCGGGCCGACACCTGGCCCACCGAGGATCACACTGTCGCCCATGTCCTGAGCGTCTACGACGAGTTCGCCTGATCCGCCGGGGCAGGACGCCGCCCGGGGCGGGGCCCGCCCCGACCCCGCCGGGTTCGGGCCGGTGCGGGGCCGCGGTCGGGAGGAGCGCGGACGGGGCGGGTCCCGCCCCGCCCGCGGCTCACTTCCGCTTGGCCCAGATGTTGACCCCGCTGGTCGAGACCGCCAGCTCGTCGATGTCGGCCAGCTCCTCGTCGCTCAGCGGCGCGGCGTCCAGCGCCGCCACGTTCTGCTCCAGCTGACGGACGCTGGAGGCCCCGATCAGCGCCGAGGTCATCCGCGGGTCGCGCAGCACCCAGGTCAGCGCCATCTGCGCGAGGCTCTGCCCGCGCCGCTCCGCGATCGCGTTGAGCCCCCGCAGCCTGCCCACCAGCTCCTCGGTCAGCAGCCCCGCGTCCAGCGACGTGCCCTTCGCCGCGCGGGAGTCGGCCGGCACGCCGTCGAGGTACTTGTCAGTCAGCAGCCCCTGAGCGAGCGGCGCGAAGGAGATGCAGCCCATGCCGGCGGCCTCCAGGGTGTCCAGCAGGCCGTCGTTCTCGGTCCAGCGGTTGATCATCGAGTACGACGGCTGGTGGATCAGCGGCCGGACGCCCATGTCGCGCAGGAGCCGCACGGCCTCCGCGGTCTGCTCGGAGTTGTAGGAGGAGACACCGACGTAGAGCGCCTTGCCCTGGGAGACGGCCGACGCGAGCGCGCCCATCGTCTCCTCCAGCGGAGTGTGCGGGTCGAAGCGGTGCGAATAGAAGACGTCGACGTAGTCCACGCCCATGCGGCGCAACGAGGCGTCCAGAGAGGACATCAGGTACTTGCGGGAGCCCCACTCGCCGTAGGGACCGGCGTGCATCCGGTACCCCGCCTTGGTGGAGAGGACCAGCTCGTCGCGGTACGGGGCGAAGTCCTGCCGCAGCAGCTTCCCGAAGTTCGCCTCGGCCGAACCGGGCGGCGGACCGTAGTTGTTGGCCAGGTCGAAGTGGGTGACCCCGTGGTCGAACGCGCTCCGCAGGATGGCGCGCTGGTTCTCCAGCCCCCGGTCGTCACCGAAGTTGTGCCACAGCCCGAGGGAGACCGCCGGCAGCAGCAGGCCGCTCGCGCCGCTGCGCCGGTAGTGCATCCCCGCGTACCGCTGGTCGGCGGCGAGGTAGGGTCCGTCGGTTCCGTGGTCCGTCATCAGTCCTCATCTCCTCGGCTGCCCGGCGGCCCGCGGTGGGGCTCCGGGAGGTCCGGGGCGGCTCGCGCCCCCACGAGATGGGTATCACCTCCGGCCGGGGCCGTCGTGGTGGACCCTCCCCACCCGCGTCGGCCGCCGCCCTGTCGGCCCGCGAGGGGAACGCCGAGGGGCGCCGGGGGCGCCGTGGTGGCGCCCCCGGCGGCCCGGATGCCGCGGGGTCCCGGCGAGCCGGGGGAGCGTCAGCCCCGGTAAGCGCCGGAGGCGGTCAGCCGCAACGCGGTGTCGACCAGCGGCACGTGGCTGAACGCCTGCGGGAAGTTCCCGACCTGGCGCTGCCCGTGGGAATCCCACTCCTCGGCCAGCAGGCCGAGGTCGTTGCGCAGGGCGAGCAGCCGCTCGAAGAGACGGCGGGCCTCGTCGACCCGGCCGATCATCGCCAGGTCGTCCGCCATCCAGAACGAGCAGGCCAGGAACGCGCCCTCCTCGCCGATGAGGCCGTCGACACCGGTCTCGTCGCCCTCCGCCACGGGGTAGCGCAGGATGAAGCCGTCGGGGGTCGACAGCTCCCGCTGGATCGCCTCCACGGTGCCGATGACGCGCTTGTCGTCGGGCGGCAGGAAGCCCATCTGCGGGATGAGCAGCAGCGAGGCGTCCAGCTCCTGCGAGCCGTAGGACTGCGTGAAGGTGTTGCGCTGCGGGTCGTAGCCCTTCTCGCAGACGTCGCGGTGGATGTCCTCCCGCAGCTCCCGCCAGCGGTCCAGCGGGCCGTCGACCTCGCCGGACTCGATCAGCTTGACCGCCCGGTCCACCGCGACCCAGGCCATCACCTTGGAGTGGGTGAAGTGGCGGCGCGGTCCGCGGACCTCCCAGATGCCCTCGTCCGGCTCGTTCCAGTGCTTCTCCAGGTAGCCGATGAGCTTGAGGAGCAGCAGGTTCGAGTGGTCGTTGCGTGCCAGCCCGGTCATGTGCGCCAGGTAGAGCGCCTCGGTGACCTCGCCGTACACGTCGAGCTGGAGCTGTCCGGCGGCGCCGTTGCCGACCCGGACCGGCTTGGAGTTCTCGTACCCCGGCAGCCAGTCCAGTTCGGTCTCGCCCAGCTCCCGCTCACCGGCGATGCCGTACATGATCTGGAGGTTCTCCGGGTCGCCGGCGACGGCGCGCAGCAGCCACTCCCGCCACGCCTGCGCCTCCTCCCGGTAGCCGGTGCGCAGCAGCGAGGAGAGCGTGATCGCCGCGTCGCGCAGCCAGGTGAACCGGTAGTCCCAGTTCCGCGATCCGCCGATGGCCTCCGGGAGGGAGGTGGTCGGCGCGGCGACGATGCCGCCGGTCGGCGCGTAGGTGAGCGCCTTGAGGGTGATCAGCGACCGCACCACGGCCTCACGGTAGGGACCGTGGTACGTGCAGTGGGTCACCCACTCGCGCCAGAACTCCTCCGTGGTCGCGAGAGCCTCCTCCGGCTCCGCGCGGGGCGGCGGCTCCTTGTGCGAGGGCTGCCAGCTGATGGTCATCGCCACCCGCTCGCCCGGGGCCACGGTGAAGTCGGAGTAGGTGGTGAGGTCCTCGCCGTAGGTCTCGGTGGCGGTGTCCAGCCAGACCGAGTCCGGGCCGGCGACGGCCACCAGGCGGTCGTCGACCTTGTGGACCCAGGGGACCACCCAGCCGAAGGAGAAGCGCATCCGCAGCGCGGACCGCATCGGGACGCGCCCGCTCACGCCCTCGACGATCCGGACCAGCTGGGGTGCGCCGTCGCGCGGCGGCATGAAGTCGGTCACCCGGACCGTGCCTCGGGGGGTGTCCCACTCCGATTCCAGGATGAGGGAGTCGCCCTTGTAGCGGCGGCGGGTCGCCGGCGCCGGTTCGGCACCCTCGGCGGGGGCGGGTCCCAGCCGCCAGCAGCCGTGGTCATCGGTCCCCAGAAGACCCGCGAACACCGCGTGTGAGTCGAAACGGGGTAGGCACAGCCAGTCCGCCGAGCCGTCCCGCCCGATCAGCGCGGCGGTCTGCATGTCCCCGATAAGTGCGTAATCCTCGATGCGCCCGGCCACTGCGCGCCTCCAGTCGAACGTACGTCCCGCCCCTCCTGGGGGGCGGTTCTTGCTGATGCCCAGCGAGCGTCCGGGGAAGCTTACGCGTCCCAAGCGCTTTCCCCGTACGGAAGTGAGAGGGAAGGGCGGCCCGCGGACACCGGCGACAGGAGTGCGCCGGTCACAGGGGGGCGCACCGCACTCCGCTCCGGTGCCGGGCACCGGCTCCACCCGGACGTCACTGATACTCTGGTGGCCCGTGGAGCGGAGGACGTCAGATTCCCCGAACCGCAGCGACGGGACCCCGGGAACGACACGGCGTGCGACCGTCGCGGACCCCACCTCGCGACCACGGGAGCACCTCTTGGGCATGCCGATGAACACCCCGACGACCAAGCACATCTTCGTCACCGGAGGAGTCGCCTCCTCTCTCGGCAAGGGCCTCACTGCCTCCAGCCTCGGCGCTCTCCTGAAGGCGCGCGGACTGCGGGTCACGATGCAGAAGCTCGACCCGTACCTGAACGTCGACCCCGGGACGATGAACCCGTTCCAGCACGGCGAGGTCTTCGTCACCGACGACGGCGCCGAGACCGACCTCGACATCGGCCACTACGAGCGCTTCCTCGACGTCGACCTCGACGGCAGCGCCAACGTCACCACCGGCCAGGTCTACTCCACCGTGATCGCCAAGGAGCGGCGCGGCGAGTACCTCGGCGACACCGTGCAGGTCATCCCGCACATCACCAACGAGATCAAGCACCGCATCCGCCGGATGGCGACCGAGGACGTCGACGTCGTCATCACCGAGGTCGGCGGCACCGTGGGCGACATCGAGTCGCTGCCGTTCCTGGAGGCCGTACGCCAGGTCCGCCACGAGGTCGGCCGCGACAACGTCTTCGTGGTGCACATCTCGCTGCTCCCCTACATCGGCCCCTCCGGCGAGCTGAAGACCAAGCCGACCCAGCACTCCGTCGCCGCGCTGCGCAACATCGGCATCCAGCCCGACGCGATCGTGCTGCGCGCCGACCGGGAGGTCCCGGTCTCGATCAAGCGCAAGATCTCGCTCATGTGCGACGTGGACGAGGCCGCCGTGGTCGCGGCCATCGACGCCAAGTCCATCTACGACATCCCCAAGGTGCTGCACGGCGAGGGCCTCGACGCCTATGTCGTCCGGCGGCTGGACCTGCCGTTCCGTGACGTCAGCTGGACCGAGTGGGACGACCTGCTGCGCCGGGTCCACGAACCGGACCACGAGGTCACCGTCGCCCTGGTCGGCAAGTACATCGACCTGCCCGACGCCTACCTCTCGGTCACCGAGGCGATCCGCGCCGGCGGCTTCGCCAACCGCGCCCGCGTCAAGGTCAAGTGGGTCACCTCCGACGACTGCAAGACAGCCGAAGGGGCGGCCGAACAGCTCGGCGACGTGGACGCGGTCTGCGTCCCCGGCGGGTTCGGCGACCGCGGCGTCGAGGGCAAGGTCGCGGCGATCCGCTACGCCCGGGAGAACCGCGTCCCGCTGCTGGGGCTCTGCCTCGGCCTCCAGTGCATCGTCATCGAGGCCGCGCGCAACCTCGCCGGGATCGACGGCGCCGACTCGACCGAGTTCAACAGCTCGGCCGCCAGCCCCGTGATCTCCACCATGGCGGAGCAGCTCGACATCGTCGCAGGCGAGGGCGACATGGGCGGCACGATGCGGCTGGGTCTCTACCCGGCCCGGCTCGCGGAGGGGTCGGTCGTCCGCGAGGTCTACGGCGGCGTGGAGCAGGTCGAGGAGCGCCACCGCCACCGCTACGAGGTCAACAACGCCTACCGCGCGGAGCTGGAGAAGAAGGCGGGACTGGTCTTCTCCGGCACCTCGCCCGACAACCGGCTCGTCGAGTACGTCGAGTACCCGCGCGAGACGCACCCCTTCCTCGTGGCCACCCAGGCCCACCCCGAGCTGAAGTCGCGGCCCACCCGGCCGCACCCGCTCTTCGCCGGGCTGGTCCGGGCCGCTGTCGAGCGCGTCACCGCCGGGGCCGGTGCGGACGCCGCAGCCGAGGGGACCGCCGATGACGCCGGAAAAGGAGCCTGAGGTGACGCGGCCCCCCGAGGACCGTCCCGAGCTGCGTGACATCCCGGCCGACTGGCCGGTGGACGAGACCTTCACCCGGTTCACCGGCCACAAGACCAGCGTCCGCACCGACCGGGTCCGGATGCCGGACGGTACCGTCGCCGCCCGCGACTACCTGGTGCACCCCGGGTCGGTCGCCGTCGTCGCCCTCGACGACGAGGACCGTGTCACGGTCATCCGCCAGTACCGCCATCCGGTCCGGCGCGAGCTGTGGGAGGTGCCGGCCGGACTGCTCGACGTTCCCGGCGAGAACCCGCTGCACGCCGCGCAGCGCGAGCTGTACGAGGAGGCGCACGTCAAGGCGGACGACTGGCGGGTCCTCACCGACCTCTACCCCAGCCCCGGCGGTACCGACGAGGCCGTGCGCATCTTCCTGGCGCGCGGACTCTCCGACGCCGACGGGGACCGCTACGCGGTCGGTGAGGAGGAGGCCCACATGCTGCACGCCCGGGTCCCGCTCGCCGAGCTGGTGCGCGCCGGACTGGCGGGGGAGCTCCAGAACAGTTTCCTCCTCCTGGGCGTCCTCGCCGTGACCGTCGCCCGGTCCGGCGACGGGCTCGACGCGCTGCGTCCCGCCGACGCACCCTGGCCCGCCCGGCCCTTCGGCTGACGGGTCGCCACCACCCGCACGGCGGACACCGATCCGCCTCCTCGATCCGCCGCCCGGTGCCCCCACCGGGCGGCGGACGTGTCTGAGGCGGGCCCGGGAAGGGTGCTGACTTACGCTCGGGGCGTGACGGAACAGGCGGCGCACAGCAGGGTCCCGGCATTCCCGGGCAAGGCGGCAGGACCGGGCGGACCAGCGGTTTTCCTCGGCAGACGGGACGAGTTGTCCACGCTGCGGGGTGACACGGAGCACGCCGGGCTCCACACCCTCGCCGGTCGGCCGGCGCCCCGCAGCCGCGTCCTGTTGATCGTCGGGCGACCCGGCACGGGCCGCAGCGCGCTCGCCGAGGAGTACGCCCGTCGCCGCGAGGCCGCCGCCGACTTCGCCGACGGGGTGCTGCGGGCCCGCCTCACCGACCCGGGCGGGACCCCCGTCCCCCTTGAACGCACCGCCCGCGCCCTGCTCGGCGCCCTCGGTCTCGTCGCCCCGCCCGGCGCGGACGAGGACGAACTGACCGCCGAGCTGCGCGCCGCCCTCGCCGCTCGCGAGGTCCTGCTGCTCCTCGACGACGTCGCCACCGCCGACCAGCTCAACGAACTCACCCCGGACAGCCGGGTCTGCCTGGTCGTCGCCGTCGCTCGGGGGCCGTTGACCGGCGTCCCCGACGTCCGCCCCTGCACCGTCGGCGCGCTGGGCCAGAACGCCGCGGTCCAGCTCATCACCCGCGGCGCCGGACCCACTCGGGTGACCGTGGACCCGCGGGCCGCGGAGGACCTCGCCGAACGGTGCGCCCACCTGCCCGCCGCGCTGGTCCTCGCCGGCGGCTGGCTGGCGGCCCACCCGGACGCCGCCGTCGCCGACGCCGCCCGCCGACTCGCCGACCTGGAGTCGGCAGCCCCCGAGGGCGACGCGCTGGACCGGGCTTTCCGACTCGCCACCTCCCACCTGTCCGCCACCGCCGGCCGCATGCTGCGGCTGCTGGCGCTCGCCCCCGCCGGGCTGGCGGACGCCCACACGGCGGCGACCCTCGCGGGCTGCTCCCTCGGCACCGCCCGCACCACCCTCGCCGAGCTGGCGCTGCTGGGGCTGGTGCGCACCGCCCACGCCAGACCGCCCGGGCCCGAGCAGCCGGTCGGCCCTGTGTACGCCGTGCCCGGCTGCCTCGAACCGCTGCTGCGGGCACGGCTGGAGGAGCGGGAGCGGCCCTCCGACATCCAACTCGCACGGGCCCGCATGCTGGAGCGGACGGTGCGGCAGCTGATGGCGTGCCACGCCGCCACGCAGCCGCCGGACAGCGACGCCATGGAGTGGCTCGCCGGGCTCCCCGGATCGCTCCGCTTCGCCGACGAGGAGACGGCAGCCGCCTGGTTGGCGCACCGACTCGACGCGTTGCAGGCGGCGTCGCGGCTGGCGGTCGCCGACGGTGAACTGGACACCCTGGCGCGGCGGCTGATCGCGGCGCTGACGGCGGCGCTGCTGGCGCACCGAGGCGCCCGGGTCGCCGCCCCGGAGCTGTACCGGCTCCACGAGCTGGTCCTCGGCGTCGCGGAGCGGCAGCACCTGGCCCGGGAACGCGCCGCGGCGCTGCTCAACCTCGGTGACCTCGACGCCGCCAACGGCCGCTCCCGGGCTGCCCTGGCCCGCTACCAGTCCGCGCTCGCCGCGCTGCGGTCGGAGGGGGACCGGGCGGACCGCGAGGCGGTGGGGCGGGTGCTGGAGTCCATCGGTGGCACCCACGCCGAGCTCGGCGGCTGGCAGCGCGCCGCGGACTGGTACGGCAGGGCGCTGTCCATGGCGCAGTCGCGCGACGACCGCGAGGCCGAGGCCCGGCTCCACGGCCGGCTGGGGGCCGTCCTCACCTATGACGAGCAGTGGCGGCCCGCGCTGCGCTCGTGGCGGGCCGCCGCGGCGACCCACCGGCGCCGCGGTGACACCGCCGCGCAGGCGCGCGCCGTGGGCGAGGCCGGGCGGGTGCAGGAGTACGCCGGCTGGACCCAGGACGCCCTGCGTACCTGCCGGGAGGCGCTGCGCATCGCGGAGCGCACCGACGACGCCCGACTGCGGGCGGCGCTCCGGCTGCGGCTGGCGGACTGCGCCGACCGGCTCGGCCACCACCGGGACGCCGACGCGCACCGCGCGGAGGCCGACCTGCTGCTCGGGCCGCCGGAGGACAGCGCGGTGGCGGCCAGGGTTCCGGCTCCCTCCGCCGCCCCCGAAGCCACTACCACCGAAGCCACCACCACCGACGGGCCGTCCGGCGACGCCCCGTCCAGCGACGCCCCGGGAGCCGGGACCGGCGCCGCTCCGCGACCGCACCGGTCCGGCGAGGGCGACGGCGGCGGTGACGGCGGCGCCCGTCGGCTGCGGACCGCCCCGGCCGACCCGCTCGGTGCCCCGGCCGTCGGCGCCGAGGACGATGAGGGAGACCACCCGGCGCCGCCCGCGTGGCGTGGGGCGGCCGAGGGGGCCGGTCCGGGTGGTGGAGACGCGGGTGACGGGGCGGCATCGGCCGATGCCGCCCCGCCCGTCCCCGGGGAGGCGCCGCGGGGAGAGGGGCCGGCGTCGACCGGTGCCGCGGGACCGCTGCCCCCTGCGGTACCCGCCAAGCCCGACTTCCCGCCCGGTGGCGGGTCGTCGGCCCGTCCCGGGGCCGCCGACTCGTCGCCCTCCGAAACCCCGGTGACCACCCAGAGTCGCACCTACGAAACATAGACAGGAATCGCGGAACTTTAGTGATTTCAAGGCTGGACACGGCGAGACTCCTTCATTAAGAATGAGGCTGCCGTGGCTGAACGGGCTGCTCCCGGCATACCGCTGGTATGGGTGCGAAGCCCCTTCTTCCCGGCTTGTCGCCCAGCCGCCGAACCCCCAAGGACCGTGATCGACGTGAAGGTCGGCATCCCCCGCGAGGTCAAGAACAACGAGTTCCGGGTGGCGATCACGCCCGCCGGAGTTCACGAACTGGTACGCGCCGGCCACGAGGTCTTCGTGGAGCGCGACGCGGGCACCGGCTCCGCCATCGCCGACGCCGCCTTCGTCGCCGCCGGTGCCACGGTGCTGCCGACCGCGGACGAGGTCTGGGGCGTCGCCGACCTGGTGCTGAAGGTCAAGGAACCCGTCGCCGAGGAGTACCACCGGCTGCGGAAGAACCAGGTCCTCTTCACCTACCTGCACCTGGCCGCGTCCGCCGAGTGCACCGACGCGCTGCTGGCGTCGGGCACCACCGCGATCGCCTACGAGACGGTGGAGACCGCCGACCGCGCCCTCCCGCTGCTCGCCCCCATGTCCGAGGTGGCGGGCCGCATCGCCCCCCAGGTCGGCGCCTACCACCTGATGCGCTCCGCAGGCGGACGGGGCGTCCTGCCCGGTGGGGTCCCCGGCGTGGCTGCGGCGGACGCGGTCGTCATCGGCGGCGGTGTCTCCGGCTGGAACGCCATGCAGATCGCCGTCGGCATGGGGTTCCGCGTGACCCTGCTCGACACCGACGTCAACAAGCTCCGCGAGGCCAACCGCATCTACGGCGGCCAGGTCCGCACCATCACCTCCAACGCGTTCGAGCTGGAGAAGGCGGTGCGCGAGGCCGACCTCGTCGTCGGCGCGGTCCTGATCCCGGGCGCCAAGGCGCCCAAGCTCGTCAGCAACGAGCTGGTCGCGGGGATGAAGCCCGGCAGTGTCCTGGTGGACATCGCCATCGACCAGGGCGGGTGCTTCGAGGACTCCCGTCCGACGACGCACGCCGAGCCCACCTTCACCGTCCACAACTCGGTCTTCTACTGCGTCGCCAACATGCCCGGCGCCGTGCCCAGCACCTCCACCTACGCCCTCACCAACGCGACGCTGCCCTACATCGTGCAGCTGGCCAATCGCGGCTGGCGGGACGCGCTGCGACGGGGCCCGGCCTTCGCGCTCGGTCTCAACGTCCACGCGGGCGAGGTCGTGTACGCCCCCGTCGCCGCCGCCCACGGCCTGCCGCACGCCGCGTTGGAGTCGCTGCTCGGCTGAGTGGTCGCCCGCCCCGCCGACCCCTCGCCATGGCGTCGTCGCTGCGCCACCGCGTCGCCGCTCGCCCGATCGTCAGATCAACAGGTCGACAATCGGTCGTCAACGGGCGTGTCAACACGGGGAAATGTCACACAACCGACCGGACGTCGTTCGACGACGTCCGGTCGGTTGTCCGTGTGTCCCGCGGTTTGCCGAGGTCAACTCACCCGGAAGGTGACTGTTTACCCGATTCGCTGCGGCCTCCGACCCGTTGTCCGCCCATCGCACGCTCTGGACACACGGTCGCCGTGTGACGACGCGTCAGTGTCGTTACGCCGGTTTGTGTTGCTGTGGACGCCCGACACGCCATAGAGTCGCCAGTCGTCGGCAGGGCGGGACGTGACTCTGTCCAGAAGTTGCTTGGTCCCTAAGGAGGTAGGACGACTTGTGAATGAGTCGACAATCACTCCCGGGGGAGGACAGTCCGGGGGACCGGCGCAGGCTGCGGGCCCCACCGGCCTCGCCGAGGTCGGTTCGGTCGCTGTCCACACGTTCGCGACGCACAAGAACCCAACGGACATGACGGTGCATCAGAAGAACGACGACACCACCACGCAGACGGAGCCCGGCTTGGCGGAGTTGCCCGACGGTCAGTTCTACGACCCGGACGCGGAGTACGAACCCGACCCCGAGTACGCGGCGACGATCGCGCCCGACGCGGCCCGGCAGCGCCGCGAGCGGATCGGTCCCACCGGCCGTCCCCTGCCCTACTTCCCGATTCCGGGGCCGGTCAAGGAACGCGGCCCGGCGACGATCATCGCGATGTGCAACCAGAAGGGCGGGGTCGGCAAGACCACCTCGACCATCAACCTCGGTGCGGCGCTCGCCGAGTACGGCCGCCGCGTGCTGCTGGTGGACTTCGACCCCCAGGGCGCCCTCTCCGTCGGCCTCGGCGTCAACCCGATGGAGCTCGAACTCACCGTCTACAACCTCCTCATGCAGCGGGGCATGGCCCCCGACGAGGTGCTGTTGAAGACGGCCGTCGCCGGCATGGACCTCCTGCCCAGCAACATCGACCTCTCCGCGGCCGAGGTGCAGCTCGTCAGCGAGGTCGCGCGGGAGTCCACGCTCCAGCGGGCCCTCCAGCCGATGCTGTCGGACTACGACTTCGTCGTCATCGACTGCCAGCCCTCGCTCGGCCTGCTCACCGTGAACGCGCTCACCGCCGCGCACAAGGTCATCGTGCCGCTGGAGTGCGAGTTCTTCGCGCTGCGAGGCGTCGCCCTGCTGACCGAGACCATCGAGAAGGTGCAGGAGCGGCTCAACCCGAGCCTCCGGCTCGACGGGATCCTCGCCACGATGTACGACTCCCGCACCGTGCACAGCCGCGAGGTGCTGGCACGCGTCGTGGAGGCGTTCGAGAACCACGTCTACCACACCGTGATCGGCCGCACGGTCCGTTTCCCCGAGACCACCGTCGCGGGTGAACCCATCACCACCTACGCCTCCAACTCCGTCGGTGCCGCCGCCTACCGCCAGCTCGCCAGGGAGGTGCTCGCCCGGTGCCCCGCCGAGTGAGTCTCCCGGCAGCCGACGAACTGTTCCGCACCACCGGCGGTCCCGCCGTCCAGCCGTCCGTTCCCCAGGGGCCACAACCGGTGGAGGACGCCGCTCACCCCCCTGGCCGCCCGGACGAGGAGTCCGGCGAACCAGGGGGAGACGAGGGCGAGGAAGCCGACCGGCCCGGCGGCACCGCTGGGGAGGAGTCCCGCGCATCCCCGCTGCCCACCCAGGGCGCCCGAGCCGCCGCCCGCACGTCGGCCGTTTCGGGTCAGCCGTCCGCCGCGGCGCCCGCCGGCGGCCCGCCCGCGGCC
>NZ_JAAVJB010000121.1 GCF_012034385.1 Streptomyces spiramenti
CCCCGGATCGGCCGGGTGGCGCCGCGCGGCCGACGGCGGTGGCGGTCAGTCGGCCAGGGCGGCGCGGACGGAGTCCGCGAGCGGGGTGGTGGAGCGGCCGAGCAGCGCGGGGAGGTCGCCGGTGACGGCGGCCAGCGCACCCTTGGAGACCTTGACGTCGGAGTCGACGAGCAGCGAGACGACAAAGTCGGGGAGCCCCGCGCCGGTCAGCACCTCGGCGTAGGCGTCGCCGCCGAGGTCGCGGTAGGCGACCTCCCGCCCGGAGACCCGGGCCGCCTCGGCGGCGAGCTCCGGCAGCGTCCAGGTCGAGTCACCGGTGAGCTCGTGGATGCGTCCCGCCTGGTCCTCGGAGGTGGCCACGATCGCGGCGGCCTCCGCCAGGTCGGAGCGGGAGGCCGAGGCGATACGGCCGTCGCCGGCCGCGCCCACGATCTCGCCGCGGGCCACGGAGTCGGCCAGTGCCGCCGTGTAGTTCTCGGTGTACCAGCCGTTGCGCAGCAGGACGGTGGGCAGGCCGGACTCGGCCAGGGCTCCCTCGGTGTCGCGGTGGACGCGTGCGAGGTCGAGGGTGTTGAAGTCCGCTCCGACGAGCGAGGTGTAGGCGACGAGACCGACCCGGGCCTCCCGGGCGGCTGTGACGACGGCGCGGTGCTGCACGATGCGCTGGTCGTCCGGCCCGGTGGAGGAGACGAACAGGAGCGTGTCGGTGCCGCGCAGCGCGGCGGGGAGCGTCTCGGGCCGGTCGTAGTCGGCCTGCCGCACCTCGACACCGCGCTCGGCGAGATCCGCCGCGCGTTCCGGGTCACGCACCACGGCGGCTATCCCGGCCGCCGGTACGTCACGGGCGAGCAGGTGCTCGATCGCGAGGCGGCCGAACTGACCGGTGGCACCGGTGACAGTGATCATCACGTACTTCCTTCGGTTCTGCGGTGCTGGGGCGACCGCGGGCGGGCCCCTGGGGGGACGTCGGTACGGCGGGCCGTACCGTGCACTACAGCGACCAACCTACGCCGTGAATTCCACAGTGCAAACTTTTCGAAAGTGCTGTCTTTCCGGCGGTACGATGGGGCGATGAGTGACACCCCCCGGGAACCGGCAGGCGTCCGCGTCATCCAGTCGAACGCGGAGGCGGCGACGGAGTCGGCGGAGCGGTTCGACGTCTTCGCCCGCGGCTGCCCCTCGCGCCCCGTACTGGAACACCTCACCGGGCGCTGGGGCGCACTGGTGATGGCGGCGCTGCGACAGGGCCCGGCCCGGTTCAACGCGCTGCGCCGCCGGGTGGACGGCGTCAGCGAGAAGATGCTCGCCCAGACGCTGCAGTCACTGGAACGTGACGGTTTCGTCCATCGCGAGGTGCACGCGGTCCTACCGCCCCGCGTCGAGTACCGGCTGACCGACCTGGGTCGGGAGACCGCGAGCAGGCTGCTCGCCCTGATCGGGCATCTGGAGGCCGAGATGCCGGCGGTGCTCGGTGCGCAGCAGCGCTACGACCACGCGCGTTCGGAGACGCCACCGGCCGACTCCCGCGCGTGAGCGCGCCCCGCGGCCGGCCGCTCACGACGAGCGGGGAGAGTCTGGCGCGGCGGCCCCCGGACGACGGCGGGCTCTCCACGGCCGTGGCCGTATCGCCGCGGC
Source organism: Streptomyces spiramenti (assembly GCF_012034385.1). Taxonomy (GTDB): domain Bacteria; phylum Actinomycetota; class Actinomycetes; order Streptomycetales; family Streptomycetaceae; genus Streptomyces; species Streptomyces spiramenti. The sequence goes on from NZ_JAAVJB010000121.1 coordinate 1,636, forward strand.
GCGTCGGTGGTCGTGGCGCGGGCAGTTCGGCTGGCGGGGGCGGTGAGCGGGTGCGGTGAGCCGCGCTCCGGGCCGGTGCGCGCTCCGGCCGTCACGGCCCGGCGGGGGGCCTTCCCGCTGCCGCGCCGGACCCCCGTGAGCCGCCGCGGGCGTAAGGCGCCTACGGGGACTGGCGGTCGCCGCCCTCGGAGCCGGGCGGCTCCGGATCGCCCGGGTCGGGGTCCGGGTCCGGGTCCGGCGAGGGGTCGGGGTCGGGGTCGGGCGGGGCGCCCGGGTCGCTCGGACCGGGGTCGGGCGCCTGCGGCCCCTGGCCCTCGATGGTGACGACCGCACCGGTGGGGGCCACGTTGATCCGGCCCTGCCAGTGGCCCGCCGGTTCGCGGTCACGGTCCACCGTCACCAGGAACGTGACCTGCTCCCCCGGGCGCAACGTGCCCGAGCTCTGCCCGAGCCGCAGCCACCCGGCGTCGGTCGAGGCGCGCCACTCCACCGGCGAACCGCCCGACGCGGTGAGGGTGACGCGCGTGCCGGACGAGGTGGCGACCGCCTCCACGGCGAGCCGCCCGGGGCCGGGCGAGGCGCTGTCGGAGGCGGGCGGCGAGGAGTCGTCGGGCGAGGGGTCCGGGTCGCCGTCCTCGCCGGGCTCTTCCTGCTCCCCGTCCTCCCGCCCGGACCGCTCCTGCGGTGCGGAGCCGTCCGGGGACGGCGCGCGCTCGGTCTCGCCCGAGGCGCCGGCGCGTCCGGCGTTCTCGTAGGGGTACTCGTACCGGTCACGGCCGGAGCGGTCGTCGTCCGCGGCGGCCGGGGCGCCGTGCGACTCCCCCGTCACGGGCGCGCTGCGGTACGCCGCCCACAGCGCCAGGGCCGGCGCGGCCAGCACGGTGGCGACCACCGTGGTCGTCACCGCACGGCTGCGCATCCGCTCACGGCGCGCGGCGCGGTCCCGCTCATCGAGCGGGAACCCGGAGCGGTCCACCTTGGGGGTGTGCTGCGCCCTGGCGCGGAGCGCGGTGGTCCGGGCGGCGTGCACCTCCGCCCGGGGCGCGGGCAGCACGGTCAGCCGGTCGGCGGCGACCGGGGCGGTGCCCGGCCACCCGTTGCCGGCCAGAGCGCGCTGCGCGCTGCGACGGCAGACTGGGCACTCGTCGACGTGCCGCACCAGCTCGCGCCGGAGGCCGGGCGCCATCAGCAGGCGGTCCTGACCGGTGAGGACGCTTACCACAGGGCAGCCGCCCGCCTCCACCGCCGCCAGGGCGCCGCGAGCGCGCTCCACCTCGCAGGCACCGCTGGTCAGCAACGCACGTGCGTCGTCCTCGGACCGCCGCAGCACCCGGCCCACCTCCGCGGGGGCGAGCTGGTGGCGGACCGTCAGCTCCAGCGCCTCGCGCTGCTCGGGGACGGTACCGGCTGCCTCGGGCCAGGCGAGCGAGGCAAGTTCACGGCGCCGCTCGTCGGCGCCCGGGGACACGACCCGGGGCACGACGGGGGCGTACCCCTCGCGGTCCCGCTGCTCCCCGAGGCGCCGGAGGCAGCTGCGCCGTGCCAGGGCGTAGAGCCAGGCGCGGTGGAGGTCGCGGGAGGCGGGGCGCCTGCCGTGGCCGTGGAGCCGCTCCGCGTGCGCCAGGGCCTCGCCCAGCGCGTCGATGGCCGAGCCGTGCTCGCACATCACCGACAGGCAGTAGGTGAACAGCCCGTCGAGGTAGGCGTCGTCGTACGCCTGCCCGGGGCGGCGCCCGTGGTCGGCGGACGGACCACGGCGCGCGCGGGAGCTGTGGGCGTGCCGGGAACGCTCGCGGCTGCTGGACATCACCCTTGCGACGCTAGGCGCCCCATGGGCCCGCACCGCCCCGCACGGCACAAGGTTCCACCTATCGGGTGACGGATTGTGGCTGCTTCGACACGGGACGCGGGCCCGGGGCGGCCGTGGGCGGGGCGCGGCCGAAGGTGCGGGCCACGCCTCCGACCGCGGGTGCGGTGCCCGTGGGGACAGGTCGCAAACCCGTGCGCGCCGGGCGCAGGCGCTGCCGACCACCGAGCGGTGACGTGCCCTGTACGGCGCGCGCAACTTCGCGCACGCCCCTCGCGCGGCCCGGGGGCGGTCCCCCAGGGCGGTCGCCCAGGGCGGTCACCCAGGGCGGTCGCGACCGCGCGAACGCGAGGAGCCCGGCGGTGCGCGGGGCCCCGCCGTGCGCCGCGGACGACCCGCTGTCGCGCTCCACGGGTGGGCGCACACGGAGCGCGACAGCGGTCGCGGGTGGCGGCCCGGTGCGGTGTCGGCGGCTGCCGGTACGGTCTGGGCATGGCACGTAAAGCAGACCGCCCCAGCTACCGGTGCAGCGAGTGCGGTTGGACCACCGTCAAGTGGCTCGGCCGCTGCTCCGAGTGCCAGGCGTGGGGCACGGTCGAGGAGGTCGGCGGCGGCACCGCGGCGGTGCGTACCACGGCGGCGGCCCGTGTGGCGAAGCCCGCGGTGCCGATCGGGCAGGTCGACACTCGCCGGGCGTCGGCGCGTTCCACCGGCGTGCCCGAGCTGGACCGGGTGCTCGGCGGGGGGCTCGTGCCGGGCGCGGTGGTGCTCCTCGCTGGCGAGCCGGGCGTCGGCAAGTCCACGCTGCTGCTGGACGTGGCCGCCAAGGCGGCCTCGGCGGAGACACCCACGCTGTACGTCACCGGCGAGGAGTCGGCCGGCCAGGTCCGGCTGCGGGCCGACCGTATCAACGCCATCGACGACCACCTCTACCTCGCCGCCGAGACCGATCTCTCCGCGGTGCTGGGCCAGTTGGACGTGGTGAAGCCCGCGCTGCTGGTCATGGACTCGGTGCAGACGGTCGCCTCGCCCGAACTGGACGGCGCGCCAGGCGGTGTGGCGCAGGTCCGTGAGGTCGCCGCGGCGCTCATCCGGGAGTCCAAGGAGCGGGGGATGGCGACGCTGCTGGTGGGCCACGTCACCAAGGACGGCTCGATCGCCGGGCCGCGGCTGCTCGAACACCTGGTCGACGTGGTGCTGCACTTCGAGGGCGACCGGCACAATCGGCTGCGGCTGGTCCGCGGGGTGAAGAACCGCTACGGCGCCACCGACGAGGTCGGCTGCTTCGAGCTGCACGACGCGGGGATCACCTCGCTGGCCGACCCGTCCGGGCTGTTCCTGACACGCCGGTCCGAGCCGGTGCCGGGAACCTGCCTCACGGTAGCGCTGGAGGGGCGGCGACCGCTGGTCGCGGAGGTCCAGTCGCTGACCGTGGACAGCCAGATCCCCTCCCCACGCCGTACGACCTCCGGGCTGGAGACATCCCGCGTCTCGATGATGCTGGCGGTGCTGGAGCAGCGCGGCCGGATCACGGCGCTGGGCAAGAACGACATCTACACGGCGACGGTCGGCGGCGTGCGGCTGACGGAGCCGGCCGCCGACCTCGCGGTGGCGTTGGCGCTGGCCAGCGCGGCGAGCGACGTCCCACTGCCGAAGAACCTGGTGGCCGTGGGCGAGGTGGGGCTGGCGGGCGAGGTACGCCGGGTGACGGGGGTGCAGCGGCGGCTGGCGGAAGCGGCCCGGCTGGGCTTCACCCACGCGCTGGCTCCGGCGGACTCCGGGGAGACACCGCCCGGTATGCGGGTGCTGGAGGTGGCCGACATCGGCGAGGCGCTGCGGGTGCTGCCGACGGGTCGCGGCGCGGCCCGTGCGGCGCGCGGCGGCACCGCGCGGCGGGAGTCAGGGCAGGCCGAGGAATCGCGCCGGTAGACTCCTGTCGCACTGAACGAGATGACCGGAGGAGTGCATGGCAGGCAGCGACCGGCCGGCAGGACCGGTGCGATCCGGTGCGGAGGGGCTGCTGCGTTCGTCGCTGAGCGCCGTCGCACCGGGCACCCAGCTGCGTGACGGCCTGGAGCGTGTCCTCCGCGGCAACACGGGCGGGCTCATCCTGCTCGGATTCGACGACACCGTGGAGACGCTGTGCTCCGGCGGTTTCGTCCTCGACGTGGAGTTCACCGCGACGCGGCTGCGCGAGCTGTGCAAGCTCGACGGCGCGGTGGTGATCGACCCGGTCAGCGCGAAGATTGTCCGGGCCGGCGTCCAGTTGGTGCCCGATTCCTCGATCCCGACGGAGGAGACCGGCACCCGGCACCGCACGGCGCAGCGCGTCTCGATCCAGACCGGCTTCCCCGTGGTGTCGGTCAGCCAGTCGATGCGGCTGATCGCCCTCTACCTGGAGGGTCAGCGGCGCGTCCTGGAGGACTCGGGCGCCATCCTCTCCCGCGCCAACCAGGCGCTGGCCACGCTTGAGCGGTACAAGCTCCGCCTGGACGAGGTCGCGGGAACGCTCTCCGCGCTGGAGATCGAGGACCTGGTCACCGTCCGGGACGTCGCGGCGGTGGCGCAGCGGTTGGAGATGGTCCGCCGCATCGCCACGGAGATCGCCGAGTACGTGGTGGAGCTGGGCACGGACGGGCGGCTGCTCTCCCTCCAGCTCGACGAGCTGATCGCGGGCGTGGAGCCGGAGCGGCAGCTGATCGTCCGGGACTACCTCCCCGAGACCGGGGGGAAACGGTCCCGCAAGGTCTCCGCGGCCCTCGCCGACCTGGACGCGCTGACCCACCCGGGGCTGCTGGAGCTGACGATGGTGGCGCGGGCGCTGGGCTACGGCTCGTCGCCGGAGACGCTGGACAGCGCGGTCTCACCGCGCGGCTTCCGGCTGCTGGCCAAGGTGCCGCGGCTGCCGGGCACCGTCATCGACCGGCTGGTGGACCACTTCGGCGGGCTGCAGAAGCTGCTCGCGGCGAGCGTGGACGACCTCCAGGCAGTGGACGGCGTCGGGGAGACCCGGGCGCGGTCGGTGCGGGAGGGGCTGTCCCGCCTCGCGGAGTCGTCGATCCTGGAGCGGTACGTCTGACGACGGCGCCGCGCGGAGCCGCGGCGGTTCGACGGCGGGGCCGGGTGCTTGCGGGAGCTCTGCTCCCCCGGGCACCCGGCCCCGCCGTCGTGTCCGGCGGATTGGCTGAAGTAGCGCCCCTGCCTCGTCCCTGGAAGCCCCCTGCCCGAGCCCGGGAGGGCGGCTGGGCGGACGCCGGGCCACAGCGTGGCGGGGTGGTCCACCGCCGGCCGGCGAGGTCGGCAGCTGCCCGCCCCCGACCCCGGAGCATCCCGCCTGAACTGGCCTTTTACCGTTCCTGCTCTAGGATCGAGCACGGTGGAAGGAGGCCGGATGGACCGGACCGTACGGACCGTCGAGGATGTCTTCGCGCTCCTGGACGGGCTCTTCGCCTCCCAGCCGGAGACCGGCCGTCTGGCAACGGGCGACGGCAGGGACTTCTGGGACCGCTTCTACGCCGACCGGTCCCAGCCGGTCCCGTTCTTCGTGTCGAAGCCGGACGAGAACCTGGCCTCCCACCTCGACCGTGGGCTGATCACGCCGGGCCGCGCCCTGGACCTGGGGTGCGGCGCGGGACGCAACGCGCTGTACCTCGCGTCGCACGGCTTCGAGGTGGACGCGGTCGACCTCTCCCCCGTGGCGGTCGCCTGGGCCGAGGACCGGGCGCGCCGCGCCGGCGTCGACGTCCGCCTGCTGTGCGGTGACGTTTTCACGCTCCCCGCCACCGCACTGAGCGGCCCCTACGACCTGGTGGTCGATTCGGGCTGCTTCCATCACCTGCCGCCGCACCGCCGCGTCAGCTACCTGGCTCTTCTCGACCGGGTCCTCGCCCCCGGCGGCCACCTCGCGCTCACCAGCTTCGCCGCCGGGGAGCAGGGGATGGGGTCGGAACTCGGCGACGCGGACATCTACCGCGAACGTGCGCTGCGGGGTGGCCTCGCCTACTCGCCGGATTCGCTGCGACAGATCTTCTCCGACCTGACGGAGGTGGAACTGCGGCGCATGCGGCAGCAACCGGCCGAGTCGGCGCTGTTCGGCGTGGGTTTCCTGTGGACCGCGTTGTTCCGCCGGGTCGCGGCAGCGGCGGAGCGCACCTAGCCTCCGCCCGGCGCTCTCCGGGCTCGCTTCGACGTCGCTGTTCCGCCGGACGACGTGGCGACAGCTGGCGCCGCACCGCAGCTCAGCGCGAGCCGAACCGTGTCCGACCGGTGCTAGTCCTCGTCCATGCGGAAGGTCGTGCGGATGATGTCGAACCCGGTGAGGTCGGCCTCGGCGAGGTAGGTGCCGGTGGGGGCGGTCTCCTGGGCCGGACCCTCGCAGGCGTCGCTGCTGGAGTAGCGGCCGTCCCACTCCACGACGTGGTTGACGCCGTCGCCGGCGGGGACCTCGCGCAGGAGGGCTCCGGCGCCGGTCGGGCAGTGGGCGGAGGTCCAGACGTTGTCGTCGTCGGTGGTGAGCCGGACGGTCAGTGCCTCGTGGCCGACGTCGACCCGGCAGGGCGAGCCGGACTCGTTGCGGACCGTGAGCCGGATGCTCGGCTTCTCGCCCGGGGCGTAGGCGTTGGCGTCGCTGCGCAGTGACGCGGTGACGCCGTCGATGCCGGCGCACTCGGCCAGGGTCGCGATGCGGGAGGCGTCGGCCGCGTCGCCGTCGACGCCGCCGTTGGCGGCGTCGGTGTCGCCCGCGCCCTCGTCGCTGCTGCCGCCGTCCTCGCCGGTGCCGTCCTCGCCACCGTCTCCGGAGCCGCCGCCCGCGGCGTCGGCCTCGTCGGAGTCACCGCTGCCGCCGTTCTCGGCGTCGTCGTCCTCGTCGTCCTCGGAGTCGTCGCCACCACCGCCGCCACCGGGGCGCTGGTCGATGTGGTCGTCGGTGTCCGTGTCACCCGGGGTGATCGACGGGGCCGGCCCCCCGCCCGCGCCGTCGTCGCTCGATCCGCCTGCCGGGCCGGCCCCGAGGCCGCGTAGCGCGACCCAGGACATCACCCCCAGCAGGACCAACACGAGCAGCACAACTACCCTTCGCCGCCAGTAGATCGAGGAAGGGAGCGGGCCGATCGGATTGCGCAGAGATCCCACGCGCAAACTCTACGACGCCGGGCCGTAGATGAAGCGTTCGACCACCGCGTGCCGCGCGTCGATCACGGGCAATGTGCGCGCCGTCGTGCAACGGCGCGCCCTCGGTCACCTTGCGCGCCCGCCCGCCCTCCTTTCGGGGGCCGTCGCGCGCAACCCGGCGCGGGCCGTTCACCACGACGCCGCGGACGTGCCAGGATCGGTGTGCCATGACTGCGATGAGTACCAGCCCCGTGGAAACCGTCCCCAGTGCCGGTGACACCGTTCCCGGCCCCCGACCCGCCGACCTGCACGCGCCGGTCATCGACTGGTTCGGCGAGAACGCCCGCGACCTGCCCTGGCGCCGCCCGGAGGCCGGCGCGTGGGGCGTCATGGTCAGCGAGTTCATGCTCCAGCAGACACCCGTCAGCCGTGTGCTCCCGATCTACGAGGAGTGGATGCGCCGCTGGCCGACCCCCGGCGACCTCGCCGCCGAGTCGACCGGCGAGGCGGTCCGCGCCTGGGGCCGCCTCGGCTACCCGCGCCGCGCACTCCGGCTGCACGCGGCTGCCGCCGCCATAGCGGAACGGTACGAGGGCCAGGTGCCCGCCGACCACCACCTGCTGCTCGCCCTGCCGGGCGTCGGCGAGTACACCGCGGCGGCGGTCGCCTCCTTCGCCTACGGGCAGCGCCACGCGGTGCTCGACACCAACGTGCGGCGGGTCTTCGCCCGCGCGGCGGGCGGCAGCCAGTACCCACCCAACGCAACGACCGCCGCCGAGCGGCGGCTGGCCCGGGCGATGCTGCCGGAGGAGCCCGCGACCGCGGCCCGGTGGGCCGCCGCCACGATGGAGCTCGGCGCCCTGGTCTGCACCGCCCGCAAGCCCGACTGCTCGGCCTGCCCGATCGCGGACCAGTGCGCCTGGCGCCGCGCGGGTACCCCGGCCCACGACGGCCCGGAGCGGCGCGGCCAGACGTACGCCGGTACGGACCGCCAGGTCCGCGGCAAGCTGCTCGCCGTGCTGCGGGAGTCGATCGACCCGGTCAGCCGGGCCACGCTGGACCAGGTGTGGAACAAGCCGGAGCAGCGCAACCGGGCGCTGCGGGGGCTGCTGACCGACGGCCTGGTCGAGCGGCTGCCCGACGGGACCTACCGGCTGCCCGGCGCCTGACGCCGGGCCGGTCGCACCACGCCGCCGTCCGGGCCTCCCGGCCGGTACGGCGGCGTGGTCGACCGTCGCCCCCGGCCCGTGCGGGCCGGGACGGCCCGGCTCAGCGGCTGCCGGGCGCGGAGATCGTCCAGACCACCATGGCCACATCGCTCTCGCGGGCACCGCCCGCCGAGCGGTAGGTCCGCAACGCGGGCTCGTTGCCCGTCTCCAACGGCACCCACATCCCGCCGCAGCCGCGTTCCCGCGCGGTGCGCAGCAGTTCACGCACCAGCACGGTGCCGACTCCCCGCCGGCGGTGCTCCTCGTCCACCCCGAGTTCGTGGAGCAGCATCTCCGTGCCCTTGTCGGGGTGGGTGATCTCCATGCCGCTGACCATCCCCACCGGGGAGTTGTCCGCGTAGGCGAAGAGCAGATGGTGGTTGCGCTCGGCGAGGAACCGCTCGGCCCACGCGGCGCGCACCGGGTGGTCGAAGAGCGCGGAGGCGGCCATGATCTCCTCCTCGGAGGCTGCCGCCCGCACCTCGACCTCGGCACCGGCCCGCGTGGTGGGCCACGGGTCCCTCTCCAGCTGCATCTCGGCCCGTAGCGCCTCTACCTCGACCATCGCGTCGCCTCCGTGTCCGCCGTCGGTGCTTTCCGCCTGTCCCTGTCAGCGTAGGCACGTATCGCGCGGTGCGGCACGGGCGCGGCCCGCCCCGGTGCGTCGCAACGCCCGCGAGTGACGGCCCGGTTGCCCTAGGCTCAACGCTCGCGGGGTGGACGGGCCGGGAGGGGGCCGGATGGACGGCGGAATGATCGGGCTGCGGCTGGCGTCGGCGGTGGTCGCGCCGCTGCTGAAGAAGCTGGTGCGGCGCAGCGAGCCGGGGGCGGGGCTGGCGGAGGGGCCGGTACGGATCGGTTCGCTGCTGGTGGTCGGAGCGGAACGGGACGCGGTGAGCGCCGGCGAGTTGCGCAAGCCGGTGGCGGAGCTGGTGGACCGCGCCGCGCGGGCTGCCGGGCCGCACGAGGCGCCGGACGCGGAGGTCCGAGCGGAGCTGAGCGAGGCGCTGCTGCGGTCGCTGACGGCGCTGGGCGAGCTGGAGATGGACGACGTGCAGGCCGTCTCGCTCGGCCCGGAGGAACTGGCGCGGCGGGTGCGGCGGCCGGGAGACCTCTCGGCGGCGGCCGACGTGCTGTACGAGCCGGTGCTGCTCTCGGTCTGCACCCACCTGATCGACCACTTCACGCGGCGCTCCACCTTTGTCGCCCGCACCCTGGTGGAGCAGACCCGCCAGGCGCGGGCGTTGGTGGACCGGCTCGACGTCCTGGCCGAACGGCTGCCGTCGCGGACCGCGGCGGATGCCGCGTTCGAGGAGCGCTACGCCCGCTGGGTCGTCGACACCCACGACCACGTCACCATCCACGGCATCGACGTGGGCGACCGCTGGCCGCTGGACGACGCCTACCTGAGCCTGGAGACCACCACCACCGGGCAAGACCCCGGCGGAGTGGAGGACGAGCTGGGCGGGGCGCGCGCCGCGCCGCAGCGGGCGGAGGCGGCGCTGCGCGACCTGGACCGGGCGCTGCTGCGGGGCGGCGCCGGCTCCGGCAAGACCACGCTGGTGCAGTGGCTGGCCGTCCTCGCGGCCCGGCAGCGGGGCGGCGCCGGGGCGCTGGACCTCCGGCTCGCCGGACGGGTGCCGCTGGTGCTGCCGCTCCGGCGGCTGACCCGGCGCGGTGCGGCCCTCCCCCGCCCGGCCGACATCCCGGCGGCGATCGACTGCCCGCACTCCCCGCCGGAGGGCTGGGTGGAGCGGGTGCTGAACGCCGGGCGGGGGCTGCTGCTCGTGGACGGGATCGACGAGGTGCCGGAGAGCGAACGCGGTGACGTGCGCCAGTGGCTGGTGTCGCTGGTGCGGGCGTTCCCGGACTGCCTGTGGCTGGTGACCGCCCGGCCCTCGGCGGTCGGGCACGACTGGCTGGCCGACGCCGGGTTCGGCGACCTCTCGCTGGCCCCGATGAGCGGCACCGATACCGAGACCTTCGTCCGGCGCTGGCACACTGCGGCGCGGCTGCCCGAGCAGTCCGCGGGAGATCTCCTCGACGCGCTGCACCGCCGCCCCGACCTCTCCCGGCTCGCCACCAACCCGCTGATGTGCGGGCTGATCTGCGCCCTCCACCACACCCGCCACGGCTACCTGCCGCGCGGTCGCGAGGCGCTGTACCAGGCGGCGTTGCAGATGCTGCTGGAACGCCGCGACCAGGAGCGGCGAGTGCGGGCGGGGGTCGAGCTTGACGCCGCCACCCAGATCCTGCTGCTGCAACGCCTGGCGTACTGGCTGATCCGCAACGAACGGGCGGAGATGGAACGCGAGGACGCCGTCGACGTGCTCGCCGACGCACTGCCCGGCATGCCCGCACTCGCGGACACGGCGGACGCAGCACAGCTCTACCGCTTCCTGCTGGAACGCTCGGGGCTGCTGCGTGAACCCGCCGACGGGGTGGTCGACTTCGTCCACCGCACCTTCCAGGACTACCTCGCCGCCAAGGCCGCGATCGAGGCGCGAGACATCCCGTGGCTGGTGCGGCAGGCGCACAAGGACCAGTTCGAGGACGTCATCCGCATGGCCGTCGCCCACGGCCGCCCGGGAGAACGCGACCGGCTGCTGCGGCAGTTGGTCAAGCGCGGCGACACCGTGCGGCGCCACCGCATCCGGCTCCACCTGCTGGCCGTCGCCTGCCTGGAGCACGCGGCGGAGCTGTCCCCGGAGGTACGCGACCTGGTCCGCGAACGCGCCCGGCAGTACCTGCCGCCGCGCTGCAAGGAGGAAGCGGAGGCACTCGCCCAGGCCGGCCCGATCATCCTCGACCTGCTGCCGGGGCCGGAGGGACTGACGGAGGACGAGCAGGTGGCGACCGTGCGGACCGTAACCGCACTCGGCGGAACGGACCACGCGCTGTCCGTCCTGCGCCGGCACCGTGCGACGCCGGCAGTCGCTCAACAACTCGCCGACGCTTGGGACCTCTTCGACACCGATCGCTACTACGAGGAGGTGGTGCGGCACCTGGCGCCCGCTGGTCTCACCTGGTGGGGTAGGAACAACCGAATGGTCGAGCTCTCCGCCGACCTGTCCGGACCACGAGGTGTGACGGACTCGTCCTACATTCCGCTGACCCGGATCGCCGACTTCCTCAATCGCCACTCCGTTGCCATGCTGGATCTTCGCGGGGCGGTAACGGCAACCCTCCCCTGGCTGCGCGGCACCACCTCGCTGGAGTCGCTGATCCTGTGCGAGACGTCATCGTTCGAGGGCTCCGAAGTGCTGCGGGAACTCGATCTCAATTACCTTCAGTTGCAGCGGTGGGGCCCAGACCCCTTCGGGCGCCGAGTCTTCGAGGAACTGTCGGGGCTTGAGACGGTTACGCAGTTGGCGTTCCTGAACGATGTGCCTCTCCGGTCTCTCGACCAGTTGCCGTCGCCACCCCTCCTGCGCTACCTCAGGCTGCCGGACCATCCGCCGCCGCTGGACGGCATCGGCGCGCTGACAGGTCTGGAGCATCTCAGCGTGTGGGGTAGTGAACGGGCTGTGTCTCACGAGGAGCTTCGGGCGATCGCGACCCTTCGGCAACTTACCGACATCGACCTGGGAAACCGCGAAGTGCTCACGTTCGCCCAGGAGAGCCTGAGCCTTCCCACCGTGAAGCGAGCCAGTCTGCTGAAGCGCATGGACAGTGCGCCCGCAGCCAACGTGTCCGCCGTCGCAGAGGTGTTTCCGCAGCTCGAGTCTCTGCACTTCGGTTACGGTCTGCTCCCCGAGGACCTGAGCCCGCTGCGCGATCTTCCCCGCCTCCGCTCGGTGCGCTGCTCCGCGCCTCACCCCGGCACCGGGCTGCCGGAGGGGGTGGAGTTCTCCGCGCCGCCGGCGCCGCGCTACTGAGGGGGCGGGGTGTCGCGGTGGCTGAGGACGTTGACGACCTTTCCGTTGGGGTCGCGGACGAAGAAGCGGCGGACGCCCCACTCCTCGTCGCGAAGCTCCCGGACGATCTCCGCGCCGGACCCCCGCATCACGGCGTGTACGGCGTCCACGTCCGCGACCTCGACGGAGATGTCGGCGGCGACGGGCGCGGTGCGGTCCTCGGTGCCGAAGGTGATCTGTGCGGTGGGGTTGCTGGGCGAGGCCATGGTCATGACCCAGCCGAGGTCCATGACCGGCTCCAGTCCGAGCCGCCGGTAGAAGGCGCGGGAGGCGGCCATCCCCTCCGGGGTGGTCGGGATGTCGGGCACCACGCGGCGCACGGTCATGGGCGAACCTCCGAGCGGTGGGGCCGGGGCGGGACGTGCCCGGCCAGGATCGCCGCCGGCACCCGTTCCGGGCGCGCCGACACCCCGCGCGGAGCTCGAACGGTGCGCGGTGTCACCGGCACGGAGCCTGCCCGCGACGACAGAAGGGCGCCCCGGGGAGGCGGGGGTCAGTCGGTTGCGGTCCGGCGGGCGTGGCAGCCGCGGAGGTGGTCGTCGACCAGGCCGCACGCCTGCATCAGCGCGTAGGCGGTCGTCGGACCGACGAACCGGATGCCTCGGCTCTTGAGCGCCTTGGCGAGGTCGAACGACTCCCGGGTGGTCGCGGGAACGTCCCCGAGGTGCTCGGGGGCCGGGCGGGGCGTGGGGGCGTGGGACCAGATCAGCTCGGTCAGCTCGCCGGGCGCCCACTGCGCCAGGACCCGCGCGTTGGCCAGGGTGGCGGCGACCTTGGCGCGGTTGCGGATGATGCCGGGGTCGGCGAGCAGCCGGGCCTCGTCCTCGTCGCTGTACCGCGCGACCTCGGCGACACGGAAGCCGTGGAAGGCGGCGCGGAAGCCCTCCCGGCGCCGCAGGATGGTCAGCCACGAGAGCCCCGATTGAAACGCCTCCAGCGTGAGCCGTTCGAAGAGGGCGTCGTCACCCCGGACCGGCCGCCCCCACTCCTCGTCGTGGTACGTGCGGTAGTCGGCGTGGGGACCGGCGCCCCACGGGCAGCGGCGGAGGCCGTCCGGGCCCGTCACGGGACCCTGGAGGTCCGCCGCCACGGGCTGCGCCTTCGTCTCGGCGCCCGATCCCGCTGTGGTGATGTCGTCCATAACGGGAAGTGTGCACCACACGTGCGACAAACGGCCCCGCGAGGGTGCGCAGCCGTTCAGGGAACCTCACGCAGGTAGAGCGCGCCGCAGGTGTGGCACATCATCGACGGGTCGTCGCCCCAGTCGCCGTCGGGGCGGCTCGCGGCGTCGGTGCGGAGGATCTTGCCGCACATCGCGGTGGAGACGCCCGCACGGACCATGTGCCAGCTGCGCACACGGTCCGGGTCCTCCTCGGTGTACTCCGCACGCATGGTGTGTTCCATGACGGCACCACCTTGTCGTCGGCCGGCCGGTGGGTCTGGGGTTCCATGGTGCGCCGACGCCCGGCGGCCCGCCAGCGGGGGCGGGCCG
>NZ_JAAVJB010000122.1 GCF_012034385.1 Streptomyces spiramenti
GCGTCACACCCGGTGCCCCCGCGCTTCCCACCCGGCCACCGGACACCCCCGCGACGCCCCGGGGGTCGCCGTTCCCGGCGGTCGTGGCCGAGGAGTCGGCAGTGCCGGACGCCGCACGTTCGGCGTCCCTGCGGATCGCCGCCTCGCGGCGGCCGTTGAACCAGAGGCCGAAGAGGCCCAGCCCGACGCCGACGAGGCAGGTCCAGATCCAGCCGGTTCGGCCGTCCTCGGCGTAGCGGGACCAGAACGGCAGCTGTGCGAGGAAGGCCACCGCCCAGAGGCCGGTGCCGATGCCGACGACCAGCGCGACGGGCCCCTCCAGCGGCGGGGGAGCCTGCCGCTTGCCGCTGGTCAGGTCGCTCCAGCGCATCCGTCCGCCCTGCCTTCCGCCCGCTTCCCGCCCCGAATCCGCGCGGCGCGCGGCGGTGACCGCCGCTGCTGCCGGGCGCTCCGGGCCCTTTCGGGCAAGCCTAGTCGGCCCGGTAGTTCCGCCGGGGTGCGGGCCCGCCGGGCCGGCCCGCGCCGCGGTGCGGCCCGGCGGCGTCGGGTCAGACGTCCTGGCCGACCTCGCCCCGGCCGTCGAACCGCTCGGTGCGTTCCACCGCGTCGCGGAACCGCTCGTCGAAGTCCTCGCGGACGAGGACGCCGGCCACGTACTCCTGGAGGGTCATGCCGCGGCGGGCGGCGTGCCCGGTCAGCCGGTCGGTCAGCTCCCCGTCCAGGCGGAGGCTCAGCACTCGCGATGTCATGTACCCACGGTCGGCGCAGCGGCCGGGGGAGGTGAAGCCTTCCCCGCCGGGCTCACTCGAACGGGTGAGTCGCGCGTCGCGGTGGGCGCGCTGTGGGGGCGGTCACTCGAAGGGCGTGTCCGTGGGAATTGTAGTTCGTTAGGCAAGCTAATGAGCTAGGCTGGGAGACATGCCGGAAACACCGGGCGTGAGCCCACAGGACACCGCCGCCGTCAACACACTGCGCGTCGGGGTGATGCGACTCGCCCGCAGGATCCGGCACCAGCGGGTCGACCGGTCGCTCGGTCTCGCGGAACTCTCCGCCCTCGGCACCCTCCACCGCTGCGGCGCCATGACGCCCGGGGAGCTGGCTCGCAAGGAGCACGTCCAGCCGCCGTCCATGACGCGGATCGTCGGACAGCTCCAGGAACGCGGGCTGGTACGGCTGGAGCCGCACCCGGAGGACCGCCGCCAGAAGACCGTCACCGCCACCGAACAGGCCGAAGCCATGCTCGAAGCGAGCCGCAGCCAGAGCAACGCCTGGCTGACGGAGCTGGCAGGCCGCCTCACCGAGGAGGAGTGGGAGACCCTCCGCACCGCCGCCCCGGTACTGCACAAACTCGCGCACCTGTAGGAGCACCCGCAAGAACAGCGCACCGGCGCCGACCAACCGGCGCGGAAAGAGAGACCTCTTGAGTCCGGGAACCGGACCCTCGTCCGCCCCCGATCCGAGCCAGCACCCGAACCGAACCCCCGCCGCCCACCGCGGCACCCCCGAAGGAACCGCCGCCGACGCCCCGGCGGCCCGCGCGCCGGAAGCGGGAGCCCCCGCCCCCGGCGCGGCGGCCGCCGCTGCGCCGGACGACGGCACCACGGGAGCCGGGGGCGGAGACCCGGACGGCCCCGAGGAACGCGCCCGGGAGGCCGCCCACGCCTCACGCGAACGCGAGGCGGCCGAGACCGCCAAGGTCGGCACCTTCGCCTCCCTGAAGATCCACAACTACCGGATCTTCTTCATGGGCGCGGTCGTCTCCAACACCGGCACCTGGATGCAGCGCATCGCCCAGGACTGGCTGGTCCACACCCTCACCGGCTCCGCCGCCGCGGTGGGCATGACCATCGCCCTGCAGTTCCTGCCCATGCTGCTCTTCGGCCTCTACGGCGGCGTCCTCGCCGACCGGGTCGACAAGCGCAAGCTGCTGATCTGCACCCAGGCGTCCATGGGCGTCACCGGCCTCGTGCTCGCCGCCCTCACGCTCTCCGGCAACGTCGAGGTCGCCCACGTCTACGCGCTCGCCTTCATCCTCGGCGTCGTCACCGTGCTCGACAACCCGGCCCGGCAGACCTTCGTCTCCGACATGGTCGGCCCCGGCCTGCTGCGCAACGCGGTCTCGCTCAACTCCGCGAACTTCCAGACCGCGCGCATCGTCGGCCCCGCCGTGGCGGGCGTCCTGATCACCGCGGTCGGCAGCGGCTACGCCTTCCTCTTCAACGGCCTCTCCTTCATCGCGCCCGTCGTCGGCCTGCTGCTGATGCGCACCGCGGATCTCAACCCCGCCGAGCGCGCGCCGCGTTCCAAGGGCCAACTACGCGAAGGACTGCGGTACGTCGGCAGTCGTCCCGAACTGCTCTGGCCGATCGTGCTGGTGGGGTTCATCGGCTCCTTCGGCTTCAACTTCCCCATCTGGGTGGTCGCCTTCACCGACCGCATCTTCGACGCGGGCGCCGGCACCTACGGTGTCCTCAACGCCCTGATGGCGGTCGGGTCACTCACCGGAGCGCTCATCGCGGCACGCTGGGGCGCCAGCCGTACCCGCTGGACCGTCGCCTCGGCGGGACTCTTCGGCACGTTGCTGATGGTGCTCGCCGGAGCGCCGACGCTCTGGGTCTTCGGCGCCCTGCTGATCCCCACCGGACTGGTCGGCATGACGTTCATGATCAGCGGCAACACCAGCCTCCAGCTGGCGAGCGACCCGGCGATGCGAGGCCGCGTCATCAGCCTCTACATGATGGTCTTCCTCGGCGGCACCCCCTTCGGCGGGCCGCTCATGGGCTGGCTGACCGACAGCTACGGGCCGCGCGTCGCTCTCGTCCTCGCGGGCGCGATCTGCGCCACCGCCGCACTCGGTGTCGCCATGGCGCTGGGACGCGTCGGCGGCCTCCGGCTCCAGGTCCGGCTGCGCCGCGGCGAGCCGCTGCTCGCCTTCGTGCCGCGACGCCCGGTGAAGGACCCCGAGGCGGCGGATGCCGCCGTCTCCGACGCCTCGACCGTTCCGGCCGGTGACGGCACCGGTTCGCCCGGTGGCGCCCCCGCCACCGACCCGGCGACCGCCGCCCCCGCCACCGACCCGGCGACCGCCGGGACGGACGGCGGTACGGACGGCGGTACGGAGGACGGCGTCGAGCGCACCCCCGAACGGCCCGCCGCGTCCGAGCGGCGCGCCGGTGCCCGGGACGGCGACGCCGCCGATGGCCACGACGACGCCTCCGACCCCGACCCCGCCGACGCGGAACGGCGGGTCGGCGCCCGGCGCTGACCGCCACGACCGCCCGGTCGGAACGTGTGAGCACGTGCCCCGGCGTCCGCCCAGAAGGTTGCGGACGCCGGGGCACGGTCGCGTCACCGACCGGTGGCGTGCGACGCCACCACCCCGCCCACCGGGTGCCGCAGGCCCGCCACGCCCCGTCGTGTCAGAGGCGCCGCGCGAGCAGCATGCCGGGCCAGTCCCGGACGGTGAACGGCCCGACCGGGGTGAACCCCTGCGAGCGGTAGTAGGCCATCAACCGGCCGTCGTCGCCCGCGTAGCAGTCCACCCGCAGCAGCTCCACCCCGGCCCGCCGGGTCTCCGCCACCGCGTGGTCCAGGAGCGCCGCCCCCACGCCCCGGCCCGCGAACGCCCGGTCGGTGACCAGCAGCCGCACGTAGCGCTCCGGTTCGTCCACCGGCTCCACGTAGTAGTGCGGCCCGCTGCCCAGTACCAGCGTCCCCGCCGGGGCACCCGGCCCGTCCGGCTCTGCCACCCAGGTGTCGCCCTCGGTCACCATCTCGGTGACCCGGCGGACCGCGTTCGGCCGGGCGGACCACGGCTCGGTGCCCCACTGCCCGGTCCGCCCCCGGTCGGCCAGCCACGCGACCGAGCTGTCGAGCATCGCCAGCGCCACCGGGACGTCGTCCGCCCCGCCGCGTCGAATTCGCATGCCGCGCATCGTAGGCGCGGCGGGGCGTTGGCGGCAGACGGCCTCGGCGGCCGGGGGAGCGCCCCGGAGCGCCCGCGCCCCGCGCGCACGCCGCGGCATGATGGTGCGGTGATCCTCTTCGCCGCCGTCCTGCCGCCCCCGGCGGTCGTCGCCGAGATCGTCGCCGAGATCGCAGCCGCCACCGCGGGGCTGCCCGGGGCCGACCGGCTGCGCTGGTCCGACCCGCGCGACCGGCACCTGACGCTCGCCTACTACGGACCGACCTCACCGGAGGCCGTCGGTCCGCTGCGGCAGCGGCTCGCCGCGGTGGCCACGGCGAGCGCCCCCTTCCCCCTGGCGCTGTGCGGGGCGGGGCGCTTCGCCGACCGCGTGCTGTGGCTCGGCCTCGGCGCCGGCCGGGAGGAGATCACCGCGCTGGCCGCCGCGGCCCGCTCGGCGGGCTCGGCCACGCCCGGCGCGGCTGATCCGGCAGACGGCCGCAGCTACGTCCCGCACCTCACCCTCGCCCGCGCGGGACGCCCCCCGCTGCCGCTGGCGCCCCTGGAGTCGGCGCTCGCCGACGTGGCCCCGACTCCCTGGCGCGTCCGGCGGCTGGTGCTGCTCACCGCGCCGCCGCCCGGCACCGCGCCGCAGCCGGGGGCGGCCCGCTACACGACCGTCGCCTCCTGGCCGCTGGGTGGACCGGCCACGGCCCCGGCCTGACGGCCCGGCCCGGGACCGGCGGACCTGGGCCGCTCGACCGGCCTGACCTGGCTGACCTGTCGGGACGGCGACGCACGAGCACGGCCGTGCACGGGCGGCAGGGGCAGGGGGCGCCTGCCGCGGGCACCGGTGAACCGCACCGGTCGCGCCCCGGTTACCTTTGGGGTGTGGATGCCAAGACGAGGACCCGCATCGTGAGCGGCGCCCTGGTGCTGCTGTTCGCCGTCGTCGCCATCGTGGGCGCGATCGGCCGCTGACACCCGCCCGTGAGGGGCTACGCCCCGGGCCCGCACCTGCGTGGGATGCCGTACCCACCCGTTCCGCCGCGCGTCGGCTGCGGACGGGCGCCTTTCGTGAACCCGGCCCGGTCCGGCGGACGCGTCCGGGCCGAACCCCGTGGGGCCACGGCCCCACGGGGCCGTGACCGCACGCCGTCACTCGGTCCGGGTCACCAGGCGAACGCCTCCGGGGAGGGGCCGGGACCGGGGAAGATCTCGTCCAGCGAGGCCAGCAGCTCCTCGGTCAGCTCCAGCTCGACCGCGCGCAGCGCCGAGTCCAGATGGTCGGCGACCCGCGGCCCGACGATCGGTCCGGTGACACCGGGCCGCGTCAGCAACCACGCCAGCGCCACCTCGCCCGGCGCCAGCCCGTACGTGTCGAGCAGGTCCTCGTACGCCTGGAGCTTGTCGCGCAGCGCGCTGTTCTCCAGCGCCCGGCCGGAGCGTGCACCGACGCCGCCCTCGCGCTCCTTGCGCAGCACCCCGCCGAGGAGACCGCTGCCGAGCGGCGACCACGGGATGACTCCCAGGCCGTAGGCGTTCGCCGCCGGGATGACCTCCATCTCGGCGCGCCGCTCCGTCAGGTTGTACAGGCACTGCTCGCTGACCAGTCCGAGCGAGCCGCGCCGGGCAGCCGTCTCGTTGGCCTGCGCGATGTTCCACCCGGCGTGGTTGGAGGAACCGACGTAGAGGATCTTCCCCTGCTGGACCAGGACGTCCACCGCCTGCCAGATCTCCTCCCACGGGGTGGCCCGGTCCACGTGGTGGAACTGGAAGAGGTCGATGTGGTCGGTCTGCAGCCGCTTCAGGCTGGCGTCCACCGCCCGGCGGATGTTGAGTGCGGAGAGCTTGTCGTTGTTCGGCCAGACGGGGGAGTCGTCCAGCTGCATCGACCCGTAGCACTTGGTGGCGAGCACCGTGCGCTCCCGCCGGCCGCCGCCGCGGGCGAACCAGGTCCCGAGGATCTCCTCGGTGCGGCCCTTGTTCTCACCCCACCCGTACACGTTGGCGGTGTCGAAGAAGTTGATGCCCGCGTCGAGCGCGGCGTCCATCACGTCGTGGCTGTCGGCCTCCTCGGTGTGGACACCGAAGTTCATCGTTCCCAGTACGAGGCGGCTGACCTTGAGCCCGGTGCGTCCCAGCTGTGTGTACTTCATACCGTCAGCCAACCCGTCGGACCGCGCGCCTGCAAGGGGTGGTCGCGCCGGGGGCGGGCGGGGAGCGGTGCGGTCGGGTGAGCGGCGGTCGGTGTCAGCGACCCGCGGTCAGCGGCTGGGCGCCGGGGACTCGGCCAGGGCGTCGCGTTGCGTGGCCGGCGGGCGGTGCACGACCCGGCTCCAGACCAGGGCCGTGAGCAGGAAGACGAACACGGTGTGGCCCGAGAGGGAGGCCCACCAGGCGCCGAGCACCGCTCCGTACTCGCCGTCCGCCAGTCCGCCCCCGGCCACGCAGGCGAGGAAGGCGAGGCCGGCGGTGAGCCCGGCGGCCAGCCACCAGTCGTCCCAGCGGATGCCGCGCAGCCGCCACAGTGCCGCGATCACCACCCCGGCGGTCGCGGCCACCACCAGCGGCAGCGCGAGGAACGGTCTCCCCAGCAGGTCGTGCTGGAGCATCAGAACGCCCTCGGGGCCGCCCGGCCGCAGCCAGGCGAGGGCGACCAGCGCCGCCAGCAGCCAGGGTGGGACCGCGGCGACGAAGAGGACGAGAAGGAGATCGCGCTTCCGCATGCCGCGAGCGTAGCCCCGGCCCGCCCGGCCCCGGCCCGCCGGGCCGAACGGGCCGGGCCGGCCCCGGCCCGCCCCGGCACCGGGTGAGCGGGGGCGGCGGCGTCAGCGGCTTCCGGCGTGGCGGGCGGCGATGACGGCCGACATCAGGTCGCCGTCGAGGACCGTGGCGTCGGCCAGCCGGGTGGCGCCCGCGTAGGCGTTGAACGCCGACTTGGTGACGCGCAGGGCGGCGGGGGAGCGGCGGACGATCGGCCGGGTCCAACCGGCGACGACGTCGTCCAGCTCCGCCTCGGGGACGACCCGGTGCAGCACCGAGATCTCGTGCGCGCGGGCCGCGTCGAAGGTCGCTCCGGTGAGGACCAGTTCCCGGACGCGGGCGGGCCCGGCCTCGCTGATGAGCCGGGAGAGGGCGCCGCCCCACAACGCGGGCAGACCGAGAGCGAGTTCGGGTAGCCGGTAGCGGGAGGTGTCCGCGCCGACGCGGAGATCGCAGAAGACGGCGAGCCCGAGGCCGGCGCCGATGACGCCGCCCTGGAGCCGGGCGATGGTGACGGCCGGGCAGCCGGCGAGCGCGTCGCAGACCCGGCGCGCCTTGCCGCCCAGAACCCGGACGCCGACGCCGTCCGGGTCGCGTTCCATCAGTTCGGTGAACTCGCGCCGGTCGCCGCCGAGGCAGAAGTCGCCGCCCGCCGCCGAGAGCACCAGGACGCGGACGCCGGGGTCGTCGGCGACGGCGGTGAGCACGGTGTGCATCTCGTCGAGCATGGTGCCGATGACGGCGTTGCCGGTCTCCGGCATGTTCAGGCACAGCCGTACCACCGGGCCCTCGCGGCTGGTCAGCAGGGTCTTGAAGTCTCCGTACACGCCCTTGGGTCCTCAAAGGTCTCGATCGCCGGTGTGGCGAAGTTCGGCCGCGGTCGCGGCGCGGTGCCACGGCGGGCCCCCGGGTCGTCGCGGGGGTGTCCGGTGGCCGGGTGGGAAGCGCGGGGGCACCGGGTGTGACGCGGAGCCCCCGCCGGCACGGGTGCGGCTGCCCCGGCGGTGGGCGTCGCGCGGTTCCGAGGCCGTGCGACGTCCGACGCCCGGCGGGCTGCCCGCCGGGCCTGCTCCCGGGCGCCGTCCGCCCCGGTGCGGGGCGGAGCGCACGGCGTCAGCCGGTGCTGACGCGCATGCCCGTGAGTCGGCGGAACGCCACGCGCTGCGCGTACTGCGGCGGTGAGGTGACGTGGAGGCCGGGGAACCGCTCGGCGAGGCCGCGGAGCAGCAGCCCGGCCTCCTGCCGTGCCAGTGCGGCGCCGACGCAGAAGTGCGCGCCGCCGCCGAACGCCAGGTGCAGGCTGATGCGTTCGCCGGTGCGGTGGATGTCGAACGTGCCGGGGTCCTCGTGGTGGTCGGGGTCGTGGTTGGCGGAACCGATCATCAGGTGGACCATGGCGTCCTTGGGGATCATCACACCGGCGAGTTCGGTGTCCCGGGCCGCGACCCGACCGGCCATGTGGATCGGCGGGTCGTAGCGGAGGACCTCCTCGACCGCCTGCGGCGCGAGGTCCGGGTCGGCGACGACGGCGCGCCACTGGTCCCGGTGCCGGTCGAGCAGGTGCACCATGGTCGGCATCAGAGTGGCGGTCGTCTCCACGGAGGCGACGAAGAGGAACATCAGCAGGTAGAAGACGGCGGCGTCGGCGGCTTCCCGGTCCGCCTCCATGGCGTCCCAGGTGCGCAGCCAGCCGGAGATGACGTCGTCGCGGGGGTGGGCGCGGCGGTCGCGGATGATCTCGGTGAAGTAGTCCCGCAGCCCCTCGGCGGCGCGGTCCGCTCCGGCCAGGGCGGTGGCGGTGGGCAGCAACTCCTGGCAGACGACGTGCTCGTGGGTGAGCCAAAGGAGCCTCGGGTAGTCGGCCCGGGGGAGTTCGAGCCAACTGCCGATGACCTCGATGGGCAGCTGGTCCCCGACGAGGGAGCCGAAGTCGGCGTCGCCCTCCTCCGCGACGCGGTCCTGGAGTGTGTCCAGCAGACCGTCGACGGTGCCGGCGACGACCGCGTGGAGGCCGGCGAGGGTGGACCGGTCGAAGACGTTGCCTATGGAGCGCCGGTGCCGCGTGTGGTGCGGGGTGTTGAGGCCTTGGAGGGTGCGGCTGAGTTCCTGGTGGGCGAACCCGGTCCAGCGGTCGCTCTCCTGCCGTTCCTTCCACGCGGTGTCCGTGGTGCGCCACTTGCGGCTGCGCATGACGGAGTCGACCAGGGCGTGCCGGGTGACGAGGTGCCCGCCCCAGGGAGTCGGCAGCACCGGGCCCAGCTCGCGCAGGTCCCGGTAGTGGGGGAAGGGGTCGGCCTGGCCCTTGGGGGAGCGCAGGCGCGAGAGGTGGGAGACGACGGTGCGGGTGCCGACGGCGGTCGTCGGCGCGGCGGGTGCCACGGGGGATTCCTCCAACTCCGATGGTGCACGTGGCGACGAAGCGCCGCCGGCCCCCCGAGGTGCGGGGACCGGCGGTCGATCGTCGCGCTTCTGATCGGTTGTCGGTCGTGGGAGCGGTGGAGGGGGCTCAGACGGAGCGGCCACTCCGCCCGCGGTTCGGGCATGCGCTGGCGGCACATGCCCGAACCGGCCACCGCGGCCACGCGTGGTTCGGCCGGGACCGTTCGTCCGGTCACCCGGAGAGCGGGGTCGTCGGGTCGTGTCGTTCGGGCCCACGGCGGCCTCCGGCCGCCCGGAGCGGCGGGCGGCCGTTACGGCCGGCGTGCGGGCGGGGTCGGCGGCGGTCCGCCGTGGACCGGCGCACCGACCGCCTCCCTCAGCCGCGCGGCGCGCGGACCCGGACGGCACGTCCTAGCGCCACCAGTCGAGGAACCCGCTCCACCAGCCGCCGCGGCGGCCGGCGTGCCGCCCCTGGCCGCCGGTGTGGGTCGCGGCGTCGGGGGCGGGCCGCCTGGTGGGCGGCAGCGGGGTGAACCGGGCGGGGAGGTTCGCCAGGGCCCGGTGGTAGATGCCCGGCCGCCACGCCAGGGACTCCACAGGGACGGCGAGCTCCACGTCCGGCAGCTGGTTCATCAGCTTCTCGATGGCGGTCACCGAGATCAGCTGCGCCGGGTCCTTCGCCGGGCAGGCGTGGGGTCCGGCGCTCCACGCCAGGTGGGCGCGCTTGCTGAGCCGCTGCCGCATCGCGGACAGCGCCGGGTCGGTGTTGGCCGCGGCGAAGCTGATGACGACGGGCTCGCCGGCTGCCAGCGGCACCCCGTCGAGCTCGGTGTCGTGGAGCGGGTAGTGCACGCCGTAGTTGGCCAGCGGCGGGTCGTTCCACAGGACCTCGTCGAGCGCGTCCTCCACCAGCAGGCCCGCTCCGTGCATCCCGCCGTAGTACCGCTCGTCGGAGAGGATCAGCAGCAGCCCGTTGGCGATGAGGTTGCGCGTCGGCTCCGAGCCGGCGCCGCCCAGCAGCACCAGCTGGTGGATCATCTCCTCGTCGGTGAGGCCGGCCGGGTGCGCCATCAGCCACGAGGTCACGTCGGCGCCGGGGTTGCGGCGCTTGTGCGCCACCAGCGCCGACACGCTCTCCAGGATGTCCTGGTTGGACCGCTCCGGGTCGACCCCGTCGAAGATCCCGGACATGCCCGAGACGAGCTGGTCGCCGATCTCCGCGGGACAGCCGAAGAGTTCGTTGAAGACCAGCAGCGAGGTCAGCTTGGCGTACTCGTTGAGCAGGTCGGCCTCGCCGCGCTCGCCGAACTGCTCCACCAGGTACGTGGAGACGCGCTCCACGTGCCGGGTGAGGAGCAGGGCGTCGACCCGGGAGAGGCTGTCGGTGATGGCCTGCCGCAGCCTGAGGTGCTCCGCGCCGTCGGAGAACAGGCTGTTGGGCCGGTGGGCCATCATCGGTATCGCCGGGCTGTCCATGGGGACGCGGCCCTCGTTGAGGGCACGCCAGCGCCGGGAGTCCTTGCCGTACTCCTTGGGGCTCTGGAGCACCCGCAGCGCGGCGGCGTAGTCCGTGACGAGCATGGCGCCCACTCCGGGCGCCACCTCGATCGGGGCGGCCGGACCGTAACGGCGCAGCTCCTCGTAGAAGCCGTGCGGGTCGGCGGCGAACTCCGGTCCGTACAGCGGCACGTGTCCTCCCTCCCCCTGGTGCACCGGCGTGTGTGCCGGGCATCCCGGTGGTGGTGCGGAGGTGTGATCGGTGTGCCGGTCCATGGTGCAGGCTCCTAGCTGGTGCGTGTCTGGAGGTACTTGACGAGGGTGATGAGGGCACCGGCCGAGGACGCCTCGTCGCGCGCGTCGCAGGCCACCACAGGGGTGTCGGGCAACAGGTCCAGTGCCTCACGGAGTTCGTCGTCCGGCCGCCGCTCGGACTCGTCGAAGTAGTTGACGCCCACCGCGTAGGGGATGCCGTAGCTCTCGACGAGGTCCATGACGGGGAAGGACTCCTCCAGCCGCTGCGGGTCGACGAGGAGCAGGGCGCCGAGCGCCCCGCGGGCCATGTCCTCCCACACCTGCACGAACCGCTGCTGCCCGGGGGTGCCGAACAGGTACAGCACGAGGGTCTCGCTGAGCGTCAGCCGTCCGAAGTCCATGGCGACCGTGGTGGTGGTCTTGCCCTGGACGCCGCGGAGGTCGTCGATGTGGGCCCCGGCCCGCGTCATCGTCTCCTCGGTGCGCAGCGGCGGGATCTCGGACAGCGTCCCGATGAACGTCGTCTTGCCCACGGCGAAGTGGCCCACGACGAGGATCTTGGCGGCGATCCTCACCTGTTCCGGAAGGTAGGTGTGGTCATCCGAAACGAGTCTGGAGTCCATCCAGCACCTCCTGCAGAACCTGGATGTCGGTGAGCTGCGCCGTGGGTACCGGGTTCCGCGTCGTGATCTGGCCGTTGCCGGCGAGGTCGGAGAGGAGGACCCGGATGACCCCGATGGGCAGGCCGATGTGGCCGGCGATCTCGGCGACCGAGAGGTAGCCGCCGCAGCACAGCTCGACCAGCGCGCGCCGCTCCGGATCGAGCTGGGCGCGTCGGGCCCCGCCGTCGGCGGCGGTGACGAGGGTGACCAGCTCGAACTCGTCACCCTTGGGCAGTTCTTGACCATTAGTGATCACATATGGACGCACGAGGTCCACGGATTCGTGTCCCGTGCCGTCCATGGTCATGAGGGAATTCCGGAGCTCTGGCGCGGCGGGCTGGTCATGGCCTTTCCGAGCTGCCCGACCAACTGCTGCATCCGGAACGTGATGTCGGCCATGTCGACGTTGAGCGAGGCCGACACGGCGAGATAGGCGCCGGCACCGGCGGATATCAGGAACACCCAGCCGCCGTCGAATTCGACCAGCGTCTGACGCCACTTCATGTCGTCGCCGCCCGAGAACCCGGAGAGCGTCCGGCTCAGTGACTGCATGCCGCTCATGGCGGCGGCCACCGTGTCGGCGTCGTCGCGGCCCACCTCCCGCGACCGGGCCATGAGCAGGCCGTCCGCCGAGACCAGCAGCGCGTGCCGCGCCTCGGGGACCTCCAGTGCCCGGTCCAGCATCCACGAAAGATCGTTGTTCACCTGAATTCACGCCCTTCTGGGTCTGTTTCGGCCGTACGACCCGTCCGTGTACCCCGCTGGAAGGCCCCCATGATGGAGGCCGTCTCCTCGTTGGAGCGGGGGGCCGCCTCGTCGGCTGCCGGACCGTCCTGACCGACGATCGTCATCGGAGTGCGGCGCCGCCGCTTGGGAAGGCCACCGCGCGTCGTCGCGCGGGGCTCGCGCCTCTCCTCGCCGTGGCCGGGGCCCGGCGCCGCGTCGTGCCGCGCCACCGGGACGGCGCCCGGCGGGTCGGGGACGGGACGAGGGCCTGCGTGCGGAACTGCCCGCGGCATGTGCGCGGCAGTGGAGGGCGCCAGCGGGTCCGGCGCGGCACCTCCCGGCAGCGGTGCGGGCGCGGAGGCGGTCTCGGAGACGGCCGCGGGGCCCACGGGCTGTGGTTCGGGCATGGCGGTGAGCAACTCCTGCGGCAGCAGCACCACGGCGCGGACGCCGCCGTAGGGCGAAGCGGTGTCGACGGAGACGGTGAAGCCGTAGCGCGCGGCGAGGACGCCCATGACGGCGAAGCCGAACTGGGGCGGGTTGCCCAGCCCGGTCACACCGGAGACCGGGTTGTTCAGCAGCTCGGCCGCCCGGGTCTTCTCCTCCTCGTTCATGCCCACGCCCGCGTCGTCGATGACGATGCAGACGCCCTTGGGCACCGCACGGATGTTGATGTCGATGGTGGTCTCGGGCGCCGAGTAGCTGGTCGCGTTGTCGAGCAGCTCCGCGAGGGCGAGCGCGACGGGCTCGACGGCCTGGCTGATCACGGCGTACGAGGCCTGCGAGTGGATCTCGACGCGGGTGAAGTGGCGCACGCGGCCCTTGGCGCTGCGGACCACGTCGTACACGGAGGCGACCGACCTGTGCCGCCCGAGCCACCCCTCGCAGAGCACCGCGATGGACTGCGCGCGGCGCCCGAACTGCGAGTTCATGTGGTCGATGTCCAGGAGGTCCTGGAGAATGCGCTGGTCGCCGTATTTCCGCTGGAGTCCAGAAATGGCGATCTGCTGCTCGTTGGCGAGTCCCTGAAGGGTTCGCATCGCCGTTTTGAGTGCAGTTTTCGTGCCGTGTTCGGCGCGGGACCGCGCCTCTTCCACGGATTCTGCGAAACGCTCTTCCAGAATGTCGTTGCGCTCGGCAAGGAGGTCTTTCTCCCGCCTTGCGCGCCGCGTTCTGCGATGGCTGGATATCGCTAGCGCCACGGCCGCGGTAAGGCCCGCGACCAGCGCCCAGAACACTGGATCGTCTATGTACGCAGTCATGGAGGCTCTCTAGGAGGATTCCCGTCTGGTGGGGGCGCGAGGGCGCTGCTACGGCACCGAGGGCCGACCTGGGCGACCGGGCCGACCGGGGCTGCCGTCGGTGGCGCCCGCGGGGCGCCCGGACACGGGCGGAATCGCGCCGACCCCGCGGGGTTGGCACGCGAGGCGGCGCGGTGCGGCGCTGAGTGGAGGGTCGACCGTGATCGGCCCTGCTGACGGCATAAACAAGCTCCTCGGGGTGACCGGCTTTGTTCCCCCGCCCTCGGCCCGCCGTGCGAGCGGCATGAGCCTAGCACCACGGACGGCTGTGAGGAGCACGGAACCAGCTCTTCTCTTTCCACCAATCACCTTCTCCATGCATTAGTTTCAGAAGTGGTGCACGTCACCCCCTGGGATGCAACGGACGTGTGCAGGTGCTGTTGCGGTACATTCGCGGTTGCATGCAATTGCCCGAAATTCCGCCCGGCGGAAAGTCGGTGCCCGCGTGCGGGCCCGGCGCGACCGTGCGGCGCGCCGCCGCGGCGCCCGGGCCGTGGGTGGCCGCGGCGTGCGCCGCCGCGGGTGGCAGGCTGACTGCATGGCTGTCACCTGGATCCGTTGGGGCCGCGCGACGCGGCGTGGTGCGCTGACCGTCGCGGTGGCCGGTCCGCTGCTGCTGGGCACGGCCGTCGGGACGGCGGTCGCCCAGGAGGGCGGCGGGCACGAGGAGTTCGTCCTCGACGACCCGCGCATCCTGGAGTCCAGCGGGCTCCAGGCCAGCCACCGCCACCCGGGCGTCTACTGGACGCACAACGACAGCGACTACGCCCCCGAGATCTACGGGGTGGACAGCGCGACCGGTCGGACCGTCGCCACGGTGACCCTCCAGGGCGTCGAGTTCCGCGACGTCGAGGCCATTCATCTCGGCCCGGACGGCGACCTCTACGTGGGCGACATCGGCGACAACCTCGACGGCGGCTGGCCGCACGTCTGGATCTACCGGTTCGCCGAGCCCGTCGAACTCGCCGACACCGCCCTCACCCCGACCGTCTACACCGTTCAGTACGACGACGGGCCCCGGGACGCCGAGGCGCTGATGGTCGATCCCGTGAGCGGCCTGGTCCATCTGGCCAGCAAGAAGCGGGACGGCTCGGGCGCGGTCTACCGCCAGCCGGAACAGCTCACGACCGAGGGGGTCAACACCTTCTCCCGCGTGTTCGACACCGACCTGTGGGTGACGGACGGCGCGTTCTCGCCCGACGGCTCCCGACTGCTCCTGCGCGGCTACTTCGGCGCGGAGATCTTCCGCTGGTCCGAGGGTGAGCCAGAGCCGATCGGCCTGGTGCGGGTGCCGCTCCAGCCGCAGGGCGAGTCGGTCACCTTCACCCCGGACGGCACCACCCTGATGTTCGGCAGCGAGGGGGAGCAGTCACGCGTCACCCCGGTGGAGCTGGAGGGGGACCAGCGGCCCGACGACGTGATCGCCCGTCAGGAAGCCGCCGGGGGAGCGGAGGGCGACGGCGGGTCGGAGGGCCGCTCGCCGGACTCGTCCGGTGAGGACGGTCTCCCCGCCGGTCTCGGCCGCGTGGCGCTCTACGCGGGCATCGGCCTCGCCGCGGTGGTGCTGCTCGGCGCCCTGGCACGCGCCAGGGCCGCCGG
>NZ_JAAVJB010000123.1 GCF_012034385.1 Streptomyces spiramenti
GCGCGGAGGCGGTCCGTCCGGCGGCTGGCGCGGCGGCGGTCGTCGCGGCGGTCGTCGCGACGGGCGGTCGTGGCGGTCGGTCGTGGCGGTCGGTCGTCGGCTCCCAGCACGTCGGCCGGGTCGCGCCGCCCGTTCTACGGCTCGGGAAGCAGGTCGGTCTCCTCGAACACGAGCAGCGTCCGGGTGGAGAGCACCTCCGGCATCGCCTGGATGCGGGTCAGCACCAGCTCGCGCAGCTCGCGGTTGTCGGCGGTGTGCACCAGCAGCAGCACGTCGAAGTCCCCGCTGACCAGCGCGATGTGGGCGGCGCCCGGGAGCTGCTCGAGCTGCGAGCGGACCGTTCGCCAGCTGTTCTGCACGATCTTCAGCGTGATGTACGCGGAGGCGCCCTGCCCCGCGCGCTCGTGGTCGACGCGGGCGGTGAAGCCGCGGACCACCCCGTCCTCGACCAGCCGGTTGATGCGCGCGTAGGCGTTGGCGCGCGATATGTGGACCTGCTCGGCGATCGCTCGTACGGAAGCCCTCCCGTCCAGCCGGAGCAGTCGCAGGATGGCGCTGTCAATGGGGTCGAGGGGGCGCGCCGTGTTCGGAGCCAACTGGCCGTCGGGCATCGGTGGTGACCTCCGTGGTTGGACGTTCGGCTTTCATCACACGGTCATACCGCACGGTTGTCCACAGGCGGTGCGCAGCTGTAGCCAAAATGCCTCGGCGACCGAACAATCGGTAGGGAGAGGTGGGTCACCGCCCCCTCTTGCCCTTGCAGCCCTTTACCAGGAGGTGCTCGCCATGACGGTGCTGGAGCAGACACCAGGCCGCGACGAATCCGGTGCCCGCCCCACTCCGCCGACCGCCGGCTGGCGCCCTCGCACCGATCCGGCGCCGCTGCTCCCCGACGAGACCCCTTTCCGGCTCCTCGGCACGGGCGCCCGACTCGACAAGCGACGCAAGGAGCTCTGGCGCGAGCTGTACCGGGGCCTGGTCCACGGTCGCCGGTACAACCGTCAGGCCACCGCTCTGACCAGGCAGGGCCGGCTCGCCGTCTACCCCTCCTCGACCGGCCAGGAGGGCTGCGAGGTCGCGGCGGCGCTCGCCCTCGCCGAGCAGGACTGGCTGTTCCCCAGCTACCGCGACACCCTCGCCGTCGTGGCGCGCGGTGTCGACCCCGTCGAGGCGCTCACCCTGCTGCGCGGTGACTGGCACACGGGGTACGACCCCCGCGCCACCCGGGTCGCCCCGCTCTCCACCCCGCTCGCCACCCAACTGCCGCACGCGGTCGGGCTCGCCCACGCCGCCCGCCTGCGCGGCGACGACGTCGTCGCCCTCGCCATGGTGGGCGACGGCGGGACCTCCGAGGGCGACTTCCACGAGGCGCTCAACTTCGCCGCAGTCTGGCAGGCCCCCGTCGTCTTCCTCGTGCAGAACAACGGCTTCGCCATCTCCGTCCCGCTGGCGAAGCAGACGGCCGCCCCGTCCATCGCGCACAAGGCCGTCGGGTACGGCGTCGCCGGTCGGCTGGTGGACGGCAACGACGCGCCCGCGGTGCACCAGGTGCTCGGCGAGGCCGTGGCCCGCGCCCGGGCCGGCGCCGGCCCCACCCTGGTCGAGGCCCTCACCTATCGCATCGAGGCCCACACCAACGCCGACGACGCCACCCGTTACCGCAGCGAAGAGGAGGTGGCCCCCTGGCTCGCCCACGACCCGGTCGCCCTGCTGGAGGCCGAGCTGCGGCAGCGCAGGCTCCTCACCGACACCGAGGCCGAGCAGATCGCGCACGAGGCCGAGACGATGGCCGCCGACCTGCGGGCCCGCATGAACACGGATCCGGTGCTGGACCCGGAGGAGCTCTTCGCCCACGTCTACGCCGAGCCCACTCCGCAACTGCGCGAACAGGCCGTGCTGCTGCGGGGTGAACTCGCGGCAGACGCGGACGCCGATGCCCACGCGGAGCCCGAGCCGACAGGCGGCGTGGCCCGGGAGACCCGTCGCGCGCCCGGCTCGGACGACCACCCCGGCGACCGCCGGCAGGACCACCAGGAGCGGGCCGCATGACGACTGCCACGTCCACCCCCGCCCGCTCCGCGCCGCCCGCCGGAGCCGTTCCGACGAGCATGGCGCAGGCCATCAACCGCGCCCTGCGCGACTCCATGGCCGAGGACGACACCGTCCACGTCCTCGGCGAGGACGTCGGCGCGCTCGGCGGCGTCTTCCGGGTGACCGACGGCCTCACCGCCGAGTTCGGCGAGGAGCGCTGCACCGACACCCCACTGGCCGAGGCGGGAATCCTCGGCACCGCCGCGGGCATGGCGATGTACGGCCTGCGCCCCGTCGTCGAGATGCAGTTCGACGCGTTCGCCTACCCCGCGTTCGAGCAACTGGTCTCCCACGTGGCGCGCATGCGCAACCGGACCCGCGGCAGCCTCCCGATGCCGCTGACCATCCGCATCCCCTACGGCGGCGGCATAGGGGGCGTCGAGCACCACAGCGACTCCTCCGAGGCCTACTACATGGCGACCCCCGGGCTCCACGTCGTCACCCCGGCCACCGTCGCCGACGCCTACGGCATGCTCCGCAGCGCCATCGCCTCCGACGATCCGGTGCTGTTCCTCGAGCCGAAACGCCTCTACTGGACCAAGGAGACCCTCGACCTCGCGGCACCCCCCGAGGCCGAGCCGCTCGGGCGGGCCGTCGTGCGGCGCCCCGGCACCGCCGCGACCCTCATCACTTACGGGCCCTCACTGCCCGTGTGCCTGGAGGCCGCCGAGGCTGCCCGCGACGAGGGCTGGGAGCTGGAGGTGCTCGACCTGCGCACCCTCGTCCCGTTCGACGACGAGACCATCTGTGCGGCGGTGCGCCGCACCGGCCGGGCCGTCGTCGTCCACGAGGCCACCGGGTTCGCGGGCCCCGGCGCCGAGATCGCCGCCCGGGTGACCGAGCGCTGCTTCCACCACCTCCGGGCGCCGGTGCTGCGGGTCACCGGGTTCGACATCCCCTATCCGCCGCCGATGCTGGAGAAGCACCACCTTCCCAGCGTCGACCGCGTCCTGGACGCCGTCGCGCGGCTCCAGTGGGAGAGCGAGTACACGGAAGGTGGTGTGTCGTGAGCGCCGACCGTGACGTCCGCGAGTTCCTGCTGCCTGATCTCGGGGAGGGGCTGACCGAGGCCGAGATCGTCCGCTGGCTGGTGGAGGTCGGCGACTTCGTCGCCGTCGACCAGGCCGTCGTCGAGGTCGAGACGGCGAAGGCGCAGGTCGAGGTCCCCTGCCCCTTCGAGGGGGTCGTGACGGCTCGTCACGGTGCCGAGGGCGAACCCCGACCGGTCGGCACACCACTGATCGCGGTGGCGGTCGGTGAGGCCACCCCGTCGGACCGACAACCCGCCACCTCGACCCCGACCACCGACGCGGCCCCCTCGTCGGAACGCCGCCGCGAGGCAGCCGGCGGATCGGGGAACGTCCTCGTCGGGTACGGCACCGACTCGTCGAAGAATGCCGCCTCCGGGGCTCGACGCCGGAGACGTGCGCTCACCGCGACCGCCGGCACCACCGCGCGGGAGGCGGTCGACGCAGTGCTCTCCGACGGACGCGTCCCCGGCGGAGCGCCGACCTTTCCGGAGCACTCGGCACCGATACCCGTCATCTCGCCCCTGGTACGACGCGTGGCGCGTGAACGCGGCCTGGACCTCCGTTCGCTGCGCGGCAGCGGCCCGGGCGGACTGATCCTCCGCGCCGACGTGGACCGCGCCGGGGCGGAACGCACGGGCCGAACGGCCGGCGCAGCAGGGGGGACTCGGCCCACGCACCCGAACGACGCGACATCCGACGCGCAGGCGGCGGGTCGGTCGCGGTCCGGCTCCGCCGACCAGCCGGGAGCCGTCAGGGTGCCGCTCCGAGGCATCGCCGGCGCCATGGCTGACAAGCTCTCCAGGAGCCGCCGGGAGATACCCGACGCCACCTGCTGGGTCGACGCAGACGCCACCGAACTGCTCGCCGCACGGCGCAGCATGGGCGAACCCCGGCTGTCACTCCTCTCCCTGCTGGCTCGTGTCACGGTCGCCGCACTCGCTCGCCATCCGGAGCTCAACGCCACCGTCGACACCGACGCACGGGAGATCGTCCGGCTGCCGGCCGTCCATCTCGGGTTCGCGGCCCAGACCGAACGAGGGCTGGTCGTCCCCGTGATCCGTGACGCACACACCCTCTCCGCCGAACAGTTGCACAAGGAGATCGCCCGGCTGACGGCGTGTGCCCGGGAGGGACGGCTCACCCCGGCCGACCTCACCGGCTCGACGTTCACCCTCAACAACTACGGAGTGTTCGGCGTCGACGGCTCGACCCCGATCATCAACCACCCCGAAGCCGCGATGCTCGGAGTCGGCCGCATCGTCGAGAAGCCCTGGGCGCACGCCGGAGAACTGGCGCTCCGCCACGTCGTCCAACTGTCCTTCACCTTTGACCACCGGGTGTGCGACGGCGGGGTGGCGGGCGGGTTCCTCCGCTACGTCGCCGACTGCGTCGAACACCCCACGCTGTTGCTGCGCACCCTCTGAACCGCCGCCGGGCGACGGGCGCCTCGGAGCGCTCGTCCCCCGGCGGTACACCATTCGCCGCGGCGGGCCGGGCGCGCCCGTCAAAGCCCCGTGCAGGACCGGGGGCAGGGACGGTCCGATGCCGGTGGCTGCGGAGCGAGACTCGCTGCTGTCCGCGACGCCCCGGCTGGTGGGTACGGGCCCGCCGGCCACCGGCCCGCGTCGCCACGACCGGCGCGGTCGGCTGAGCAGCCGGCCGCCAGTCCTCCCCCCGGCCGCCGGTCGGCAGTCGCCGGTCCCAGACGGCGGGCGCGTGCGGTCGGCGTCCGGGAGTCCTCCGGGACTGCGACCGGCGGAGGCGTCCGACCGGCTCCTCCGGCCGGACGTGCGCCAGGGGCGGTCAACGCCGAGGTGGACCACCCCCGACCGCCCCGACCGGCAGCGCTGCCCCCAGCGCCATCGGAGAGTGCGGACGGTGCGGTGCAGAGGCCGGTGGCGCGCCGACCAGGTACCCGGGGGAGAGGACAGCGTCCCGACACCGGCCCGGCCCGGCCCGGGCCCTGACGGGCCCGGTCGGGGCCCTGACGGGCCCGGCCGGTGTCCCGTTCGGGCTCGGGCTGCGTTCCGACGCGCCGCGCCCCCGCTACCGGCCCGAACCGGGCCGGGCAGCGGCGAGTGCGGCCCGTCACGTCTGCCGCGCTCCCGTCACCGGGCTCGACCCGGGCTCGACCCGGGCCCGACAGGGCGTCGTGTGCGCTCAGCTCACGGAGAGCACCAGCTTGCCGCGGGTGCGTCCGTTCTGCTGGTCCCGCCAGGCGTCCGCCGCCTCGCCGAGCGGGTAGACCCGCTCGACGGGGACGGTCAGGCGGCCCGCGTCGGCGAGGTCCGACAGTGCTGTCAGTTCGACCGGGTCGGGGCGCACCCAGATCGCGTGGCCGCCCTGCTCCACGGCGCGGCCGTCCACCACCGAGACCAGCCGGGACGTCTCCCCCAGCAGCTCCGCGGATTCGTCCGCCACTCCGCCCACGAAGTCGAGCGCCACGTCCACGCCGCCCGGTGCGATGTCCCTGACGCGGCCCACCAGCCCGTCGCCGTAGAGCACGGGCTCGGCGCCCAGCTCCCGCAGGAACGCGTGGTTGCGCTCGCTCGCGGTGCCGATGACCCGCGCGCCCCGGGCAACCGCCAGTTGCACGGCGAGGCTGCCGACACCGCCGGCGGCGGCGTGCACGAGAACGGTGTCACCCTCGCCGGCCCGCGCCCGGTCCAGGGCCTGGAGTGCCGTCAGCCCGGCGAGCGGCAGGCCGGCCGCCTGCTCCCAACCGAGTGCCGCGGGCTTCCGGGCGAGGTGCCGCACGCCGGCCGTCACCAGCTCGGCGTAGGTGCCGTGTTGGACGTAGTCCTTACGGGCGTAGCCGATGACCTCGTCGCCGACCGCGTACTCCGGGGTGTCCATCCCGACGGCCTCGACGACGCCCGCCACGTCCCAGCCCGGGATCACCGGGAAGTAGGTCTGCATGAGCGGGTCGAGGCCCCCGCTGGCCAGCTTCCAGTCGACCGGGTTCACCCCGGCCGCCTTCACTCTGATCAGTACCTCGCCCGGCCCGACCTTCGGGTCCGGGACGTCCGTCAGCCGCAGGTTCTCTGGTCCGCCGTACTCCTGATACGTGATTGCTCTCATGAGCTGCGCAACGACTCGGCGGGCGTCGGCATTCCGACGGCGCCGTACTCCCGGCGGTCCGGCCACCCGAACGGCCCTGGAGGGACGGCCTGGCCGCCCCGCTGCCCGACCGTCCGCAGGGGTATCGGGTATCGGGTATCGGGTATCGGGCATCGGGGGCCGTGGCCACGAGCCCGTCAGCCTCCGCAGCCGCGACGCGGGGAGTCCAGGTACCGCCAGGTGTCGGGCCCGACGTGTCCGTCCACGTCGATGCCGGAGCACCGTTGCACGGCGCGCACCGCCGTGTCGGTCTGCGGTCCGAAGATCCCGTCCGTGTCGAGTCCGTTGCCGTAGTTGTGGTTCAGCAGGCACTGGATCTGCCGCACGCTCTGACCTGCCATCCCCTCGGCCCAGACGCGCTTGCGGTCGGAGCTGTGGGAGCAGTTGTCGCGCCCGGGTTGTCCGGGAGCGGGCGGCGGCGGGTCGTTGCGCGGCGGAGCGGGAGAGCTGGGTGCGGGCGCCGGGTCCCGGGGAGCGTCGGGCGGCGCGTCGCCTCCTCCGGCGGGCGGGCCAGGCGCTTCGCCGCTGTCCCCGCCGTCGGAGGCGCGGCCGTCGTCACCGTCGCCGACGGGGTCGCCCTCGTTCTGGGCGGTGTCGTCGGCCTCCTCGTCCGCGTCGTCGTCCTCGTCGTCGTCCGGTCCCGGTGAGGGCGGGGAGAGCGACTCGTCGGCCTCCGGGGCCGGTTCGCCGTCCTCGACGGGTTCGTCCACGGCCGGTGGTGGCGGGTCCTGCGGGGCCAGGTCCGCGATGTCGCGGGTCTCGGTGGTGCCGTCGCCGCCGAGACCCGCCAGCGCGTAACCACCGCCGACGAGTGCCAGGACAGCGGCGACGGCGGCGGCCGTCACTCCGGCCACCCGTCCGCGCCGTCCGCGCCCTCCGCCGTGTTCCGTCGCCGCGGGGGTGCGCGGGAGCGTGCCGAAGCCACCGGACTCGGCGGTGGACGGATGGTGGCCGGGGCCGACTGCGGCGCTCGGCTCGGGGCGCGGCGTGCCGACCGGGGCGCCAGGGGGGCGCGGCGTGCCCGCCCCGGGAGCCGCCGGGCCGGCGGGAACGAACCCGGTCGGGACGCCGATCGGCGCGGACGCGCCATGGACCGGTTCCGGTGACCACCCGGTCGCTCCCGGAGCAGGGTCGCCGCCGGGCGCGCCAGGGCCGCCCGGTCGGCTGGTCGCCGTCTCCCCGCCTGCGCCACTCGTGGCGCCCGGCGCAGGCGCTTCGGCAGCGTGGCCTCCGTCGGCACGCCCCTCGGGGCCGGCCGCGCGCGCCTCCGTACCGGCGATCCGCACCTCCGCTCCGGCCGAGTGCCCCGCCCTGCCGTCCGTCCCCGCCCAGCTGTCGGCCAAGGCTGGCCCGGCCTCGGCCGACAGCACGGCTTCCGCGGGGAGTGCCGGCGCGTCGCTGCCGTTCGCAGTCGCCGAGGCGGGCGGCCCGCCGACAGTGGGTGTGCGGTCGGCGTCGGCCGACGGGCCGTCGGCGCCGTGCGCCGACGGTCCGTCGGGCACGGTGCCGGGGGTCGCGGGCCCGCGTCCGGGCGTGCCGCTCCCGGACTCGGGCCGGATGACGACCGGGCCCAGACCGCCCCGGTACGACCGGCCGGCCGCGGTGTCGCTCGGCCCGCCGGGGCCGCGCGGGGCGGGGGCCGCGCGGAGCGAGACCTCCTCCGCGATGTCGGCCGGCAGCCAGCCCGCCGCCGGGAAGGGGTCGTCCTCACCGGCCAGGACCCGGCACGCCTCGATGACCTGGGCCGGCGCGGGGCGGTCCGCCGGGTCCTTCGCCAGACATGCCTCGACCACGTCCCGCAGCCCGTCGGGGCAGGCCGAGAGGTCGGGGGCGTCGTGCACGATCCGGTAGAGCAGCGCGTCCGGGTCGCCCCCGCCGAAGGCTCCCCGACCGGCGGCGGCGAACGCGGTCAGCAGGCCGAGGGCGAACACGTCGGCCTGCGGGGAGATCTCCTCACCCATCACCTGCTCGGGCGCCATGAAGCCAGGGGTCCCGATGCGGCGGGGCGAGCCGCTGAACATCGTGGTCGCGTCGGAGGCCCGGGCGATACCGAAGTCGATGACCTGCGGGCCCTCGGCGGCCAGCAGCACGTTCGACGGCTTCAGGTCGCGGTGGACGATCCCGGCGCCGTGCACCGACCGCAGCGCGTCGGCGACCGCCGCGGTCAGCCGCACCACGGCCTGCTGCGGCATCGGGCCGTGGAACGCCACGGCCTCGCCGAGGGAGGGGCCCTGGACATAGGCGGTGGCCAACCACGGGACGGGGCCGTCGGTGTCGCTCTCCAGTACGGGGACGACGTACCGTCCCCGGACCCTGCTCGCGGCCCGTACCTCGCGCTCGAACTGCCGGTGGAAGTCCGGGGCCTCGGCCAGTTCGGCCCGCACGATCTTCAACGCCGTCGGGCGGCCGTCCGGCATGTGGGAGAGGTAGACGGTGCCCATACCGCCGGTGCCGAGACGTGCGACGAGCCGGAATCCGGCCAGTTCGTCGGGGTCCTGGAGACGGAGCGCCCGCATACCTGTGCGGTTGCGCTCGCGGGCCGGGCGCCCCCGGTCGTGTTCAGCCATGCGCCCCTCCTGGACTCCCACGCCCTCGTCCGGCGTGCCACCCGTGGTCCCAGGGGCAGGGTAGTGGTTCGCCGGTCCGGTGCGCGACGCGCCAGGACAGGGCGGCGAGGGGCGCCCGGCACCGCTGCCGCGTGCTCCGGGTGGACGGGCCGCTCGTTCCGTGGGACGGCGGGCGGCGGCTCCCGGGGCTAGCGTGGTGGGCATGAACGGCGACGGAGACGCCGGAGCGACGGCCGGTCCGGGCAGCGGAGCGGGCCCGGTGGGGCGCGGCGCGCGTGCCGACACCGCCGGTCGCGTCGGCGGAGTCGGCGGTTCCGACACCGCCGACTCCGCGGGGATGCCGTGGGCGGCCGTCAGCGCCAGGCGGCTCGCACGCCACCGGCTCGACGCACCCGCCGTCGTCGGCGGCGAGCCGGTGACGCGCCGGATCGCGGACGTGGTGTCGGGCACCTGCGGGGTGCACGCCCAGGTGATGTCGGCGGCGGAGGTCTCGGTCGCAATGCGAGTGGCGGGCGCGGTGAGTACCGACGTGCGCGACGCGTTGTGGCGTGACCGGACGCTGGTCCGGACCCACGGCCCCCGCGGCACGGTGCATCTGCTGTCTGCCCGCGACCTGCCCGCCTGGGTCGGTGCCATGGGCGGCCTCGACATCGCCCGGGGGCCCGGCGCGGGAGAGCCCTACCTCGACGCCGACCAGGTGGAGGCGCTGGTCGATGCGGCGCCCCGTGCGCTGGCGCACGCCGACCTCACCGCCGACGAGCTGACGCAGGCACTGGCCGACGCCGTGGGCGCCTGGGCGGCGGAACCGGTGGTGGACGCCTTCCGGACCCGTCTGCCGCGCTGGCGCTGGGTGCAGCCCGTCCTGGGTCACCGCGGCGCCCTGTGCTTCGGGCCGAAGCGGGGCCGCGAGATCACGTTCACCAGCCCCGTCCGGCTGCTGCCCGGCTTCGTGCCCATGGACAGCGAACCGGCACTGCGACGGCTCGCCCTGCGTTACCTCCACGGTTACGGGCCGGCGACACCCGCGGAGTTCGCCCGCTGGCTCGGCGCGCCGCGCGACCGCTCCGAGGAGCTGTTCCGGTCGCTGGGCGACAGTGTCGAACAGGTGACCGTCGTCGGCTCCGGCCCGGCTGTCCAGATCGCCGGGGACCCCACGCATCATGAGGAACCGCGAGGGGTCAGGCTGCTGCCGTACTTCGACGTGTTCGGCGTCGGCTGTCACCCGCGCTCGCTGCTCTTCGCGGGGGCAGCCGCGGAGCGCGCCCTGTCGCGCGGGCAGGCGGGCAACTACCCGCTGCTGCTGGTGAACGGCCAGGTCGCGGGGGTGTGGCACCAGGCGTTGCGGGGTCGGCGGTTGCGGGTGACGGTGGAGCCGCTGGTCGAGCTGGCGGCGGCGGAGCTCCGTGAGGTCGGCGCCCAGGCGCGGCGGCTGGCGGACATCCGGGCGGTCGAGGAGGTCGCACTCGTCGTGGGCCGGGTCCCGGTGGGCCCGCACGCCTGACGGCGACGGCATACCGGCAGCCGACTCGTGCCGCACCGGCCGATCGACACCGCTCGCTCGGTGGGCGGGACGCCGGCCCGACGCCCGCCCGACGCCCGTGCGGGGCCTCGCCGGAAGAATCTTCATCCCGGACGGGAAATGCGGGTGCGCCCCGCGCACCGCCGACGGCACCATGAACCATGCTCACCGACTTCTGGCCCCTGTTCGGCCTTCGCATCAACACACCACGCCTGGAACTGCGGCTGGCCTCGGACGATGAGCTCGCGGATCTGGCCCAGGTCGCCGCCGACGGCGTCCACGAGGCCGACCGCATGCCGTTCCTCACCCCGTGGACCGACGGGACGCCTGCCGAACGCGCGCGGTCCGTGCTCCAGTGGCAGTGGCGGCAGCGTGCGGAGTGGCTACCCGGCGACTGGAGCCTGCCGTTCACCGTCTTCCACGAGGGGCGCCCGCTCGGCGTGCAGGAGATCTCGGCGCAGGACTTCGCCGTGCGGCGCGAGGTGCTCACCGGTTCCTGGCTGGGGCTGCGTCATCAGGGGCGGGGGTTCGGGACCGAGATGCGTGCCGCCGCCCTGGAGCTGGCGTTCGTCGGGCTGGCCTCGGAGGAGTGCGTCTCCGCGGCCTTCGAGGACTCGCACGCCTCGTTGGAGGTCTCCCGGCGGCTGGGCTACCGCGACGACGGGGTGTCGCGTCGGACGCGGCGCGACCGCGTCGTCGTGGAGCACCGGCTGCGGCTGACCCACGAGCGGTGGTCGGCCCATCGACGCACCGCGGCGAGCATCACGGGGTTGGAGCCGTGCCTGCCGATGTTCGGGATCGGCACGCCGGAGCGCTGAGCCGTCCGGCTGTGCCGAGTCGTCCGGCTGCGACGTCCGGCTCCGTGGCCCGCCCGCTGGCCGCTCCCGGTCGGAGCGGCCGGCGACCGGCGGGCGGGCCGCTGCCCGACGAACGCGGCGTGGGCGTGTCCGGGGCCTCCGGTCGGAGAGGACCGGACCCTCGACCTGCCGGCCGGGGCCCTCGACCTCCCGCTCGGTGCCGTCGACTGGTCGGCGGCAGGCGGCTCAGAGCGCGGCGAGTTCGTCCGCGAGGTCGTCCAGCCCCAGCGAACCGAGCGACAGGGCCTTCATGTGCCAGGTCTTGAGGTCGAAGGCGTCGCCCTGCGCCGTGCGGGCGGCTTCGCGGCCGGCGAGCCAGGCGCGTTCGCCGAGCTTGTAGCTGATCGCCTGGCCCGGGATGCCCAGGTAGCGCGTGATCTCGGAGTCCGTGTACGCGCCGGGCTGCATTCCGGTGTGTGTGAGGAGGAACTCGGTGGCAAGCTCGGGGGTCCAGATCTCCCCGTCGTGGAAGCCGGCGCCCGCGGGGATGCGGAGTCGCAGGTGCATACCGATGTCGATGATGACGCGCGCCGCGCGGAGCGTCTGTTCCGAGAGGTAGCCGAGTCGGTGGGCGGGGTCGGTGAGGAAACCCAGTTCGTCGGCGAGCCGCTCGGCGTAGAGGGCCCAGCCCTCCACACACGCGCTGACCTGCCCGACCGTCACCTGGAAGGTGGAGAGGGTGTCGGCGACATGCCGCCACTGGGCGAGCTGGAGGTGGTGGCCCGGAACACCCTCGTGGTACCACGTGGAGACGATGTCCCAGGTGGGGAACCTGGTCTCGCCGAGGGTGGGGAGCCAGGTGCGTCCGGGGCGGGAGAAGTCGTGCGACGGCGGGGTGTAGTGGGCCGCGGCGGCGCCGCCTGGCGGGGCGATCATGGACTCGACGCGCTTGACGCGGTCGGCCAGGTCGAAGTGGGTGCCGTCGAAGTCGTCGATGGCCCGGTCCATGAACTCCTGGAGCCAGACGCGGATGTTCTCCTCGCCCTCCACGGCCTCGCCGTGGAGCTTGAGGTGGTCCATCGCCGCGCGGGGTGCGGAGCCCGGCAGGATCTCCCCGGCGAGGGTGGCGAGTTCGGCGCTGAGGCGGTGGAACTCCTCCCAGCCGTACGCGTATGCCTCCGCGAGGTCGAGGTCGGCCCCGTTGAAGTAGCGGGCGCCGACCAGGTAGGCGTCCGCGCCGACGCCGTCCGGCTTCTCCTGCACGAGCGGCAGGTACTCGTCGGCGAGGTAGGTGCTCAGCCCGCGCATGGCGTCGGCGGCGCTGCCCGCGGCGGCACTCACCTCGGCGTGGACGCCCGCAGGCGCCGCGTCGGCGAGGCCGCGGAACCACCCGTCGCTGTCGCGGAGCTGGGCGATGAGGGTCTCGACCTGCCGGGGCGCGGCTCCCGAACCCTGCCGCAGCGCGGCCCCGAGCGACGCCCGGTAGCCCGCGACCGACTCGTCGATGTGCGCCAGGCGTCGCCCGAGGACGGCCCAGTCCTCCGGCGTGTCGCGCGGCGCGAGGATCAGCATCGTCCGCAGCTTCTGCGGCGGTGAGAACAGGTTGTTCAGCTCGCTGTTCAGCGGAGTGGCCCGGAAGGTGTCGATGCGTTCGCGCAGCAGCCGGGCCGCGCGCTGTTCCTCCGGGGGCAGCGGGCGCGTGCCGTCGGTCGTCGCGGCGTCGAGTTCGACCCGGAGTCCGCTCAGGTCGTCCACCAGCTGCTGGTGCCGCTCGGGGGAGTAGTCCGGGACGGCGTCGCTGCCCGGCCGCAGGCCGAGCACCTCGGCGGCGGTGGGGTCGTAGTCGAGGACGGTGTCCGTGAGGTCGTCGCTGATCTCGCGCGGGGTGCGGGGTCCGGAGCTGGTGCTCATCGTGTGGTCCTCTCCGTCGGTGCGATGATCCGGCCCGGGTCCGCCGACGGCGGCGATCGGTCCGGTGTGGGCGGGCGGCGGCCGACGCGCCCGTCGGGCCGGTCGGGCCCGGGGAGCTGTGATCCGGAGCGGCGCGGGCCGGCACGGTCGTGCCGGTCCGCGGGACCCGCCGGGGCCGGGGTGTCAGAGCGCGGCGAGTTCGTCGGCGAGGTCATCCAGACCGAGTGCGCCGAGGGAGAGCGCCTTCATGTGCCAGGTCTTGAGGTCGAAGGTGTCGCCGTGCGCCGTGCGGGCGGCTTCGCGGCCGGCGAGCCAGGCGCGTTCGCCGAGCTTGTAGCTGATGGCCTGGCCGGGGATGCCGAGGTAGCGGACGATCTCGGAGACGTTGAACGACTCGGGCATGCCGCTGTGCTTGATCAGGAACTCCTGGGCGAGGGCGGGCGTCCAGCTCTCGCCCTCGTGGAACCCGGCGCCCGCGGGGATGCGGAGTTTCAGGTGCATGCCGATGTCGATGATCACCCGGATCGCCCGGAGCATCTGGTTCTCCAGGTAGCCGAGGCGGTGGGCGGGGTCGGTGAGGAGGCCGAGCTCGTCGCTGAGCCGTTCGGCGTAGAGGGCCCAGCCCTCGGTGGAGGCGCTGACCTGCCCGAGGGAGATCTGGAAGGTGGAGAGGGTGTCGGCGACGTGGCGCCACTGGGCGAGCTGGAGGTGGTGGCCCGGGACGCCCTCGTGGTACCAGATCGACACCAGCGGCCACACCGGGAACCTGGTCTCGCCCATGGTCGGCAGCCAGGTGCGCCCGGGGCGCGAGAAGTCCAGCGAAGGCGCCGTGTAGTGCGGTGCCGCGGCGCCGCCGGGCGGGGCGATCATGGACTCGACGCGTTTGACGCGGTCGGCGAGGTCGAAGTGGGTGCCGTCGAGGTCGTCGATGGCGCGGTCCATGAACTCCTGGAGCCAGACGCGGATGTTCTCCTCGCCCTCGACCGCCTCACCGTGGGCGTTCAGGTGATCCATGGCCGCGTGGGGGGAGGCGCCCGGCAGGATCGCGTCCGCGACCGCGGTCATCTCGGCGTACAGCCGGTGGTACTCCTCCCAGCCGTAGGCGTAGGCGTCCTCGGGGTCCAGGTCGAGGCCCGTCCACCGGCGGGCGCCGCGGAGGTAGCGCTCCCGGCCCACCGCGTCCTCGGTGCCGGCGGAAGCGGGGAGGTAGGAGTCGGCCAGGTAGCCGCGCAGCTCGGCCATGGCCTGGGAGGCGGTCCCGGCAGCGCTCTCCAACTCGGCGCGGAGCTGTTCGGGGGCGGGCGCGATCAGGCGCCGGTACCAGTCGCCGACGACCTCGGGCGCGAGCTGCTCCACCACGACCTCGGCATGGCGGGGGGCGGCGGTCAGCCCCCGCGCGCGTCCCGCGTCCAGTCCGGCGCGGTAGTTACGCAGGGCCTCGGGGACCCGGCCGAGGCGTCGGGCGACGACCCTCCAGTCGTCGTCGGTGTTCTTCGGCATGGTGAGCAGGATCGAGCGCAGCCGCTGGACCGGCGACATGAGGTTGTTGAGCTCGCGCAGGTAGTCGCCGGCGTCGTGCTCGGCGAGCGACGCCTCCAGACGTTCCCGCAGCAGTTTGGCGGTGCGCCGCTCGTTGGGGGCGAGGGTGGCCGGATCACCGGCTGCGTCGAGGGCGGCGAGAGTGGCGCGGGAGGCGTCCGCGACCGCCTGCCTGCCGTCCGGGGAGTAGTCGGGCAGAAGATCGCTGCCGGGGCGGGTTCCCAGCATCTCGGCGGTCATCGGGTCGAGATCGGTGATGGTCTCGACGTGCTGGTCGGCTATCTGGCGGGGGGTGACGCCGGGCGCGGTGTGGGACATCCCGACATCCTGTCCGAAGGCTCCGTTCCTGTGAAGAAGAATCAACTGTGAGCGATGGGGCGGTCGCGGTCGGTCGGCTGGTTCGACATGCGGGTCCGCCGGGAGGCCGGGCGCTCCGGGGCGCGGTCGCCGGGCGGGGCGTGGGCGTGGGGGTGGGCGCCGCGCACGAGCGGGTGAGCGGGGGCGCGTCCGGGC
>NZ_JAAVJB010000124.1 GCF_012034385.1 Streptomyces spiramenti
CCCCCAGACTCCGGACAGGAAAGCCATGACAGCTCAGTTGAAGGACCGGACGGCCCTGGTCGCGGGCGCGTCCTCGGGCGTCGGCGCCGCCATCGCCCTGGAACTCGCCCGCCTCGGCGCCGGGGTGGCGCTCGTCGCCCGCCGGCCCGCCGAACTCGACGCGGCCCGCGCCCGGGTCGCCGCGGAGGGTGTCCCCTCCGCCGCCGTCGTCGCCGACCTCGCGCAGGAGGGCGGCGCGGAACTCGCGCACGCGGAGGCCGAGCGGACGCTCGGCCCCGTCGACA
Organism: Streptomyces spiramenti; assembly: GCF_012034385.1. Classification (GTDB taxonomy): domain Bacteria; phylum Actinomycetota; class Actinomycetes; order Streptomycetales; family Streptomycetaceae; genus Streptomyces; species Streptomyces spiramenti. Next base: position 285 of record NZ_JAAVJB010000124.1, read on the forward strand.
TCCTCGTCAACTGCGCGGCGGCGGTGCAGACGGCGCCGGTGCACGAGGTCCGGCCCAAGCACTGGGACCTCCAGATGCAGCTCAACGTCACGGTGCCCTTCCACCTGACGCGCCTCAGCCTGCCGGGCATGCGGGAGCGCGGCTGGGGCCGGGTCGTCAACATCAGCTCCGCCGTCTCCCTGGAGCGCATCGCCGGCACCGCGCCCTACGCCGTCACCAAACAGGCGCTCAACACCCTCACCGAACTGACCGACCTGGAGAACCGCGGCCACGGCGTGCGCGCGCTGGCGCTCTGCCTGGGCTGGGTCGGTTCCCGACTCTCCCCGGACCTCTCCGAGTACGGGGTGACCCCGGACGACCTGCTCACCGCCGAGCACGTCGCGACCACCGTCGGCCAACTCGTCACGATGGACCCGCGGATCAGCCTCGGACCCGTCCTGCGCATGGAACCGACCAGCCCCCGCGCGGGAACGCGCGCCTCGGTCGAGCGCCACGTGCGCTCCACCGCCACCCGCTCGAACCGACCGACGGAGGTATCCCCGTGACCGCCCCCCAGCACTCCCGCACCACAGGGGAAGAGCCGCCGGCCGAGCGCCGGTTCGTGACCACCCGCCACGCCGAGGGCGTCACGACCGTCGTCCTCGACCGCCCCGACCACCGCAACAGCCTCAACTACGAGCTGGCGGCCGAGCTGCTGGACGCGGTGATCGGCGCGGTCACCGACACCGCGACCCGGGTGGTCGTGCTCACCGGCGCCGGCACGGCGTTCTGCGCTGGCGACGACATCGAGGCCGTCCAGCAGGCCCGCGACGGCATGCGCGACGGCGCCCCCGCCTCCCGGCTGACCCGCGACTACCTCTACCTGCGGATCTGCGAGGCCCTGATCACCGCCCGCAAGCCGGTCGTCGCCGGCCTCAACGGCGCGACGGTCGGCGCCGGCACCGAGATGGCGTGCGCCGCCGACTACCGGCTCGCCTCCGACAAGGTCCGCATCGGCAGCGGCCTGGTGCAGGTCGGCTACCCGGGCAACGCGGCGCTGCTGCCCCGCGTCGTCGGACCCGCCCGCGCCACCGAACTCTTCGTCACCGGCCGGCTCGCCGACGCCCACGAGGCCGAACGGATCGGCCTCGTCGACCGGGTGGTGCCGCACGACACCTTCCACAAGGAGCTCGACACCCTGGCCGCCGCCCTGGCCGCCGCCCCCACCAAGGCCATCGGCCACTTCAAGGAGCTGCGGGAGCGCTGCTGGGGCCAGCCCGCGGAGTACGCGCTGCGACTCCAGAACGAGTTCCACCACCGCAGCCACGCCGAGATCGAGGACGGCCACGAGGGGCTGGACGCCTTCCTGAACAAGCGCCGCCCGCGGTTCACCGGCCGATGAGCACCGCCACCCGCAAGACGCCGTCACCGGGGACCGCGGCCGACCCCCGCTCCGGCGGCGGCGTCGTCGACATGTGCTCGATGCCCGCCGAACCCGAGGTCTGCCGCGCCTACATGCGGCGGCTGGCGCTCGAAGCCCCCGCCTACCTGCGGATCTTCGCGCGCGGCTGGTGCCGCACCTACGGCGCCGACCCCGACGCCTACCGGCAGGCGCTCCGGGAGGACCGGTTGCTCGACGCGGTGGACGTCCTGGTCGACGGCATGGGGGACGAGTTCGAACTCGACGCCTACCTGGCCGAGCTCGACGAGAACGGCATCGGCCACCAGGTGGTGCACGGCGTGCCCGCGCCTTTCGGCACCGGCAGCGACGTCAACGACCTGCTGGCGGGGCTCGCCGCGCGCGCCCCCCACCGGTTGCAGGCGTGGCTGGGACTCTCGCTGCGGAACCCCGACGAGGCGCTCCGGGAGGTCCGCTCCTGCCCCGACCGCGGGCTGCGCGGCATCACGGTCAACCCGTTCCTCGACGACGTCGACCCGGCGGACCCGCGGTACGCCCCGGTCTTCGCCGCCGCCGAGGAGCGCTCGCTGCCGGTGTGGCTGCACACCGGACAGCACTTCGCCTCCGACCGGCCGCTCGACAGGTGCTCCTGGTGGCACGTGGACCGCATCGCCGTGCGCCACCCGGAGCTGGACATCGTGGTGGGGCACGCGGGGTGGCCGTGGCTGCGCGAACTGACCGCCGTGGCCCAGCGGCACCGCCGGGTCCACCTGGAGATCTCCTCCCACCGCCCCCGGCACTTCACGGAGCCGGGCAGCGGGTGGGAGCCGCTGATGTCCGCCGGGCGCACCACCATCCGCCGCAAGGTCATGTTCGGTTCCTCGGCGGCCGTCCACGACGTGCCCATCAGCCGACTGGTGGACGAGGTCCGCCGACTCGGCCTGGGTGAGGACGTCGAGGCGGCCTGGCTCTCCGGCAACGCCCGCCGCCTGCTCGCCCTGGAGCCCTGACGGCCGGTCTGTCCCGGGCACGCTCCGACTGCCTACAGTTACCCGCAGCACCCGCCGGCTCCGGCCCGGACGCGCCACCCCGAGCGGTGTCCGGAACGGCACCGGCGGCACCCCCACACCGACCGAAGAGGGAGACCATGCCCGACCCCGTCCCCGCCGCCAGCAGCGCGTGGGTCACCGTCCAGGGAATCCGGACGCACTACCTGCGCGCCGGCGCCGGATCGCAGACCGTCCTGCTCCTCCACGGAGGCGGCATCGACCGGGCCGACTTCACCTGGCGCGACGCCGTCGGCCCGCTCGCCGAACGCTTCCACGTCCTCGTGCCGGACCTCCCCGGGTACGGCGAGACCGACAAGCCGGACATCGACTACACCATCGACTTCTACGGCGACTTCGTCCGCGACTTCATGGCCGAGCTCGACGTGCCGCGCGCCCACCTCGTCGGCCTCTCCATGGGCGGCGGCATCGCGCTCAACATGGCGCTGCGCCACGCGGAACTGGTCGACCGACTGGTCCCGGTCAACAGCTACGGGCTGACCCACGAGATCAAGAGCCCGCTGCTGACCTGGGTGTTCACCCGGGTGCCCCCCGCACACCGCTACCTGTACAAGCAGTCGGGCAAGAGCCGCGACAAGATCCGCAGCCACTTCGCCGGCGCGGTCCCCGGGATGACCGAGGACATGGTGGAGGAGATGTACGCCATGTACCAGGCGCCCGAGGCAGGGAAGGCGTTCCGCAGCCTCAACCGGAGCGACGTCACCCCGCGCGGGCTGCGCACCGACTACTCGCGCCGGGTGGACGAGATCAAGGCCCCCACGCTCTTCGCCCACGGCGCGCAGGACCCCGTCGTCCCGCTCGACCAGGGTGAGCGCGCCGCCGCCCGGATGGAGAACGCGCAGGCGTACGGCATCCCCGGCGCGGGCCACTTCGCGCCGCGGGAGCAGCCGGAGGCGTTCAACGACCTGGTCACCCGGTTCCTCCTCGGCGAGCAGCGGCCCGCCGGCGCCGGTTCCTGAACACGCCCCCCGACACGACGGACGGGGTGGCACCGGTCCTCCGGTGCCACCCCGTCCGTCGTTCCGCGTCGCGGACGCGTCGTTCGTGCGAGACGGCGGCGGCCGTCCCGCCGCCGTCCCGCACGCCGCCCGTCAGCGGAAGTGGCCGTCCGGGTCCAGCTCCCGCAGCAGCGCCAACTCGTGCGCAGTCACCGGCACCTCGTCGTCGGTCCGCGACGCCTCGGCCTGCCAGGCGGTCAGCGCCGCCACGGCCTCGGCGGGCGTGCCGGGCGCGTCGTCCCCGACCGGGGGCAGCCACGTCGTCAGCCGGAAGTCCTCCGCGCCGCTCTCCCGGCGGAACCGGCCGAACTGGCAGACGACGTCGTGCACCCGGTCGCCGGGGCTGGTCACGTACGCGACCTTCTCGACCAGCCGCCGGGGTCGCGCCTCGCAGACCACCAGGCAGTCCACGCTGGAGGCGATGTCGTTGGCGCCGCCCGAGCCGGTCAGCCACCGCCCGTTGGAGAGCAGGCTGCTGTTGATCGCGCCCTGCTGGTCGATCTCGCCCGCGGCGAGCACACCGAGGCAGCGCCGCGAGTTGCCGGCGACCATCCCGCCCAGCACCTCCACGATCCCCGACAGCCCCTGCGAGGCCCCGCCGTGCAGCTGGCTGAAGAGGAAGACGTCACCGGAGTCCGGCTTGGTGCCGTAGAAGCCCAGCTCGGCGCAGACCTGCACCTCGGTGCCGCGTTCGGCGAGCAGCCGAGCGGCCAGCCAGGCGGCGATGTGGGACGAGCCGATGCCGGCGAGCAGCGTGTCGTAACCGCCGCTCTCCACCCGGTCCACGATCGCCCGCGCGCCCAGCACGATCATCCGCTGCTGGTCGCCGGCGGCGTCGGGGTCGGCCGCCGTCGGGTCGTTCGTCCCACCCGCCGGCTCCACCCGGGGGGAGGGGAGGTCGAGGGCAGCGCTCCCGCCCGGCCAGGGGGCGGACGGCCACTCCCGGTCGTCGAGGTGCCGCAGGTAGCCCTCGTGCGAGCCGACCCCGGACACCCACTCGCGGTACCAGTCCTCGGCCCCCTCGGGGGTGGCGCACCGCTCGTTGATCTCCTCGATGAAGGCGTAGTCGTCGCGGTACCCCGGGAGGCCCGCCACGCCGTCGGCCCGCAGCGACTGCGGATGGGCACCCAGCCGCGCCTCGCAGAGCCCCACCACCCGCTGGCCGGGGATCAGCACCCGGTCCGGGCACGCGTCGATGACCTCGTCCGGCACGATGCGCTCGACGGAGGCCAGCACACCGCCCTTCGCCGCGTACGCGGCCCAGGCGCCCTCCCCGACGGGGGCCAGCAGCACGACGTTGCCGCGCCGGTCGGCCACCGCGCCGTGGACCAGCGTCAGGTCGGGGTTCATCGCCCGGACCAGGGAGCCGGGACGCTGCGCGTCCGGGTCCTCCGGTTGCACCGGCAGCGGCGCCAGCAGGCCCTCCTTGCCGTCGGCCAGGTCGGTGCCGCTGAGCGACCCCGTGACCGCCCAGGGCAGCCCCTGGGCGCCGGCGATGAGCCGCTGCGTGTAGCTCAGCAGGCTCCAGGTCTCCAGCTCGAAGGGCCGGCCCTGGGCCAGTTCCTTGTAGAGCCGGTTGGGACGGGGCGAGGGGTAGGTGTCGCCGAGGAAGCAGGCGATCATCTTCCGCACCGCGCCCGACAGGGCCAGCGCGTGCGCGCTGGAGTGCACGGCGGTGGTGCTGACGGTGAGCGAACGCGTGCCCGCGAACTGCCGCGCCAGGGCGTAGATCAGCGCGTTCGGACGGGAGAGCGTCGCCGCGGCGTGCACGTGCATGCCGGGACGCACGTGGGCGGCGACCATGGCGTCCACGTCCGGGTGGACCACCGGCCCGCGGCGGTCGGCCCCGGTGGCGAGGTCGGCGGGGCGCTCCGGTGCGACGGTCATGTGACGGCTCCCAGCGACACGACGGAGGTGTGCGCGCCGAAGGCGAACGACAGCGAGGTCGCGTAGTCCAACTCGGCCTCCCGGCCCACGAGCCCCACGTGGTCGTGGTCGCACTCCGGGTCCGGGTCGTGGTAGTTGAGGGTCGGCGCCAGCTTCTGGTGGTGCAGCATCAGCGAGGTGGCGGCGACGTTCACCGCGCCGGAGACGCCCATGCAATGCCCGTAGACCGGCTTGTTGGAGCTGATCGGCGGCAGGTCCGCGGCGGCGCGCTCGGGGTACAGCGCCTTGAGCGCACGGCTCTCCGCGAGGTCGTTGTACCCGGTGGCGGTGCCGTGGCCGCAGACGTAGTCGATGTCGTCGGGGGTGTGCCCGGACGCCGCGGTCAGCTCGCGGAACAGCCGTGCCGTCTTCTGGCCGGTCAGGTCCATCGTCGTCGGGTGGTCCGCCTCGTTGTGCGAACGGCCCGCGATCAGCTGGGCATAGGGGCGGGCGCCGCGCCGCTCGGCGGAGGAGGCGCGCTCCAGGACCAGGACGACCGAGCCCTCGCCGAACGCGAAGCCGTCGCGGTCGCGGCTGTACGGCTTCATCGCCGTCGCCGGGTCGTCCTGCTGCGAGGTGAGGACCCCGTTGCCGAGGGAGAGGTACAGCCGGGCGACGGAGCGCACGATCGGGAAGTCGTGGCCGCTCACCATCACGATGTCGGCGCCGCCGGCCCGCAGGTGGTCCATGGCCAGACCGATGGCCTGGTGGACCCCGACGCACGCGTTGCCGACCGTCGTCACCAGGCCCTGGATGTCGCTGTAGATCGCGGCCATGCTGGACGGACCGCCCGGCAGGCTCCGCAGCAGCGCGGTCTTGTCCTCGAACGCCTCGCCGTCGCCCTGGAGCGCGGACTCCCACCAACCGGTGGGCCCGCGGGAGGAGGAGGAGATGAGGGCGACCCGCCGCGGGTCGACCTGGTCACGTCGCAGCCCGGCGTCCTCGTGCGCCTGCTCGACGGCGGACATCGTGACGAGGATGTCCCGGGTGTACTTCGCCGCGTACTTGTCCTCCAGGTCGGGGAGGTGCTTGCGGTGGTCGAAGTCCTTGATCTCCGCGGCCAGGTGGACCGGTAGGCCCTCCGCGCGGTAGCGGCTCAGCCGCCCGATCTGGGATTTACCGTGGTAGAGGTTCTGCCAGAATTCATTGACGTTCGAAGCACCTGCAAGAAAGGTGCCTATTCCGGTGACGTAGACGGGCTCGGCCGTCGTGTCCGCGCCTCCGCCCCCGCCTTTTATATCTGCCATGCGAAGAAGCCTAGGGAAATCCCGGCGGGCCGGAAGCCGCTACCCGTACCAAGCCCGACCGGGGGGTGGTACCGGAAGTACGCCGCCTTCGCGCCGGAGTATTCGGGTACCTCCGGGCGTGCAACTGAGTACCAAACGTACCTACCTGTTCCGGCACCGCGCGCTACGATCGCACCGCACGGCGGAAGAGTAATGCCGTTCCGTTGTCTCCGCGTCCGTCCCCCACAATGGAGAGTGTTCTCGTCATGCCCGAAGGACTGAGGACGCGACGCGAGGGCGCCGTCCTGGTGATCACCTTCGACCGGCCGAGCCGGCGGAACGCCGTCGACCAGGACACCGCCGACCGACTCGCGGCGGCCATGACGGAGCTGGACGCGGACCCCTCACTCCGCGCGGGCGTCCTCACCGGGTCCGGCGGCTGGTTCTCCGCCGGCATGGACCTCAGGGAGCTCAGCGCCGGTGGCCGCTCCCGCGTCCCCGGACGCGGCTTCGCCGGCATCACCGAACAACCGCCCGCCACGCCGCTGGTGGCGGCGGTGGAGGGCGGCGCCTGGGGCGGCGGCTGGGAGATCGTCATGGCCTGCGACCTCGTGGTCGCGGCCGACGACGCCCGGTTCGCCCTCCCCGAGGCCCGGCGCGGACTACTGCCGGGCGCGGGCGGACTGTTCCGCCTGACGGAACGTCTGCCGCGTGCCGTGGCCCTGGAGATCCTCCTCACCGGCGGCACGCTGACCGCCGAGCGGGCGGAGCGGTTCGGCATGGTCAACCGCCTGTGCGCGCCGGGCGAGGCGGAAGCGACCGCACTGGCCCTCGCCGGTGAGATCGCGCGCTGCGCGCCGCTCGCCGTGCGGGCGAGCAAGAAGATCGCCACGGAGGCTCCCGGCTGGCCCGCGGACGAGCGGTTCGAAAGGCAGCAGCCACTGGTCGCGGAGGTCAAACGCTCCGCCGACGCGCAGGAAGGCGTGTCCGCGTTCCTGGAACGCAGGGAACCGCGGTGGACCGGTCGCTGACGGAGCGGCCCCGCGTCGCCGTGCACACGTAGGACGAGAGACCGGCCATTCCTCCCGGGGAGCCAATCCTGGCCGTCCCCGGGCGGCCGGTCCGAAGAATGGGGAGGAAGATGGCGTCTTCGGTCATCGAGTGCACCGCACTCACCAAGAAATTCGGGGACTTCACCGCGGTGAACTCCCTCGACCTGACGGTGCCGCAGGGCACGGTCTTCGGCTACCTGGGCCCCAACGGCGCGGGCAAGAGCACGACGATCCGCATGGTCATGGGCGTCGCCCGGCCGACCGGCGGCTCCGTGCGGCTGCTCGGCGCCGACCCGGCGGCACCGTCCGCCACCACGACGCGGGCCCGCGTCGGCTACCTGCCGGGCGAGCTGCGGCTCGACGACCGACTGACCGTCGCGCAGCAGCTGGACCACTGGGCCGCCTACCGCGGTTCGGTCGACCGCAAGCACCGCGACGCGCTCTCCGAGCGCCTGGGGCTGCGCCCGGACCGCGCGGTACGCACCCTCTCCACCGGTAACCGGCGCAAGGTCGGCCTGGTCGGGGCCTTCATGTCCCGCCCCGAACTGCTGGTCCTCGACGAGCCGACCAACGGCCTCGACCCGCTGGTGCAGCAGCAGTTCCTCGCCATGGTGGAGGAGGCCAGGGACGCCGGCGCGACCGTGCTGCTCTCCTCCCACATCCTCTCCGAGGTGGAGCGCGTCGCCGAGCGCATCGCGGTGCTGCGCGGCGGCGAGCTGGTCCTCCAGGGGACCGTCGCCGAGATCCAGTCCCGCGCCCGGCAGCAGCTCACCGCGACCTTCCCCGGCCCGCCGCCGGTGGAAGAGCTGCGGGCGCTCCCCGAGGCGCAGGACGTCACCGTCGACGAGACCGGTGTCCGGCTGACCCTCAGCGGCCCCGCCCACCCGGTTCTGGAGGTGCTGGCACGGCACCGCGCGGAGTCGGTGGTCGCCCCGAAACGGGAGATCGAGGACATCTTCCTCACTCTCTACGGCGACAACGCCGGCGGTACCCAGCACGACGCGCAGGTGGAAGGGGAGCAGGCATGAGCGCCACGACCGAGGTGCTGAGCCACGCCGGGCGGCGGCTGCGGAAGTCCGTGCTGATCTGGGGCGGGGTGCTGGCCCTGCTGGTGCTCACCATCGTCTCCACCTGGCCGGGGTTCCGCGACGCGGAGACCTCCTTCACCGACGACCTGCCGGAGTCCATGCTGACGGCGTTCGGCATCGCCGACCTCAGCGACCCGGCCGGCTTCCTCGACTCCAACCTTTTCTCGCTGGTCCTGCCGCTGCTGCTCATATGCGCGGCGATCGCCTGGACCAGCAACCTGACCGCGGGCGACGAGGACAGCGGGCAGCTGGAGATGGAGCTGACCCTCCCGGTCACCCGGACCCAGGTCTACCTCGGCCGGTTCGCCACGGTCGCCGCGGCGATGCTCGGCCTCGGCCTGGTGGTCCTGCTGTTCCTGTACATGTGCATGCCCGCGCTGGAGCTGGACGCCTCCTACGGGAACGTGGCCGCGGCCACGTTCAGCGTCACCCTGCTCGGCGTCCTGCACGCGGCGGTCCTGTACTGCGCGGCGGGGCTCGGCGCTGCCCGCGGCGCGGCGCTCGGCGCGACCGCCGGTGTCGCCGGGTTCGGCTACGTCGCCCAGTCGCTCTTCCCGCTGAGCGAGGCGCTGGAGTCGCTCCAGGTCCTGTCGCCCTGGCAGTGGGCGCTGGGCGACGGCCCCGCGCAGCACGGCTTCTCCCTCGGTGGTCTGGTGACCATCCTCGTGGTCACCGGAGCGCTCGTCGCGGTGGGTACGTGGGGCGTCAACCGTCGGGACATCCGGGGCGCCTGACCCCGGCGTCGCGTCGGGGCGGACCCGCACGGGCCCGGTACGGAGATCCGCAGATCTCCGTACCGGGCCCGTTCCGTGCCCGTTGCCAGGCACTGTGCGCGCGGCCCCGGTCCGGCCGTGAGGCCCGTCCGGCGCCCGCCTCCGGTGCGCGGCCGTTCCCGACCCGGCGCGCGTGAGGGGCCCCGGTCCGCAGGCGGATCGGGGCCCCTCATTTCGCAGGCTGCCGCCCCTCGGCGGCGTACGGCGGGATCAGCCGGCCATGCGCACACTCCGCTGCCGATAACGGCCGCGGGCGGTCAGTGCGGTGTCGCCGATCGCGCAGCGCAGTTCCCGTCGGTTGGTCACTCCGACTTTTCGGAACACGCGGCTGACGTGATTCTTCACCGTCTGCCGTGCCAATGTCAGTTCCTCGGCGATTTCCTCGTTGCTGAAACGGCGCAGCAGTAGGAGCAGAACCTCGGCCTCTCGCTCGGTCATGAAGTACTTCCGATGGACGTGGTCGAGAGCGTCCTTCGGTGCGGATTCTCCTTCCAGGAGAAGCACTTTCTCGCCCTGGAGCGTGCGCTCGATGGCCCGGAGGAGTTCCGGGATGGCGATTCCCTTGTGGACGAAGCTGTCCGCGCCCGACATCAGGGCGGAGACGACCTCGTTGGAGTCACGCGAGCCGGAGAAGACGATTACCTGTGGTCGCCAGGGCAGAGCCTTGAGCATCCTCAAGAGCTCGGTGCCCCGCAGGAATCCTCGGATCTCCAGATCGCAGATGATCAGGGACGGGCGCTTGCGCTCCGCGAGGACCAGTGCCTGGTCGCCCGAGGCCGCTTCGCCCAGCAATTCAATTTCAGTCCGGCTTTCAACTATGCTGCTCAGTGCCATCCGGACGCAAGGGTGGTCGTCTACGACTAGTACACCCACGCGCTAACACCCCCCGTGTGTCAACATTGGTCGCCCACATGCTACAGCGAAGCCCGTCGTGCCCGTCAACACAAGACTGCTGCGGTGGGCCGGAGTTCATGCGCTGTGTTCACGCGGTTCCGGTCTCCCGCCCCGCTTCGCGGAACAGCGGGGCCGTCTCTCCCACGAACACGCCGTGTTAACTCGCGGCGGTTCCTTGCAAACTGTGTACGTTCTGTGAGATCGCCGCGTTGGGTGACATCCGGGAGTGGGCGCTTCTGCTACCCCGGATCGACTCGTCGAAGCATTTTGATAACCGGAAGTCGGTTGCGGCATTGATGTGCCGAGGATGAGCCCCATGTCCCGTGAAACTACCCTTGCGCCGGAATTGGGTGGAACGTCTCCGGTAGGTGCCCTGCCCGCTTTGTGTCCGTCACATGCCCGCCCGGTACCCGGTGTTGGGGCCGTGCCCGCCGCCGCCGGGGCCGGCCCGCCGGGACGGTCGGTCCCGCCGCCCGGGGCCGGTCGTCCCGGAGGGGTCACCCGGCCCGGAGTTCGTGAGCGCGCTCCCATGGCGCACGTCGGGCGGTGGCCCGAGCGGGCGGGGTGTCGCGCTCCGTGACGGTCGTCGCCGCATGCTACGGCCGGGGTGGGGCACGCTCCGATTCGGACTCCGAGGTGTCGCGAGGGCCGGCACGTGCCCGGTCGGCGCCCCCTCGCGTGTCGCATGTCACACCGGTGGTCGCGCCCGTCGCGGCGAGCGCCCTGCCCGGGGCGGAGCTGCCGGAGAGGTGCGGTGCCGCCGCGCCAGGACGTGGCGGCCGGGCGAGCCCCGCTTGCTCCCTCACGCCGCGGGTGCGGTGTGCCTCAACCGGCCGGCCGGACCCCGGTGCGGCGGGAGTCGGTCGGCTTCAGCCGGAGCCGCCCCCTTCGGGATTGTCGATGTGACACGCCGGGGCGGCCACGGCGCGCAGTTCCGCGAGCTCGCCCCGGAGTTCGTTCAGTTCCCGGTGCAGCGCCTGGATCGCGACGATGGCCACCCCGTTGGCGTCGGTGCAGCAGATCGTCCGGTCGTTCTCGCCGACCCCGAACGCCTGCCACCAGTCCTGCGCCATGGGCCCGACGTGCCTCACGTGCGGAGGGTCCCAGTGGTACCGCCAGGTGCTCACCGGCAGCCGCGCGACCTGCTCCAGCACCTGGTAGCCGTTGACCGAAGCACTGCCGCACACCGCACCCGACGCGGCGCGCGACGTCAGACCGGCTGCCGCGCCCCCTTGGCGGCGGCGCCTCCTGCCCGGGGTCATGGCCCGGATCCTGGCCAGAGCCCGCCGCGGCCACCTCGTGCTCATCGTTCCCAGACCACCGCAGTGACCTCGGTCTTCAGTTCTCGGTCCGAGAAGAGCAGGCTGCCGCCGGCGCCCCGGTTGTCGGGGCGGTCCACCGGCACCTGGATCAGGCCGTTGCCCAGACCGCTGGTGTGGACCGTCTCAGCTGTCGCCCCGACGTCGGAGGTGCTGTTGACCATCGTGATGTCATGGGCGCTGTTCCCGGCCGCCACGATGTTCGTGCTCGCGGTCGCGGGGGTCCCCATGGTTCCCGTGCAGACGGCCGCTGTCGCCGACAGCACCAGCAGGCGTCGGCGGGGACGGCGTTTCCAGGGCATCGAGCATCCTTCCGGCCGGGACGCCGTGTGCGTCCGCCACGCTGCTAACGACCACGCGCGCGCAGGGGTACTGCCCGTTGCGGCGCCGCCTGCGTCGGCTCGCCACGACCCGCCGGTGGATCGAGCTCGGGCCGTGCACGCGAGGGCGCCCCCGCGTGCCGCCGTGAGCCTGTTCGGCGAAACGCGCCCACGACGCCGTGTCCGTCGACGATCTCGCCGACGAGGTCCTTCCGCTGTGCCATGTCCTCGCCGACGCCTCGGATGCCGCGGACGCGCTGCGGGTGGTCGCGGAGACCGACCTCGACCAGCTTCTGCTCGCGGTGGTCGATCGCGCACCGGTCGACGGTGAGGTCGCCTCCGAGGCGACGGCTGCGTCGGCCGCCGTCGGGCGACGCGCTCGGCGTTCCCGCCGCCCTCGCAGCCGCGCTCACCGCCGCCGCGCCGACCCGACACATCGGCCTCTCACCTCAAGAGAGAACCGGCATGGCACTGATACGGCACCGTGTGGGTGACCTCGTCGCAGACAGCCGCCGGCCGGGTGGGTGAGGGCCGGGGTCACCTCTCCCGAGCGCGAAGCTCGCTCAGGCTGTGGCGGGCTGGGGAGGCCTGACCCGTGTCCGCGCCGGAGCTGACCTGGCGCTGGCTCTCCTGGGGGCCGTGCCAGTCCAGGCACATCACCGTCGCGTCGTCCTGGAGCCGACCGCCGGCGGCGTCCCGCACCGCGCTGGTCAGCGCGAGCGCGGTCTCCCGAGGGTGCAGATGGCCGGTGGTCTCCATGAGACCGCGGATGTCGACGCCACCGGCTCGCCGTTCGAGCATGCCGTCGGTCAGCATGACCAAGCGGTCACCGGGCTGCAGATCGAGGTCCTGGACCCGGTACGGGTGGGGCGCGAGGTCCGGTATGCCGAGAGGGGGGTCCACCTCCAGGTGGATCTCCTCCGCGACGCCGGCCCGCAGACGCAGCGGCGAGGGGTGGCCGGCGTTGATCAACCGTGCCTGGCCCGTGTGCAGGCTGACGCGCAGCAGCTGACCGGTGGCGTGGGAGTCGGCGTGGTCGGCCAGGGCCCGGCTGGCCTGTTCGGCCTGCTCGACCAGGCCGGCTCCGTTGCGGCGGGCGCGGCGCAGTGCATTGACCAGGACGGTGGCGGTCAGCGCGGCTCTGGTGTTGTGGCCTTCTGTGTCGGTCACCGACAGGTGCAGGATCTCCCGGTCCAGGGCGTAGTCGAAGGTGTCGCCGGCGAGGTCCTGCGAGGGCTCCAGGCTTCCGCACACGGCGAACTGCGCCGCCTCGCACGAGAGCGCCAGCGGCAGCAGCTGGTACTGGATCTCCGCGGCCAGCCCCACGGGCCGGGAGCGTTTGCCCCAGGTGTAGAAGTCGGTGAAGCGCTGGTTGGCGATCACGATGTAGGCCAAGGCGTGGGCCGCCTCCTTGACCTCTTCGAGCGCGTCCTCGTCGAGCGCGTGCGGCAGCTCCATCTCCAGTACGCCGATGGCGTCGCCGCGGTTGGTGACCGGGGTGATCAACCGCTGCCCCCCGCCGTTCCGGTCCAGGTGGATGGGCAGTTGGGTCCTGATCACCCGCTCGTACTCGCTGCCGAACAGGTCGACCCGCTCGGCCTCCCGCCCGACCTCCACGTCGGAGACCGAGGCGAGTCGCACCACCGCCTTGCCCGTCAGGTCCACGATGTGAAAGGAGACACGAGTGGCGTCGAAACGTCGCCGCAGGCTCGCGGCAACCACATCCACGGCCTCCACCGGCGCTGCCGTCTCCGCGGCCGTCAACAGCCGGCCCAGTCGACCACCCAAGGCCCCGCTCCCTTCCCGGAGGCACCCCGGCGTCGAGGTCATCGAACGAAGGGTCACGTCACGACCCTTCGTGCCGACGGCACGCAGGGCCGGACACGGTGCCGCGCAAGCCCGTCCGTCGGGCGCCACCTCCCAGGCTCCCTCGCCGGGAAGATTCGCGCAAATGTGGCAAAACGGGTGGCCGCTGTGCGTGGGCCGCCGGCGGGGCGAAGGCCGGCGGCGGCCGGGGTGGGAGCGGGGCTCCGCCCGGCGCGGCAGGTTCGGTCCCGCGGTGACCCGCCGGGACCGCCCTCACGGCCGGCCGGGTCGGACACGTCCCCACGGATGCCCCCGCCGACGTCGGGGCCCGACGTCGGTCACGGTCACGCCGTGGCGAACACCGACGGCGACCTCGCCGTCGTCTCCGTCCCCTTTGGTTCCCTGCCGCCCACGTCCTGACGGCGGGGGTGTCACACCGGCCGGGCCCGGGTGTGTCGCCCGGGTCGACCGGTGGTGTGCGTGCCGTCGAGACGGGCGCGGCCGGCCGGAGGGTGCATGTGCCACGCCGCGCTGTGCCGCTGCCGTCCGGGTGGTCGGTGCGAGGGTCGCTGGGTGCGTGTCCGAGCGAACCGCTGCCGCGTCGGAGCGCGCCCGGCCGACCGCCGCTCCGCCGCTCGTGACGAGACGACGGCCCGGCCGCGGCGCCGAGCCGTGGGCAGGCCGCGCGGCGGGCGGTATGAGTCCCGGCGACCGACCCAGCGGC
>NZ_JAAVJB010000125.1 GCF_012034385.1 Streptomyces spiramenti
CCCCCCCCACGCCCCCGGGCGTCGGTCGCTGCTCGGCACCGCCGCCCTGATCACGCGGCGGCCCGCCCCAGGCACGCGAGGGCGGGCCACCGGGATGGGCCCCGGGGCCCTGCGGCGACGGTGGGGGGCTGTACGGCGAGGCGGCTCGGGCGGCCGACTCCCCGGGGCGGCCGGTGTTCTGCCACCCCTGCTGAGGTCCTGCCGCCCCGGCCGGGCGGGAGAAACCCGGGGGGAAGGGGCCGGACGGTCCACCCCCTGCGCCCGGTCGGGGTCCCGGTGCGTAGGGCGACGGGGGCGGCGCCTGCGGGACACCTGCGGAGCCCTGCAGAACACCCGGGCCTGAGGGGAGGGCGGGCGGTGTCGGTTCCGCCCGAGGTTCCGCCTTGGCCGGCAGGGCGTTCGGAGCGGCTGCCGGCGGTTCGACGGGCGTTCCGACGCCGTCGTCCGGCCCCGGGCGGGCCGGCCCGCCCTCCTCTTTCACCTCGGCCCGGGCCTGCTCCGTCCCGGTCGTGGCCGGGGCGCCTACCGGAGCGACGGGCGCGACCGGGGCCGCCGCCGGTAGTTCGTACGAGTCCTCGTCCTGGTCGGTGGTCTCAGCCGTCGTTCCGTCAGCGGCCTTTCCGTCGGCGGCCGATGTCGCCGGGCCGCCCGCGCCGGGGCGTGCCGATTCCTCCGCGACCGCGTCGGAGAGCGACTCCGGGAGCATGAACCCCGGCGGGGTCGGCGGGGCGCCGGGACTGCCACCCGAGTGCGGCGCAGCGGTACGGGGCGCCCCGAGAGGCGGCTCGAGCTGGAAGTCCGGCGGCAGCGGCGGGAGTCCGCCGGGTGCCGGTGCCGCCGGCGTCGGCGGCGCCTCGGTCGGCCGCTCGTGCAGGGCACGGCGCAGCGCGGCTTTGCTGAACTGCATCGTCGCCGGGCTCTCGACAGCCGCCGGGTGGGTCCGCCCCGAAGAGTCCTCGCCATCCCGCGTTTCCCCGGGCGCGGCCGTCGTCCCCCGGCGCGGGGCGGGGAGGTGGGGCGGCGGGGCCGACGCCTCGTCAGCGGCCCCGTGGGCACCGCCTCGCCCGGTGCCCGCACCGGCATCGGCCTGCGAGGTGCTACCGGGGCCGTACCAGGACGGCGGTTCGAAATCGACGGTGAACTGACCGGTCTCCTCGGGCTCGTCGCCCTGCGGGTCGACCTCGGGGCGATCGTCCCCGGCCTCCCACGCGGTGCGCATACCGTCCCGATCGCTGTTCACGACGCCTCCCGCTGCTGATCTCCCTGGTCCGCGCCCCGCGGTCCAGGCCCGGCACCGCGGTGTGCCACCCCCGCGGGCGTGGACTCAGAACTTGCTGACGGCGCGGTGCACCGCGCTTGCACTCAACACTAAGGGAGTGACGGCGACGCCGGTCCCGACGCCCGGGGCACAGCCGTGCCCTTCGCACCGGCGGCGCCCGACGGCGGACGGCTCGCCGCCCGCAACCGCCGCCCGTGCGCCCGCCCCGTTGCCGTACCGGGCAGGCGCACGGGCGGCGCGGTCGGAAGCCTCAGCCCGGCTGGACCAGGTTGAAGAACTCCTCCGTCGACATCACCGCTGCCTCGTCCGGCATGCGGATCTCCACGGGGTCACCGAAGGAGCCGTACACGGTGGTGCCACCGCCGTCGGCGAACTCGGACTCGGAACGCAGGAGATGGTGTGGTGCTTCCGTCGAGGCGAGGTACGTCTCCGTGACGCCCCCGCCCGAGCTGACCAGCGCGGTCGTCACCGTGCCCTCCACCACCGTGTCCTGGTCGGGGGCGAACCGTGCCCCGGGAGGTACCTCGAAGAGCGCCCCGCAGTCGTCACCGACCTGCACGCTGACGAATCCGTCACGTGCCTCCGCCGGTACGTCCACCAAGTCGCCCGACTCCTGCATCCGCGCGGCGAACAGGGGCACCGAGGTGTAGACGACGCCGTCCTGGCAGAACATCTCGCCGTCGCTGACCTCCGAACTCAGCGACACCCTGACCCCGACCTCCGGGTCCGACCACATCACCTGCTGCGCGTCGGGGAAGGCGGGGGAGGGGCCCTCGGCGCGGAACGTGGTCGTCGCCATCGACTCGTTGACCGCGCGGCGGAGATCCGCCGCCGGCCCCTCCTCGACCAGCGACTCAGGGCCCGCGGCGAGCGGGTCGTCGATCGTCGCCCCCGGGCCCGAGTCCTGCTCGGTCGTGCCGCCGCAACCGGTGAGCAGCACGGCACCTCCGATCACGGCCGTCGCGAAGAGGCGAGCGCCCCGCAGTGCCATCCTGGTCCTCTCGTGACGCCGGGTGCCGCCCGGCGCGGCCTGCCGGCGACCGCGGGACGCGGGACCGGCACCATGGGGCGCTCCGCCCCCTCGCTCCGCCGTCAGGCGATGTCGAACTCGCCGTCCCGCGCGCCCAGTACGAACGCCTCCCACTCGGCGGCCGTGAATCGCAGCACGGTGTCGGGGTCCGCACTGTTGCGCATCGCGACCGCGCCGCCCTCCAGGTAGGCGATCTCCACCTTCTCGTCCTGAGGACCGTCAGGAGCACTGAGCCACTGGGCGCCGGAGATGTCCATCCCGTACAGCTCGTTCTTCTCCCGCTCCTTGCGAGCGGCGATCTCCGCCGGGGTCTCACTCACTGGTAGCCACTCCCTGTTCGCGTCGCAGCCGAGAAGCCGGGCCGAACCGGCCCGGACACGGAGTGGATCGTAACGGAGAACGCACACGTGGTCATGGGCCACGGTGGGCCGGCCCTGCCGCAGCGGGCGGAGGGCAGTGCTCCGTTCCTCGCCCGGTGTGCGTGGGCCCGGGGAGGAAGGGGCGCGAGAGCGTGGTCGCCAATCTGCACGCCCGTCATGCGCTCCGGGGCACACGAAACGGCGCGGAAGCGTTCAACTCGCGCCCCGGCACCGCGTCGCGCGACGTCCCGCCGTCCGCGGACACCGGCCGTCGCCGGGCCCCACGGGGTCAGAGGCTGCGCAGCCACCAGTCGGCGGCCAGCACCAGCACGAACCCGGCGACGAGCACGGCCATGCCGAGTCGGGTACGGCCGCGGCGGCTCATCTCGATCACGGCCCCGCTCAGCGCGAAGGCCGCGCCGTAGAGCCCCACGGACAGCAGTGACGAACCGTCACCCAGTCGGATCACCAGTACGACTGCCATGGCCGCCATCGCCGCGCCCCCGATACCCATCCGGAGCCGCCGTGCCTGCTTGGGGGTGAGCTTGTCTCCGGTCGTAAACACGCGAGCAGCATAGACGTTCACCCGATCGTGGCGACCGGCGAACCCGGCGGCCGGTCGCCCCGCTGCGCTGCGGCGGTGGAACGGGCACCGCTCCGCCGGCCGGCCGAGGCCACCCGCGACGGCGGGGCCGCAGGCGACCAGGCGTGCCGTCACGGCTGCCCCGACTGCCCCGACTGCCCCGAGCCCATGCCTACCGCGCCAGAGGCCCCGTGTCACGGAGTCTCTGGAATCGCTGCGTCGACCGGCGGGGGGTGAGCCCCTTGCCCTCGCTGTGCGGAGCGGACGCCCCGTGAGGCGGACGCCCTGCCGCGCGCTCCGCGCGGAGCACCGCCACGGGTGGACCGTCCCGTGCCACGCCTCACTCCTGCGCGAGCGCCGACGGCCCGCCGCCCCGCGCGGCGGCCCCGGCCCCGCCGCAGGTCGGCCCCACGGCGCCGTCCCCGCCCCGTGACCCGCCCCCGTCGGCACGACCGTCGTCACCCGACTGCTAAGGTTGGCTGGTTCCGGGAGTGCATCCCGGCCCCTGTGACGAAGACCAGGGGCGGCTCCCAGGCACACGAAACCACGAGGAGAAGCCGTGTCGTCGCTCGATGCCGCCACCAAGCAGAAGATCATCGCCGAGTTCGCCACCAAGGAAGGTGACACCGGCTCCCCCGAGGTCCAGGTCGCACTGCTCAGCCGTCGGATCACCGACCTGACCGAGCACCTGAAGACCCACAAGCACGACCACCACTCCCGCCGTGGTCTGCTGCTGCTCGTCGGCCAGCGTCGCCGGCTGCTGCAGTACCTGGCCCGGAAGGACATCACCCGCTTCCGTGCCCTGGTGGAGCGCCTCGGCATCCGCCGCGGTGCCGCCGGCGGCGCGCGCTGAGCCACTGGTGACGGGAGCGGTCCCCGCAGGTCGGGGACCGCTCCCTTCGCCGTATCCGACCCGGCGCACCCACGAGATGACGGGCGGAACCGGTCCGGCTGTTTGTACGCTGGACCCGACAAGGACATGATGAGGCGGGGCGCTCCTACCGCCGCCGGTCCTCGGTAGTGGCCTCCGGGCGATACATCCCGGGTGCTTCGATCGATGGCCGGCCCGTACAGGGGGCGCTCCACCGCCACGTCCCCGCCACACGGGCGGGGACACAGCAGAGGAGTAAACCAACGGTGGAGAACGAGACCCACTACGCCGAGGCCGTCATCGACAACGGCTCTTTCGGCACCCGCACCATCCGCTTCGAGACGGGCCGCCTCGCCCGCCAGGCCGCCGGCTCCGCCGTCGCGTACCTGGACGACGACACCATGGTGCTGTCGGCGACCACCGCCTCGAAGAACCCCAAGGACCAGCTCGACTTCTTCCCGCTCACGGTGGACGTCGAGGAGCGGATGTACGCCGCCGGGAAGATTCCCGGCTCGTTCTTCCGCCGTGAGGGCCGGCCCTCGGAGGACGCGATCCTCACCTGCCGCCTCATCGACCGGCCGCTGCGCCCCTCCTTCAAGAAGGGCCTGCGCAACGAGATCCAGATCGTCGAGACGATCATGGCCCTCAACCCCGACCACCTCTACGACGTGGTCGCCATCAACGCCGCCTCCTGCTCGACGCAGCTCGCCGGCCTGCCGTTCTCCGGCCCCATCGGCGGCACCCGTGTCGCGCTGATCAACGGCCAGTGGGTCGCTTTCCCGACCCACACGGAGCTGGAGGACGCCGTCTTCGACATGGTCGTCGCCGGCCGTGTCCTGCCCGACGGCGACGTCGCGATCATGATGGTCGAGGCCGAGGCCACCGAGAAGACCGTCGAGGTCGTCAAGGGCGGTGGCCAGGCCCCCACCGAGGAGGTCGTCGCCGCCGGCCTGGAGGCCGCGAAGCCGTTCATCAAGGCCCTCTGCCAGGCGCAGTCCGAGCTCGCGGCCAAGGCCGCGAAGCCGACCGGTGACTTCCCCGTCTTCCTGGACTTCCAGGACGACGTGCTGGAGGCCCTGACAGCCGCGGTCCGCACCGAACTGGCCCAGGCGCTCACCATCGCCGGCAAGCAGGACCGCGAGTCCGAGCTGGACCGCATCAAGGGGCTCGCCGCCGAGAAGCTGCTCCCGCAGTTCGAGGGCCGCGAGAAGGAGATCTCCGCCGCGTACCGCTCCCTCACCAAGGAGCTCATCCGCGAGCGGGTCATCACCGACCAGGTCCGCATCGACGGCCGCGGTCCGACGGACATCCGCACGCTGGCCGCCGAGGTCGAGGCCATCCCGCGCGTCCACGGCTCCGCCCTCTTCGAGCGCGGCGAGACGCAGATCCTCGGCGTGACCACGCTGAACATGCTGCGCATGGAGCAGATGCTGGACACCCTCTCCCCGGTGACCCGCAAGCGCTACATGCACAACTACAACTTCCCGCCCTACTCCACCGGTGAGACCGGCCGAGTGGGTTCGCCCAAGCGCCGCGAGATCGGCCACGGGGCGCTGGCGGAGCGGGCACTGGTCCCCGTCCTGCCGACGCGCGAGGAGTTCCCCTACGCGATCCGCCAGGTCTCCGAGGCACTGAGCTCCAACGGCTCGACCTCGATGGGTTCGGTCTGCGCCTCCACCATGTCGCTGCTGAACGCCGGTGTGCCGCTCAAGGCCCCCGTCGCCGGTATCGCGATGGGCCTGATCTCGCAGGAGATCGAGGGCAAGACCCACTACGTCACCCTCACCGACATCCTCGGTGCGGAGGACGCCTTCGGCGACATGGACTTCAAGGTCGCCGGCACCCGGGAGTTCGTCACCGCGCTGCAGCTCGACACCAAGCTCGACGGCATCCCCGCGTCGGTCCTGGCGGCGGCGCTGAAGCAGGCCCGCGACGCCCGTCTCCACATCCTCGACGTGATGATGGAGGCCATCGACACCCCCGACGAGATGTCCCCCAACGCCCCGCGGATCATCACCGTCAAGATCCCGGTGGACAAGATCGGTGAGGTCATCGGCCCGAAGGGCAAGATGATCAACCAGATCCAGGAGGACACCGGCGCCGACATCACGATCGAGGACGACGGCACCATCTACATCGGTGCCGCCGACGGCCCGGCCGCCGAGGCCGCCCGCGCCACGATCAACGGCATCGCCAACCCGACGATGCCCGAGGTCGGCGAGCGCTACCTGGGCACGGTCGTGAAGACGACCACCTTCGGCGCCTTCGTCTCGCTGCTCCCCGGCAAGGACGGTCTGCTGCACATCTCGCAGATCCGCAAGCTCGCCGGTGGCAAGCGCGTCGAGAACGTCGAGGACGTCCTCGGCGTCGGCCAGAAGGTCCAGGTCGAGATCGCCGAGATCGACCAGCGCGGCAAGCTCTCCCTCATCCCCGTTGTCGAGGGTGAGGAAGGCGAGTCCGCCGACGACTCGAAGGACAACGCCGCACAGTGACGCGCACCGTCCGCCGCCCGGCCCGCCCCTCCCTCACGGAGGGGCGGGCCGCGGCCCGTCCGCGCGCCCTCACCCGGACGCTTCTGCCCGGTGAGAACGGCGCCGGCACCGTTCGCAAGACCGTCCTCCCCGGTGGTCTGCGGGTCGTCACCGAGACCGTGCCCTCGGTGCGGTCCGTCAGCTTCGGGATCTGGGCGCACGTCGGCTCCCGTGACGAGACCCCCACGCTCAACGGCGCCACCCACTACCTGGAGCACGTGCTCTTCAAGGGCACCTCCCGCCGGACCGCGCTGGACATCTCCGCGGCTCTGGACGAGGTGGGCGGTGAACTCAACGCTTTCACCGCGAAGGAGTTCACCTGCTACTACGCGCGGGTCCTCGACAGCGATCTGCCGCTCGCGATCGACGTCATCTGCGACATGCTGACCGACTCGCTCCTGCTCCCCGAGGAGGTCGACGCCGAGCGCGGCGTCATCCTGGAGGAGATCGCGATGACGGACGACGATCCCGGCGACGGTGTCCACGACCTGTTCGCCCAGACGGTGCTCGGGGACAGCCCGCTCGGCCGCCCCGTGCTCGGCACCGTCGAGACGGTCGAGGGCCTCACCCGGGACCGTATCGCCCGCTTCTACCGCAAGCACTACGATCCGACCCGCCTCGTGGTCACGGCGGCGGGCAACCTCGACCACGCCTCCGTGGTGCGCCGGGTCCGCGCCGCCTTCGACCGCGCCGGCGCCCTGGAGCGCACGGACGCCGAGCCGTGCGAGCCCCGTGGCGGGGCTCGCACCCTGCGCGCAGCGGGCCGTGTCGGTGTCCTCGACCGGCGCACCGAGCAGGCCCACGTGGTGCTCGGTCTTCCCGGGGTCTCGCGGAGCGACGAACGACGATGGGCGCTCAGCGTGCTCTCCACCGCGCTGGGCGGCGGCATGAGCTCGCGCCTCTTCCAGGAGATCCGGGAGAAACGCGGCCTCGCCTACTCGGTGTACTCCTACACCTCCGGCTACGCGGACTGCGGCCTCTTCGGGATCTACGCGGGCTGCCGGCCCAACCAGGTCCAGGATGTGCTGGCGATCTGCCGTGAGCAGCTGGCCCTCATCGCCGAGGAGGGGCTGAGCGCGGAGGAACTCCGCCGTGCGACGGGGCAGCTGGCCGGCTCCACCATGCTGGGCCTGGAGGACCCCGGGGCGCTGATGCACCGGCTGGGCAAGAGCGAGATCTGCTGGGGAAGCCAGCTCAGCCTGGATGAGATGCTGACCCGGATGACCTCGGTGACGGTGGACGACGTTCGGCAGGTCGCGGGGGAGATCCTGGGCCACCGGCCTTCGCTCGCGGCGATCGGCCCCTTCACCGCGCGCCAGTCCTCCCGTCTGGAGACCGCTGTCGCCTAGGTCCTGTCTGGTGAACAGCGCCGGTGAGGCCCGAGGCGTCCGGTGCGGTGGATCGCACGGCGGAGCATCGCAGCTCGTACCCGTCGTGCTCGCGCGATGCTCCGATGCGGCGAGATGCCGTGCCGGGCACCGCGGGCCATGCGGGATCCACCAGACAGGGCCAGGGCGTGTCGTTCGGACCTCTGTGGGTCGGGCCGAGGCGTGCGGCGCATGGCACGGCACCGGACCGCGCCTCGTACCCGTCGTACCTGTCGCACTCGCGCGATCCGGTGACGCAGCGACGTGCCGTGCCCGGCACCGCGGCCCCACGTAAGCTCCGAACGACACGCCCCAGCCCGCCGGTCCGGGCCGCCGCCCGGCGGGACGGATCCACGAACACAAGGAACGGAACGTACCCATGAGCAAGCTGCGCGTCGCGGTGATCGGTGCACGGGGCCGGATGGGCGCCGAGGCGGTGCGGGCGGTGGAGGCCGCCGACGACCTGGAGCTGGTCGCCGCGCTGGGTCGCGACGACGCGCTGGAGACGCTGACGGAGCGGGGCGCGCAGGTCGCGGTCGAACTGACCCACCCGGACTCCGTCGTCGCCAACGTCGAGTACTGCGTCCGCAACGGTGTCCACGCCGTCGTCGGTACCACCGGCTGGACCGACGAGCGGCTGGGAGCGCTGCGGAGCGAGCTCGCCGCCTCGCCCGGGACGGGCGTGCTCATCGCCCCGAACTTCGGTATCGGCGCGGTCCTCACCATGCACTTTGCGCGGCGCGCGGCACGGTTCTTCGAGTCGGTCGAGGTGGTGGAGCTGCACCATCCGGGCAAGGCCGACGCCCCCAGCGGCACCGCGACGCGAACCGCACAGGTCATCGCCGAAGCACGGCGGGAAGCCGGCCTCCCGGCCCAGCCGGACGCCACGACGTCCGCGCTGGAGGGCGCACGCGGCGCCGACGTCGACGGCGTCCCGGTCCACGCGGTCCGGCTGCGAGGGCTGGTCGCCCACCAGGAAGTGCTCTTCGGGGACGAGGGGGAGATCCTCACGATCAGGCACGACTCCATGAACCGCGGTTCCTTCATGCCGGGTGTGCTCCTGGGCGTGCGCCGCGTGGTCGACACCCCCGGGCTCACCGTGGGCCTGGAGCACTTCCTGGATCTGGAGGACTGAGATGGGCGCGCGCATCGGCTACACCCTCGTCTCGGCCGTGCTGGTCGTCTACTTCGGCTTCGTGGCGCACCGGGGCGTGGTGCTGATCCGCCACGGCAGTTGGGTGTCGGTCGCGCTCGGCCTGGCTGCGCTGGCACTCCCCCTGATCGGTGCCTGGTTCCTGTGGCACAGCACGCGGTTCGCGCAGCAGGCGAGCCGGCTCGCCCGGCAGCTCGACGCCGAGGGCGGACTGCCGGTCGACGACCTGCCCCGCGCGCCGAGCGGCAGGATCGACCGCGACGCGGCGGACGCGGTCTTCGTGGAGCGTCGCGAGGAGGTCGAGGCGTCACCGGAGGACTGGCGTGCCTGGTTCCGCCTCGCGGTCGCGTACCACGACGCCCGCGACACCGCCCGCGGCCGGCACGCCATGCGGCGTGCGATCGATCTGCACGCGGGCAAGGCGCCCGAGAGCCTGTCGCGGCCCTGATCCCACCCGGGCCCCGGCCGCTTCGCACCCCGGGGCCACCTGCGGCCGGGCCGCCCCGGGACGACGACCCTTCACGTCGGTGGCGCCCGACATCCGCCGACCACGACCGTTCCCCGCCCGGCGCTGCCGGGGCCGGTACCGCCGGGCGGCCGGAGGGAGCGCCCCGCACAGGATGGCCGGTACTCACCGCTCCGGCCTCCAGCCTCCGGCGTACCCCATGCCGTTCCGAACGGGGGAACGGCCCGGTCGAAGGCGTCGGGGCGACGCAGGAAGTCCGAGTTGCGGTCGGTGAGCAACGTGCGCAGCGGCTCGCCACGGCGGCGCTCGATCAGCAGCGCCTGCCCCTGCACGGTGCGCGGCAGGCCGAGCCACTTCACCGGCTGCTGCGCCGTGCTGACCCGGGAGATGTCGCGCCACCGCACCGTGCGGGTCGTCAGCAGGTTGACCTGGCGGAGCCCCTGCGGACTCACCCAGATACCGATCCTGAGTATGCGCAGGGCGAAGACGATGGTGACCACCGCGAGGCCGAGGGTGACGCTCGCGGCGGCGGGCCCGCCGGCCAGGGCGATGATGACCGCGGACATCAGCATGTAGCTGGCGAGCAGCAGCAGGACGGCTGCGATCCCCACCCGCAGGCCGCCGAGCCGGTATGGCCTGCGCCAGTGGTCCTCCGTGGCGTGGGGGAGCGCGTCCCTCACGGTCTCTGGTGCGCGTTCGGCCGTCAGGAAAGGCAGGGGCACGGCTGGTCCTCGATCGTTTCCGGTGACGCGCGGGCGCGGTGCGCCGCGGTCGCGTGGGCGGGCACAGGGCCGGTCCGCTGAGGGACCCGGTGACCGGTGAGATTACCGCGCCGCGCTGCGCGCCTCCGCCGGGAGTGGGCCGCTCGGCCGTCCGGAATGCGACAACCGTCCGCCGGGGGAGGTGGTGACCCCGGCCCGAGTCCGCTCCGGGCCGCTCTCATAGGGTGTGCCGAGCGCCCGTCCGGTGGACCGGCGTCCACCGCGATCCGTCACACCCGGGAGGGCCTCCGGTGTCCGATGCACCTCGTTTCCGCAGCGACATGACCGTTGAGCTGGTCAAGCACAGCGCGTCCGACTCGGACGTCCTCTGGGCAGCGCGGGTGTCCACCGCGGGTGAGCAGTCGCTGGAGGAGGTCACCAAGGACCCGGAGCGGTCCAAGGGGCTGATCAACTACCTCATGCGCGACCGGCACGGCAGCCCGTTCGAGCACAACTCGCTGACCTTCTTCATCAGCGCACCCCTTTTCGTCTTCCGCGAGTTCCACCGCCACCGGGTCGGGTGGAGCTACAACGAGGAGAGCGGGCGGTACCGCCGTCTCGACCCCGTCTTCTACGTTCCTGCGGAGGAGCGGAAGCTGGTGCAGCAGGGCCGGCCGGGCAAGTACGAGTTCGTCCCCGGGACGCCGGAGCAGCACAAGCTCGTGGGTGAGGCCATGGCGGAGTCCTACCGGCAGTCGTACGCCGCCTACCAGGAGATGCTGGAGGCCGGTGTCGCCCGCGAGGTCGCGCGCGCGACGCTGCCGGTCGGGTTGTACTCCTCGATGTACGCCACCTGCAACGCGCGGTCGCTCATGCACTTCCTCGGTCTGCGGACGCAGCACGAGCAGGCCAAGGTGCCGTCTTTCCCGCAACGGGAGATCGAGATGGTCGGGGAGCAGATGGAGCACCACTGGGCCTCCCTGATGCCGCTCACCCACGCGGCCTTCAACGCGAACGGCCGTATCGCCCCCTGACGACGACCGGACGCTCCGCGGCCGGCGCCGGACGACCGTCCCGGCGGCCCCGTCCCGTGCGGGAGCGGGGCCGGAACCCCCCGGAGCCGAGGCAGGTTCCGGCCGGAGTCCGCCGCCGGGACTCCGAGCCGAACGCGAGAGCGACGGTGTCCGCATTGCGGCCTTTTGTCGGCTTCGTCTAGGCTGGAACTGCGGATCCGGTACTGCCTGAACCCCCGAGCAGGCAGTGCCGGACTCCGTGTCTTCCCCGCCCCGATGCCGCACACTGCGGTGCGCTGCGAGTAGCGTGGTACGCATGGCTCCGACCTCGACATCACGAACGCCCTTCGGGCGGGTGCTCACCGCGATGGTGACGCCGTTCACCGCAGACGGCTCCCTCGACCTCGACGGCGCGCAGCGTCTCGCCACCCACCTGGTGGATTCCGGCAACGACGGCTTGGTTGTCAACGGGACCACCGGCGAGTCGCCGACCACCACCGACGCCGAGAAAGCCGACCTCGTCCGTGCCGTCGTCGAGGCGGTCGGGGACCGTGCCCACGTCGTGGCCGGGGTCGGCACCAACGACACGCGGCACAGTGTGCACCTCGCGCGTGAGGCCGCCACGTCCGGCGCGCACGGCCTTCTCGTCGTCACGCCGTACTACAACAAGCCCCCGCAGGAGGGTCTGTACCAGCACTTCACCACTGTGGCGGACGCCACGGAGCTCCCGGTGATGATCTACGATATTCCGGGACGCAGTGGTGTGCCGATCAACACCGGCACCATGATGCGGCTGGCCGAGCACCCCAGGATCGTGGCCAACAAGGACGCCAAGGGCGACCTCGGCCGGGCGAGCTGGGCCGTGGCCACCACCGGCCTTGCCTGGTACAGCGGCGACGACATGCTGAACCTGCCGTTGCTGTCCGTCGGCGCCGTCGGTTTCGTCTCCGTGGTGGGCCATGTGGTGGCCCCGGAACTGCGCAGCCTCATCGACTCGTTCGTCAGCGGCGACGTCGTCAAGGCGACGGAGATCCACCAGAAGCTGCTTCCTGTCTTCACCGGGATGCACCGCACCCAGGGTGTACTGACGGTCAAGGCCGCCATGGCCGCGCAGGGCCTGCCGGGTGGCCCGGTCCGGCTTCCGCTGGTCGGTGTTACCGACGAGGAGACCGAGCAGCTCCGTCGCGACCTGGTCGCCGGCGGCGTGCAGCTCTGAGCCGTACACCGTGGCCGGGGGCGACCGCGCGGCAGCGCGACACCCGGCCACGGTGCCCCGTGTCGCCTCACGCCCCTCGGAGCGTGCGTGACGGCGCGCATGGAAGTCGCGCCCCGGCGCGAACCCCAGGACTTCACAACTGAAGAGCGCAACCATCAACGCGAGATCACTCTCGCCACACCAGTCATCCGCGCCACGTGGCCGTAGCAGGCCAGGTGGCGTGGGTCGTGAGGAGCGTCTTTTGAGTCACCCACACCCTGAGCTCGGCGCACCGCCGAGCGTGCCCGACGGCGGCCTGCGGGTCACCCCCCTTGGCGGCCTGGGCGAGATCGGCCGCAACATGACCGTCTTCGAGTACAACGGACGCCTGCTGATCGTGGACTGCGGCGTGCTCTTCCCCGAGGAGGAGCAGCCCGGGATCGACCTGATCCTTCCCGACTTCAGCTCGATCCGGGACCGCCTCGACGACATCGAGGCGATCGTGCTCACCCACGGACACGAGGACCATATCGGCGGTGTGCCCTACCTCCTCCGGGAGAAGAAGGACATCCCGCTGGTGGGGTCCAAGCTGACCCTCGCGCTCATCGAGGCCAAGCTCCAGGAGCACCGCATCCGCCCCTACACCCTCGAGGTGCGGGAGGGGCAGCGCGAGCAGTTCGGCCCGTTCGACTGCGAGTTCGTCTCCGTGAACCACTCCATCCCCGACGCGCTCGCCGTGGCGATCCGCACGGGCGCCGGCATGGCGGTGCACACGGGCGACTTCAAGATGGACCAGCTGCCGCTGGACGGCCGCCTGACCGACCTCCGCGCCTTCGCGCGCCTGGGGGAGGAGGGCATCGACCTGCTGCTCTCGGACTCCACCAACGCCGAGGTGCCCGGCTTCGTCGCACCGGAGCGTGAGATCTCCGGCGTCCTGCGGCAGGTGTTCGCCGCCGCGGACAAGCGGATCATCGTGGCGAGCTTCGCCAGCCACGTGCACCGCATCCAGCAGATCGTGGACGCCGCCTACGAGAACGGCCGGCGGATCGCGTTCGTCGGCCGCTCGATGGTCCGCAACATGGGCATCGCCCGGGAACTCGGCTACCTCAAGGTGCCGCCGGGTCTCGTCGTCGACGTGAAGGCGCTGGCGGACCTGCCGGACGAACAGGTCGTGCTCGTCTGCACGGGCTCCCAGGGGGAACCGATGGCCGCGCTCTCGCGTATGGCCAACCGGGACCACCAGATCCGGATCACCCCCGGCGACACGGTGATCCTGGCCTCCTCGCTGATCCCCGGCAACGAGAACGCGGTCTACCGCGTGATCAACGGGCTCACGAGGTGGGGCGCTCACGTGGTCCACAAGGGCAACGCGAAGGTGCACGTCTCCGGGCACGCCTCCGCCGGCGAGCTGCTGTACTTCTACAACATCTGCCGACCGAAGAACCTGATGCCGGTGCACGGCGAATGGCGGCACCTGCGCGCCAACGCCGAGCTCGGGGCGAAGACCGGCGTACCGCCGGAGAACATCGTCATCGCCGAGGACGGTGTCACCGTGGACCTCGTCGACGGCCGGGCACGGATCTCCGGCAAGGTCAGGGCCGGTTACGTCTACGTGGACGGCCTGTCCGTCGGTGACGTCACCGACGCCAACCTCAAGGACCGCCGCATCCTCGGCGACGAGGGCATCATCTCGGTGTTCGTGGTGGTGGACTCCAGCACGGGCAAGGTCGTCAACGGGCCCACCGTGCACAGCCGCGGCTCGGGCATCGACGAGGCGGACTTCGCCGCGGTGGTGCCCAAGATCGAGGAGGCGTTCGCCAGGTCCGCCCAGGACGGCGTCGTCGAGCCGCACCAGCTCCAGCAGTTGGTCCGGCGGACGGTCGGCAAGTGGGTGTCCGACACCTACCGCCGGCGCCCGATGATCATGCCGGTCGTAGTGGACGTCTGACCGTCACCGACCCCCGGGGGGCCCGGATTTGCATCCGGGCGCCTCGACCCAGTACGTTTACGTCACCGCCGCAACGGGAAGCAGGACCAGCTCGAAGGGTCCTGAAGACCGAAGCACCAGCAGTAACCCCAACAGCCGGAAACGGCAAGGGAATTGACTCTGGTAGAGTGGGAAACACGAAGGGAAAGCCCGGAGGGTCTGCTGGAAGGCAGTCCGAAGGAAGCGTCCGTTCCTTGAGAACTCAACAGCGTGCCAAAAGTCAACGCCAAATATGTTGATACCCCGTCCGGTCGGCAGG
>NZ_JAAVJB010000126.1 GCF_012034385.1 Streptomyces spiramenti
GGCCCGGGCGTCTATCCGCGCGCCGCCGGGCGCGCGCGTGCCGTGCGGCACGGCGCGGCGGCAGCGGCATACGGCGGCGGGGGAGGGGGCTCGGCCAATCTTTGGCGTGTACGCGGCATTCTGCTTCCGACGCATGCGCACACCCGCCGACGCGCCGTACGCTCGGCGACCCACGGGGAAGGGTGAGGCGGCGGACCCCCGCTCCGGCCCGACCGCACCACCACCGCCCCGACCGAGCCGATCTCACGACGGGCACCCGGGCCACGACGCCCCGCGGCTCCGTCGGTGCCGACATCGGTGCCGCTCGGGGCGCGACGCGCCGGTCGCACCCCGGAGGCGGTGCCCCGCCGTCGCGTGTCGCGGTGCGTGCGCGCACGGGGACAAAGAATGCCCAAAGCCCGTCCATCCGCCGCGTCAACGGCCCCCGGACGGGTAACGCCAACGCAGAGGCGGAGCCACCCGGACACCACCGGGCGGCGCCCCGCCCGGGGCCGGGGCGCCGGCCCACCCCGGAAGGACGTCCAGGCCCGGCCCCGGCGGTCGGCGGCACGAGCGGTGGGAGGCAGGCGGATGGCAGTGCTCTCCGAGTTGAAGGACCGTCACCGGAGGGACGTCGAGCAACTGCTCGCGCGCTCCGTGGAGGCCGAGGTACGACGCTCCCAGGGCGGCGCCGACAGCGCCGCCCTGCTGCAACGGGCGCAGGGCGCCCTCGACCAACTCGTCCACCCCGCCGCCGAGGAGTGGACCCGCTACCGTCAGGCCGAACACGACAACGCCCCCCGCCGCCTGGGCGAACGGTTCGACGCCGCCGCCGTCGGCGGACTCGTCACCACCACCCTCGCCGCAACCCTGGCCGCACTGCTGACCGTCGCCCTGACCGACACCGCGAGCGACGCCGGTCTGGTCGCCGCCGTGGTCGCCGCGGCAGCCGTCACCGGCTTCTTCCTCCAGGCCCTGGTCGCCCACGTCTGGACCGCCGAGTCGAATGCCGGCAGCCGCAACCAGCCGGGCGGCGTCGAACAGCTCCGCCTCGCCTGGCTCACCGCCGTCGAGGTCCGCGGAATCCGCCCCTGGCTCGAACAGCAGCGCGCACTCTCCACCCGCAGCCGCAGCGGCGGCTCCACGGCCCAACTCCCCGCCCAACGCACCGCCGGCCGCCGCGCCAACCGCGGCGACGCCGCCCGGACCCGTGCCGTGCTCGGCCGCTCCTTCGACCAACTCCCGGACCGGGGCAAGCCCTTCATCGGCCGCCGCGACCAGCTCGCCGACATCACCCAGTGGGTCAACCGCGACCGCGCCCGCACCGACACCCGGCCCACCGTCGTCGTCCTCCACGGCCCACCCGGCTCCGGGCGCACGATGCTCGCCCGCTGGGCCGCGCACGAGCTGCGCTCGCTCTTCCGCGGCGCCTGCCTCGCCGACCTCCGTGGCCACAGCGTCGACGAGATCTCCACCCGCGACGCCCTGCTCCACCTCATGAGCCGCCTCGGCGCCCCCCAGGACCAGCTGCTCTTCCGCGAGGGCAACGTCCGAGGCACCGACGGCGAGGCGCAGCTCGGCCGCCTCGTCGAACGCTACCGCCGCCACCTCACCGGACTCCCCGTCGTGATCATCCTCGACGACGCCACCGACGCCGCGCAGGTCAGGACGCTCGTCCCCGAGCGCTCCAGCTCCCTCGTCCTGGTCACCACCACCGAGCCCCTCGACCTCAGCGACGCCCCCGCCTCCGTCCACCACCTCGCCGTCGGCCCCCTCGACACCCCGGCCGCCGTGGAGCTGCTGCGCACCACCCTGCGCGAGACCACCACCGACGCGCCCCTGCCGCCCGACGAGGACCCCTCCTGGACCCGCCTCGCCGAGGTCTGCGCACACCGCCCGCTGCTGCTGCGCATGGCGGGACCGGGGCTCGCCACCCGCACCCCCGCCGAACTCGCCGCCGCGCTCGACACCGCCCTGCCCGGGGCCGGCCCGACCCCGCCGGGCCCGCCCGGGGCCGAGCCTGCCGACCCCCAGGACGCCGACCCCGGCGACGGCCTTCTGGGCGACACCGCCGGCAGCGAGGCCGAACGGGTGCTCCACGCCCGCTACGCCGAGCAGAGCGAGGACGTCCGGCGCCTGCTGCGCCGCCTCGCCCTCGCCGGCCGCGCCAGCCTCGGCCCCCGCGCCGCCGCTGCCCTGCTGGACCGCCCTCAGAAGGAGGCCGCCCGCCACCTCGGCGACCTCGCCGAGGCCGGCCTCATCCGCACCGTGCGCGGCGACCGGTTCCGCCTCCACGACCTCGTGCGCCGCTTCGCCCGTGCCCGGCTCGCCGAGGAGGAGACCGGACCCGAGCGCGCAGCCGCACAGGAACGCCTCATCCGCAGCTACGCCGAGCTCGCCGACACCGTGATCCGGCTCGTCGACGGCAACACCTCCACCCGCGCCGACCTGCTCCCCGCCGCCGCCGGCGGCCACGGGTTCAGCTCCGTCAGCGCCGCGCTCCGCTGGCTCGACGACGAGAGCGACTTCATCACCGCCACCCTCCGCCACGCGGACGAGGGAGTGGACCCCCGGGCCGTCCAGCACCTGCTCGGGGCACTCGCCGACTACTGCCTCCTGCGCGGCGACCTCTACCGACTGGGCGAACTCAACGAACTCGCCCAGTCCGTCGACCAGGGGCTGCTCACCCGCTCCGTCACCTGGCGGACCGGCGTCGCCGAACGGCAGCTCGGCGAACTCGACAAGGCGCACTCCACCCTCTCCCGCGTCGTCAACCTCTACCAGGAGGCCCGCAACCAGGCCGGTGCCGCCCGTGCCCTCCGCGACCTGGGAATCACGCTCCAGCACCAGGGGCACCTCGCCGAGGCCCTCGCCAAACTGACCCAGGCACTCGACCTCCAGCCCCGCGACACCCTCCCCGGCGACCGTGCCTGGACCCTCCACGCGCTCGCCGCCGTGGAACGCGAACGCGGCCGGCTGTCCACCGCGGCGGAACTCCTCGCGGAGTCCCTGGAACTCCACCGGTCCAGCGGCTCCGTCCACGGGGAGGCATGGGCCCGGCTCCACCTCGGCCAGACCGCGATGCGACGCGGCGCGGTGGCGGAGGCCGAGACCGAGCTCCGCACCTCGCAGGAGCTCTACGAGCGCTCCCGTGACGTCCGCGGCCAGGCGTGGGTCCTCACCCAGCTCGGGACCGTCCGCGTCATCGCCGGGGACAGCGCCGCAGGCGAGGACCAGCTGCGCTCCGCGCTCGCCCAGCACCGCGAGAACGGCGACACCCGCGGCGAGGCATGGACCCTCTTCCACCTGGGCCAGGCCCAGGAGGACGCCGGGAACCTCAACACCGCCATGCGCACCCTGGAACGCGCCCGCACGATGTTCAACCAGATGCCCGACCGCTACGGCGTGGCCTGCGCCCGGCACCACGAGGCCCGCGTCACCCGCGACCAGAAGGCCGAACGCACCGGGTCGCTCCACAACAGCGGCTTCGCGCGGCAACTGCTCGCCGCAGCCCGCCGCGACTACGAACGCGCCGGCGTCCTCCACGGCCAGGGCTGGACCGGCCTCGAACTCGCCGTCATCGACGCGGGCAACGGGCGCCCCGACCGCGCGCTGGAACTGGCCGACGAATCGCTGAAGGTCTTCACCGCCGGCTACGGGGAGAACCGCCCCGACGTGCGGGGCGCGGAATGGGCGCGCTTCCTGCGCGCCACCCTGCTGCCGCTGGCGTCACCCGGAGGCGTGGAGGCCGGTGAGGCCGCGGCCCGCGAGGAGGTCGAGGCGCTGCTCCGCGAGGAGGACGGGCCCTGGCGGGACACCGAGCTCACCCGCGCGGTGCACAGCTACTCGCTGATGCTCGGCCGGGGCCAGGGGCTCGACGACCGGGTCTGGTCCGCCTGGCGGCTCGGGATGGTGCCGCGCCGGGCCGCCTCGGACGTGCTCGGGGTCGGCTGAGCGAGCGGCGCCCGTCGGGGCGCCCGGGGGACGGGCGGGCCACGGTGGGGGCAGCGGGACGCCGCCCCCACCGGACGCGCCGATGCCCCCGCCCCGGTCACCGGCCCTCAGGGCGCGGACACCGACGACGGGGGGCGTGCGCCGCCACCGCTCAGGAGGCCGAGGGGGTGTCCCCCGACTCCTTGATGTCGATCCGGTTGAGCTGCTTGGTCATCGACCGGAGCAGCATCCACACGGCCAGACCGAGCGCGGCGAAGACCACGAAGCCGAGAGCACCCGGCGTCACCGTGAACTCGTCCAGCTCCCGGGCGAGGGGGATCAGGTCAGTCATGTCAGCCATTGTCGCGGACACCGGCGAACAGGTCCGACTCGGGGAGGGTGGTCTCCACCACGCTCTTGGCGAGTTCGTACTCCTCGGTCGGCCACACCTCCCGCTGCACCGACAGCGGCACCCGGAACCACCCCCCGTCCGGGTCGATCTGGGTGGCGTGCGCCAGCAGCGCCCGGTCGCGGGTCTCGAAGTGCTCCCCGCACGGCACGAAGGTCGTCAGCTCACGGTCCTTGCGGCTGATCTCCTCCCACCGCTCCAGCCACTCCGCGTACGGCGACTCCATGCCGCGCGCCAGCAGCGCCTCGTGCAGCGCGACCGTCCGCGGCCGGTTGAAGCCCTGGTTGTAGTAGAGCTTCGACGGCTGCCAGGGCTCGCCCGCATCCGGGAACCGGTCCTTGTCGCCCGCCGCCTCGAAGGCCACCATCGAGATCCGGTGCGTCATGATGTGGTCGGGGTGCGGGTAGCCGCCGTTCTCGTCGTAGGTGGTGATCACCTGCGGGCGGAACGAACGGATCAGCCGCACCAGCGGCTCCGCCGCCTCCTCGACGTCCAGCAGCGCGAAGCAGCCCTCGGGCAGCGGCGGCAGCGGGTCGCCCTCCGGCAGGCCGGAGTCCACGAACCCCAGCCACTCCTGCCGCACACCGAGGATCTCCCGGGCGCGGTCCATCTCGCGGGCGCGCACCTCGTGGATGTTCTTCTCGATCTCCGGGTCGCCCTGGAGCTTGGGGTTGAGCACCGAGCCGCGCTCGCCGCCCGTGCAGGTGACGACGAGCACATCGGCGCCCTCGGCCACGTACTTGGCCATGGTGGCCGCGCCCTTGCTCGACTCGTCGTCGGGGTGCGCGTGCACGGCCATGAGCCGCAGTTGTTCGGTCAAGGCACGATCCTCGTCATCTTGGTCCGCCAATCGGCTTCTATAGTGACTGATGGCGCCGACACTCCATTCCCGCCCTCCCGCCCTCCGGCCCGCGGCCGGTGGGACGCGACCGGGCGGAGCCGGGGCCGACGCCCGCCACCGCACCACCCGATCACCGAGGACCGCCGCCATGCCGACCGCAGGTGACCAGCCCGACGCCCCCCAGCAGGGGGACGCCGCAGCCTCGCCCGCCTCGGGGAAGGCCCCCGGCCAGGGCGCGACCGGCGCCGACGCGGCGACGCCCGCCGGGCGCTACGGCCCGCCGGCCGGCCGGAGCGACGACCGCGGCCTCAAGATCGTCGGGGGCGTGCTCGGTGTGCTCTTTCTCGCCTTCATCGCCTGGTCCGGCATCTCCTACATCGGCAAGCAGGACGTCACCGGGGAGCTGACCGGCTTCACCGTGGTCTCCGACACCGAGGTCGAGGTCACCCTCCAGGTACGCAAGGCCGACGGCACCCCGGCGGTCTGCACCGTCCGCTCCCAGGCGGAGGACGGCCTGGAGGTCGGCCGCGTCGACTTCCGCTTCGAGGCGGAGGGCGCCACCGTCCACCGGGCGCACACGCTGCGCACCACGGAGCTCGCCACCAGCGCCGAGCTCCTCAGCTGCTCCGCCGGCGACTGACCCGGTTCGACGGCCACGATCCGGCGGCCACGATCCGGCGCCGCCGCACCCCCGACCCGGCCGTCGCGGAGCGTGAACGGACGCGATCCGAACGCGGCCCGACTCCGGCACGGCCGCCGCCGCACGCGCCGACCCGGCACCGCGACGGCCACCGGCAGTCACCGGACGCGTCGCGGGGCTGCCGGGGAAGCGGCAGGTCAACGCGGGTGCGGGTCGCGGCTGGTTTGCCGGTGAACCCGGAGGGTAACCCTCTCGCAACTCGATGATGCTTGGTCTATCATCGATCTTTCGCCCACCCGGCACGGCAAGGAGTCGCCGGGTCGGGCCTTGTTTGTATTCGCACCAGTAACCCGAGGAGCACCTGTGACCCAGACCAGCGACAACGTGACCTGGCTGACCCAGGAGGCGTACGACAAGCTCAAGGGGGAGCTGGGACATCTCACGGGGCCCGCCCGCACCGAGATCGCCCGCAAGATCGAGGCCGCCCGCGAGGAGGGCGACCTCAAGGAGAACGCCGGCTACCACGCCGCCAAGGAGGAGCAGGGCAAGCAGGAGGCCCGCGTGCGCCAGCTGGAGGAGCTGCTGCGCACCGCGCAGGTCGGCGCCGCCCCCGCCGACGACGGCGTCGTCGAGCCCGGCATGGTCGTCACGGTCGCCTTCGACGGCGACGAGGACGACACCCTCGTCTTCCTCATGGCCTCCCGCGAGTACGCCTCCGGCGACATCGACACCTACTCCCCGCAGTCGCCGCTCGGGAAGGCGGTCAACGGCAAGAAGGCCGGCGAGGACGCCCAGTACGAGATGCCCAACGGCAGCGTCGCGAAGGTGAAGATCATCGACGCCAAGCCGTACGTCGCAGGCTGACGCAGACCCCCACCCGGCCTGCGGGCCGGGAAACCGGCCCGCAGCCCGGCGACGGGCCGGACAACGGGCCAGGCCTGTGCCCCCGCTGCCGCTCCGGCCCACCAGCACCGCACGACCTGCCACCAGGCCCCGGCGGTGCGCGCTCCGCGCCGGCTGCCGAGCTCCGAATGAGGCAGCCCCGACCGTCTGAGTCGCGCGGCCCCCGTCCCCCTCCCGAGACGCGGTCGGCGCATAAGTGCAGTTCGGCCAAGTGAGGCGGGCTCGTCAGTGCTCCACCGGTCGCGGCAGACGCTGTGAGAGCCTGGGCCGGCTCAACCGGTTGGCTGATGTGACCTCGCCGTATCTCCTCCAGCACTTGCAGAAGCCATGAGTGCCTACCAGACGTGGCGCCATGCGGCGATCTCATGGGTGCCGAACGTGATGACCTTGATGTCCAGATCGGCGCGTTGGCGCAGGAGCGGTTGGCCATCGCGCCTGATCGGTACGTGGAGACGTGGAGGAGCGGCACGGCGATCCTGGAACCGGGCGACCGCGCCAACCCCACCGTGTGACGGGCCGACATGAGATGACCTGCCCGCCCGTCAACCCGGTCTCTTTGCTGGGCCCGGAGTGGTGGGCGGAGAACCGTGATCGCGGGTTCATCGGGATCAGCCGCGCAAGCCTCTTCGTGCCGGGGGAGGCCCCACTCCGGATGTGCTGGCCTTGCTGGGAGTGGCCAGTGCGTTGTTGCTTCCCGGTGCGCCAATCCCTGATGTGATCGGGACCCCGGTGGCGGCCTGCTCGACCCGCCAGTAGAAGGCGACTGCCACGTCGACATTGTCCCCCACCTCATCCTGCCTGGCGGTCGGCAAGTAATCGTCAACTCGGAGGTAGAGGAGTTCGAGGAGACCAACCCCGAGGGTGACACCGCGTGGATGAAGGAGAAGGACTCGCTGACTGGCGGCAACCTGCGCAAGGTGATTCGCATGGTGAAGTATCTGCGGGACTCCAAGGACACCTTTCGTATCCCCTCGGTGATCCTGACCGCCTTGCTCGGCGAACGGGTCCAGGTGTACGACACGAGCAACCGCTACAGCGGGGTGACCACCACTCTGGTCCACCTTATCGAGGACCTCGTCGCGTGGCTGTCCCTCAACCCGCTAATGCCCGTGGTCGCCGACCCGAGCTGCCCGCAGACCAGCTTCAACCACCGCTGGGATCAGGACCGGTACGCCAACTTCGCCAAGCACATTCAGTCGGATGCGACCCGGATGCGTACGGCCCTGGACGAGCAGGACAAGGACAAGAGCGTCAAGCTCTGGCAGGAACTCTTCGGCGACGGGTTCAGGACGCCGGCCACGACGGCAGCGGCCTCCCTTGCCAAGGCCGGGCAGCCGGCCTCGGCGGAAGGGGCCACCCGGGCACCGTCGGAGAGGTTCATCGAGGAGATGGGCGTGCGGTGGGCGGGTGGACGCTGGGCCCGGATCGAAGCCCGTGTCGCGAACCCATCGGCACCGGATCCGTGGACCTGCGCCGTACCGGCTTCGCCCTCGTCGGCCGGGACATCTACTTCACGGTGAGCACCGACGCCTCGCAGCCGTACGACATCTGGTGGAAGGTCCGCAACTACGGACCGGACGCCGAGAGCGCCGACGGACTGCGTGGTCAGATCACGCCAGGGCGCGGACCACGGATCTATGAGCGCACCAAGTATCGGGGGCGGCATGACGTGGAGGTATGGATCCTCAAGGACGGCAGGGTCGTCGCCAGCGATCACCACGACGTAGTGATCCGCTGACGACGCCTTCAGGGGGACGGGCATGAAGCGGGGGGCGACTCACCACACGGCTCATCCCCGGCGAGAACGCACGGGTCGGCACCTGG
Organism: Streptomyces spiramenti; assembly: GCF_012034385.1. Taxonomy (GTDB): domain Bacteria; phylum Actinomycetota; class Actinomycetes; order Streptomycetales; family Streptomycetaceae; genus Streptomyces; species Streptomyces spiramenti. The sequence continues at coordinate 8,530 of NZ_JAAVJB010000126.1, forward strand.
TTGAAGCTGTCCAGCTTGCCTCCGGACCGCCTACGACGGGTCCGGGTCGAACGGGGGCCGATGCCCAGAGGCCCCCGACGGCGGACATGTCTCAGCCCACAGGGCGTCGGAGGCGCCGAGGGCGCGGGCGATTCCTCGTTGCTCACAGGGCCCCAAGGTCGACCGTGACAGGGAATGGCGCGGTGACCTTCACAGTGCCGGTGAACACCTCGGTGTCCCGGTAGGCCCTGGTGGCGGGGTCGAGGACGTAGGTGTAGACGATCGGGACGCCGGTGGCGGCCTGCTCGACCCGCCAGTAGAAGGGGATGCCAGCCTTGGCGTACTGGTCGACCTTCACGATCCGGTCGGTGGTCTCCGAGCCGGGTGACACGACTTCGACGACCAGGAGTACGTGCTCGGGGCGGGTGGGCGTGAGGTCGATGGTTTCCGCCCGGTACACGGTGACGTCCGGTCGGCGGTTGGTGAGCGGAACGTCCTGCAGGCGGACATCGAAGTCCGTGTCGGCGTTCCAGTCCGGGCCCGCGGCGGCGTCCAGGGCATTGGCCAGGAGGCGGGCCAGCCGGTTGTGCCGCTTGGAGGCGCTCGGGCTCACGACGACCATCCCGTCCACGATCTCGATGCCGGCGCACTGCTCCTCGGACCAGGAGTCGTACTGTTCCGCGCTGATCTGCGTGTGCATCCACGCGGGCGCCACCATCTCGGCGGTCATGGAGTACCTCCTTCGAGGATGCGGTGCTGCTCGACTCAGCGTACTGCCCGCTTTCAGCCGGGCACCGGCTTTGGGTCGGAGCAGACCCTCCAACCGTCCGGAAGGGGGAGCTGAGGCACAAGAGGGGCGATCCGCATTCGCCACGTGATGGCGCATGAGAGCAAACCGGCCAAGTAGGGCGGGGGCTTGCGGGCCGAACCGGCAGGGCCGTGCCGGCGTGAGAGCCTGGGCCGCATGAACCGGTTGGCTGGTGTGACCTCTCCTTATCTGCTTCAGCACGCGGACAACCCGGTCGACTGGTGGCCGTGGTGCGACGAGGCGTTCGAGGAGGCGAGACGGCGCGACGTCCCCGTGCTGCTGTCCGTCGGCTACTCCGCCTGCCACTGGTGCCACGTCATGGCGCACGAGTCCTTCGAGGACCCGGAGGTCGCCGCCTACCTCAACGAGCGCTTCGTCGCCGTCAAGGTGGACCGCGAGGAGCGACCCGACGTGGACTCCGTCTACATGGACGCCGTGCAGGCCGCCACCGGTCAGGGCGGGTGGCCGATGACGGTGTTCATGACCGCCGAGGGCGAGCCCTTCTACTTCGGCACCTACTTCCCGCCCTCGCCGCGCCAGGGACTGCCCTCCTTCCGCCAGGTGCTGGAGGGCGTGACCTCGGCGTGGACCGAGCGGCGCGACGAGGTCGGCCGGGTCGCCGCCGGGATCACCGGGCAGCTGCACGGTCGGGCCGTGGACTACGACGCCCCGCACCCGCCGGAAGCGGCACTGCTGTCCGTCGCCCTGCTCGGGCTGACCCGCGAGTTCGACGAGCGGAACGGCGGCTTCGGGAGCGCCCCGAAGTTCCCGCCGCCGATGGTGCTGGAGTTCCTGCTGCGACACCACGCCCGCACCGGGTCCGAGGGCGCGTTGGAGATGGTCGCCCGCACCTGTGAGGCCATGGCCCGCGGTGGCATCCACGACCAGCTGGCGGGCGGCTTCGCTCGCTACGCGGTCGACCGGGAGTGGGTCGTTCCGCACTTCGAGAAGATGCTGTACGACAACGCATTGCTCTGTCGGGTCTACACGCGCTGGTGGAAGGCGTCCGGCTCGCCGCTCGCCCGCCGGGTCGCTCTCTCCACCGCGGAGTTCATGGTTCGGGAACTCCTCACCGAGGAGGGCGGGTTCGCCTCGGCGCTCGACGCCGACAGCGCCACCGGTCCGGAGGCCGACGCGCCGCACCGTGAGGGCGTCTTCTACGTCTGGACGCCGGAGCAGCTGGTCGAGGCGCTGGGCCCGCAGGACGCCGCCCTGGCCGCGGAGCGGTTCCGGGTGACGGAGGCGGGCACCTTCGAGGGCGGCGCCTCGGTGCTGCAGCTCCCCGGCGAGGACGTTCCGGAAGCCGTCCGCGCGCGACTGCTGGACGTCCGCGCGTCACGGCCGCGGCCCGGCCGGGACGACAAGGTGATCGCGGCGTGGAACGGCCTGGCGATCGCGGCCCTGGCCGAGACCGGCGCCTGCCTGGAGCGGCCGGACCTGGTGGAGGCCGCCGCGGGCGCCGCCGACCTGCTGCTCTCCCGGCACCTCTCCGAATCCGGTCGGCTCGCCCGCACCTCCCGGGGCGGGGTCGTCGGCTCCGGAACCGGCGTCCTGGAGGACTACGCGGACGTCGCCGAGGGGCTGCACGCGCTCTACGCGGTGACCGGTGAGAGCTCGTGGCTGGAGATCGCGGGCACCCTGCTGGAGGTGGTTCTCACCCGCTTCCGCGACGACAACGGGGCGCTGTACGACACGGCCGACGATGCCGAGCGGCTGATCAGGCGTCCGCAGGACCCCACGGACGGCGCCACCCCCTCGGGGTGGACGGCGGCGGCGGGTGCCTTGCTGACACACGCCGCGTACACCGGAAGCGATCGGCACCGCAGCGCGGCCGAACGTGCGTTGGGGATCGTCGCCGCGCTCGGGGAGAAGGCGCCGAGGTTCGTCGGCTGGGGCCTGGCGGTGGCGGAGGCGGCGCTCGACGGCCCCCGTGAGGTCGCGGTCGTGGGCCCGTCGGACGACCCGCGTACGGTCGCGCTGCTCGCCACCGCGCTGCGCGCCACCGCGCCGGGGGCGGTCGTCGCCCACGGTCCGGGCGACACGGCGGACGCGGGCGACAGGACGGACGCGGCGGGTACGGGCGCCGACGTGCCGGCGGGCGTGAGGTGGCCACGAGCCGGGGGCGTGCCCCTGCTGACCGGTCGCACGACCACTGCGGGCGCTCCCACCGCCTACGTCTGCCGCCACTTCGTCTGCGGGCTGCCGGTCACCGACCCGGCCGCGCTGGCCGCTCAGCTGAGCGGTGACGAGCCGGGGGGCGAGTAGCGAGGTCCCGGACGTTCCGGGGCACGCCGCGCGGCGTGCCCCGGAACGAAGCCCACCGGTGCGGCGGCGGCCGTGCACCGGCCGGAGCCTGCCGTGCGGCGGGCCGGACCAGTGAGCACGCCCCCGTGCTGCCGTCCGCTCGGTCCGGTCAGGCGTGCTGGTACGCGACCAGGAAGATCCCGGCGTAGTGCACCGCGAACGCGGCCAGCGTCAGGGAGTGGAAGACCTCGTGGAACCCGAAGAACCGGGGGGAGGGGTTGGGGCGCTTGATGCCGTACACGACGCCCCCGGCGCTGTAGAGCAGCCCGCCGACGATGACGAGGACGAGGACGGCGATGCCGCCGGTCCGCAGGAAGTCCGGCAGGAAGAAGACGGCCGCCCAGCCCATCGCGATGTAGCACGGCGTGTAGAGCCAGCGGGGCGCACCGACCCAGAAGACGCGGAAGGCGATCCCCGCCGCCGCGGCGGCCCAGATCCCCCACAGCAGCACCTGCTGACGGCCGTCGTCGAGCAGCAGGATCGTCAGCGGCGTGTACGTGCCCGCGATGATCAGGAAGATGTTGGCGTGATCCATGCGGCGGAGCACCGCCTCGCCGCGAGGTCCCCAGTCGCCCCGGTGGTACAGGGCGCTCACGCCGAACAGCAGGCAGGCGGTGAGCGCGTAGATCGCGCAGGCCAGACGGGCCTGGGGACTGCCCGCCATCGCGGTGAGCAGCAGCCCGGCTGCGATCACCGCCGGGAACATGCCCGCGTGCAGCCAGCCCCGGAGCAGGGGTTTCAGGGTGTCGGCACCGGCCGTCACCCCCGCCACCGGCGTCACCGCGAGCGCCGCGGGGTCGGTGGCCTGCGAGTCGTCGGGGACCGGCGCGGGCGCCGGAGCCGCAGGGAGCGTCGTCATGTACCGATGCTACCTACGCTTCCGTAGGTTATCGATCGGGTGGTCCTCCCCGTCGGCCGGTGGTGCTTGCCGCACCCGTTCGGCCCCTGTGCGGGCCATCCGTGCGAGTGGTGCTGCTCACCTGAGCGCGCACTGGACACAGACGAGAGGAGTTGGCACTATCAGATGAGCTTGGTCGGTACCGGATGAGCGCGATCGGCGTCCGGGTCGCCCACCGACGAGTCGGACGTCCGTTCCGTCCGATGCTCACCCCGGGCAGATGTGCGCTGCCCGGTCAGCACCCCCGAAACCCTCTGGAGCAAACCGTGGCGCCCACCTCAACGGCTCCCACCACCGCAGCCCCCACGCAGCACCGCGAGCTCGCCGCCTGGGTCGACGAGATCGCCGCGCTCACCCAGCCCGACCGCGTCGTCTGGTGCGACGGCTCGGAGGCCGAGTACGAGCGGCTGTGCGAGGAACTGGTGGGACGGGGGACCTTCACACGGCTCGACCCCGTCAAGCGCCCCAACTCCTACTACGCCGCCTCCGACCCGACGGACGTCGCCCGCGTCGAGACGCGGACCTTCATCTGCTCCGCCGAGGAGAAGGACGCCGGCCCCACCAACCACTGGAAGGCCCCCGCCGAGATGCGGGAGATCTTCACCGGTACGGGCACCGGACCGGAGGGCGCCGGCGGCATCTTCCGCGGCGCGATGCGCGGACGCACCATGTACGTGGTGCCGTTCTGCATGGGCCCCCTCGGCTCCCCGCTCTCCGCGCTCGGTGTGGAGATCACCGACTCCGCGTACGTCGCCGTCTCCATGCGCACCATGACCCGCATGGGCCGCGAGGTGCTCGACCAGCTCGGCACCGACGGCGCGTTCGTCAAGGCCGTCCACACCCTCGGGGCGCCGCTCGCGCCCGGCGAGGCGGACGTGCCGTGGCCCTGCAACGCGACCAAGTACATCTCCCACTTCCCCGAGGACCGCGAGATCTGGTCCTACGGCTCGGGTTACGGCGGCAACGCCCTCCTCGGGAAGAAGTGCTACGCGCTGCGGATCGCCTCCGTCATGGCCCGCGACGAGGGCTGGCTCGCCGAGCACATGCTCATCCTCAAGCTGACGCCGCCGACCGGCGACCCCCGGTACGTCGCCGCCGCCTTCCCCTCCGCCTGCGGCAAGACCAACCTCGCCATGCTGGAGCCCACGATCCCCGGCTGGACGGTCGAGACCATCGGCGACGACATCGCCTGGATGCGGTTCGGTGACGACGGGCAGCTGTACGCCATCAACCCCGAGGCAGGCTTCTTCGGCGTCGCGCCCGGCACCGGCGACGACACCAACGCCAACGCGATGAGGACGCTCTGGGGCAACACCGTCTTCACCAACGTCGCCCTCACCGACGACGGGGACGTCTGGTGGGAGGGGATGACCGAGGAGGCGCCGGCCCACCTGACCGACTGGAAGGGCAACAGCTGGACCCCGGACTCCGAGGCCCCCGCGGCGCACCCCAACGCCCGGTTCGCCGTCCCCGCCTCGCAGTGCCCGACGATCGCCCCCGAGTGGGAGGACCCCAAGGGCGTCCCGATCTCCGCGATCCTCTTCGGTGGGCGCCGCGCCTCCGCCGTCCCGCTGGTCACCGAGTCCCGCAGCTGGCAGCACGGCGTCTTCCTCGGCGCCAACGTCGCCTCGGAGAAGACCGCCGCCGCCGAGGGCAAGGTCGGCGAACTGCGCCGCGACCCCTTCGCGATGCTCCCGTTCTGCGGCTACAACATGGGCGACTACATGGCGCACTGGATCAAGGTCGGGCAGCACGCCGACCCGGAGAAGCTTCCGAAGATCTACTACGTCAACTGGTTCCGCAAGGACGACGCGGGCCGCTTCGTCTGGCCGGGATTCGGCGAGAACAGCCGCGTGCTGAAGTGGATCGTCGGTCGGCTCAACGGGGAGGCCGAGGGTGTCACCACCCCCATCGGCACCGTGCCGACCCCGGACTCCCTGGACACCGACGGTCTGGACCTGTCCGCCGCCGACCTGGCCTTCCTGCTCGACGTCGACACGGAGGTGTGGCGGGAGGAGGCGTCCCTCGTCCCCGACCACCTCAACACCTTCGGGGCCCACACCCCCAAGGAACTGTGGGACGAGTACCACGCCCTGGTCGACCGCCTCGGCTGACGCCCAGACCCCGACCCCGACCCCGGCGCCCGCGGGCGCCGGGGTCGGGGTCGGGGTCT
>NZ_JAAVJB010000127.1 GCF_012034385.1 Streptomyces spiramenti
CGGCTGGTGCGGCCTCCGGTCGGCGCCGGGGCGGGGTGCGGGTCCCGGTGCACCGAAGGGCGGCGGGCCGTACCGGCGTGATGGGCCGTCACCCCGGCAGGGCCCGGGCGCCCGGGGCGTGCGCCGGGCAGGCCGGTCCGGCGTGTCAACCGATGTGTCGTCAAGCCGTCTCACCCCTGAGCGATGTACGGGATGTGCCCCGCGATCGCGCCGGGCTGTCGCACCACGCGGGACTCCGCGGGGCCGACGACACAACGGCGTCCGGCTCCTGAAGTCCCCCGCGGACCGGACGTCACGTTAGGCCCGCCTGCGACGGACCGGGGGCCGCGCGCCAGAAGATCACCTGTTCAGGTGACGGACCGAGGGTTCCCAGCCATTGCTTCCGGCCATTCCGCTGCCCGCCGGGTTACCGGGAGGACGGCTTGCCGTTGCAGGCAGGCCGCCGTGCGCGGGGCGCGGCGGCATCAGCGAGAGCCGGGCCCACCGCGCCGGCCAGGGCGCCGGCGTGCACGAAATCGGCAGGTCAGAGCCGAGGCGCGCATCGGTGGGCCACCCCGCCGGGTCGCCGGGCACACGTCACAACGGGCGGCTGGTAGTCGGCCACCCGTTCGGCGGCGAGCGCACAGCACGCCGAACGAGACCCCGGGAGGCGGCACGAGCAGATCCCGCCAACCAGCGCAGGCGGTCTGGACCGGAGCACGGTGACTGTGGTCGCGTGCCGTGCACCTCGTACCGTCGTCCCGACCGCGCATGCCGCCCGGCGCCCGACCGCCGTCGATCCGGACGGACGGAGTGACACGCCGCGACGTCGCCCCGGGAGGTGCTGACCGAAGCGAAGAGGGCCTCGCTGCTCGCTCGCCGACCGTACGACCCGCGGCATGCCGGGGTGTCCTTCTGGCTCAGCTCCGGCGTGGACGCCGGGGAGTGCGCACGCCGCGCCGGGCACAGCATCGCCGTTCTCCACCGGGTCTACGCCAAGGTGCTCGACCAGACGCAGGAACGGGCGAACAGCAGGATCGACGCAGCCCTCCGGGAGTGGAACGAGCCGGAGTGACCAGCTCTCCCCCGGGGGACACCGGGGGGGGACGCGCACTGATCAACGGCGGGATAGGGGCGGCATGAGGTGAGACACGGCCGCGCCTCGCCGGAAGCGGCGCACCCAAGAGAAAACCCCCTCCGACCTGCGCTTTCGCGAGGTCGGAGGGGGTTTCTTCCCGCTGTGGCGGCGCCAGGATTCGAACCTGGGAAGGCTGAGCCGGCAGATTTACAGTCTGCTCCCTTTGGCCGCTCGGGCACACCGCCTGGGATTGCTGCCGTGACACCTGCGCGTCGCTCGGCAACGGGGTAAACCCTACCCGATGGGCGGGGGTGGTCCGCCACCCGGTTGTCGCCCCGGGCGGTACCGCGGCGGGTGACTAGGCTTGCCCAGCGGTACACCGTTATGCCCGAGCTACGCACGAGGAGCCCGACCATGGCCGACTCCAGTTTCGACATCGTCTCGAAGGTCGACCGGCAGGAGGTCGACAACGCACTCAACCAGGCGTCCAAGGAGATCTCGCAGCGCTACGACTTCAAGGGTGTCGGCGCCTCGATCGAGTGGTCCGGTGAGCGGATCGAGATCCGGGCCAACGCCGAGGAGCGCGTCAACGCCGTGCTCGACATCTTCCAGACCAAGCTGATCAAGCGAGGCATCTCGCTGAAGGCCCTCGACTCCGGCGAGCCGCAGGCGTCCGGCAAGGACTTCAAGCTGTTCTCCACCATCAAGGAGGGCATCTCGACCGACGACGCCAAGAAGGTCGCCAAGCTGATCCGCGACGAGGGCCCCAAGGGCGTCAAGGCCCAGGTGCAGGGCGACGAGCTCCGCGTCAGCTCCAAGAGCCGCGACGCCCTCCAGGAGGTCCAGCAGCTCGTCAAGGGCGCGGACTTCGACTTCGCGCTGCAGTTCGTCAACTACCGCTGATCTTTCACCCTCAGCAGCCCGTCACGGAACGGCCGGGACGCCGCGCCGCGGCGCTCCCGGCCCTTCGCCGCACCCGGTCAGCAGGTGTCACCGCAGGGGGTGCCATCAGCCCCTCGCCCGCCCCGGCGCGGACGGAGCGCCACCCGCGGCCGAGCCGGCGCCGGGCTCCTCCGATCGCGCGCCCGCCATCGGCCCACCGTCGGCCGCCGCCGGCCCGGCGCCCGCCGCTCCCCCGCGTCGCAGCGCCCTGGCGACCAACCCTGCGGCCACCAGGACGAGAAGCGCCACTCCCGCCCAGCCCGCGGGGTCCGGCGCGAGCAGCGGACGGCCGCGCAACGCCTGCCAGGTGACGAGGACGAGCGCACCACCGCAGGCCACCGCCCCGGCGCGCACCAGTCCGTGACGCACGCCGGGCCCGGCCAGCCGGCGCCACCGCGGCGCGCCGCGGTCGACCGCCCACAGCAGCAGCGGCAGCAGTTGCAACGCGTGCATGCCGAGGAAGTGGGGCACCCTCAGGTCCCCGCCCTCGACGGACCAGCCGACGACCGGCAGGCCGTCCCCGCCGTCGGCTACGCCCACGGCGTGGGCCCCCAGGACACCGGCGGCGGGGTCACGCTGGTCGCCGGTGGTCATCAGGAACGCCACGGCCATGGCAGCGACGGCGATCGTCATACCGGCGCGCAGCGCCAGCCCCAGGGTCCGGTCCGGCAGGCGGTGGCGCAGCACGAGGAGCGTGATCCCCAGGGACGAGAGCCAGATGACGGCCGCCGCCCCGGCCATCGCGGCGAAGACGTGGCTGTCGAAGGCGGTGGAACCGTTGAAGTGGCTGCGGCTCCCGCGGGCCGCCTGCATGGTGATGAGGCCGACCTCGATGATCGACGCGACGGCGAGCACCGTGCCGGTGCGCTGCCCTGCGGGCCGTCCGCGCGGGCCGGCCGGCAGCAGCGAGAGCAGCCAGACGGCCGTGGCCCCGTAGACGCCGAAGGAGACGGCGAACTTCAGCGGCTTGAGCCAGGCCGGCTCTCCGTTCACCGTTCTCCCGTCCACCAGCGTTCCGACGAGCGCGACGACCGCGAGCAGCACCATGAGGCCGACCAGCGCCAGCAGCGGTCGGTGCAGAACGACCCCGTCGGCGGCGCTCGGCCGGACTCCTCGCCGGCCGCACCTCGCCGCGTCACGGGCGCCGCCTTCACCCCCGTTACGGTCGCCGAGCCTGTGCGTGGCTGCCATGCCCACCCCTCCCCCAAACGGATAGCGGCACTCACCACTATCTAGATAGTCGCACTATCTAAGCTGGGGGTGGCATTCGCAAGCCCTTTTCAACAGACAGTCCGGCGCGACGTCACGGACGACACCTCAGGAGCACCATGCGCATCGGCGAGCTCAGTCGACGAACCGGCGTGCCGGTGGCGACGATCAAGTACTACCTGCGCGAGGGCCTGCTACCGCCCGGCGAGTCGACCGGTCGTAACCAGGCCGTCTACGACGACGGACACGCCCGGAGGCTGCGGCTGGCACGGGCACTCATCACCGTGGGAGGTCTCTCCGTCGTGGCGGCGCGCGAAGTGCTGGAGGCGTTGGCGGTGCCCGATCGGTCGACGTACGGCGCTCTCGCGGTCGCCCACAAGTCGGTCACCCGGCACGACCCCGACCCCGCGGTCCCCGAGGAGGCCCGGCAGCGGGCGGCGGAACGGGTGCGGCGGCTGATCGCGGACCGGGGGTGGGAGTTGCCGCACGACCATCCGGCGGCGCGGACGCTGACCGACACGCTCGCGACCATGGAGCACCTCGGAAACGGCTCCTTCGCCGCGCGACTCGACCGGTTCGCGGCGGCGAGCGAGCAGATCGCCGCCGCCGATGTCGACTGCGTCGACGAGATCCGCGACAGTCCGGAGGAGATGGCGGAGACCATGATCGTGGGCACCGTGCTCGGTGACACCGCGCTGTCGGCGCTACGGCGGCTGGCGCAGCAGGACGCGGCGCGTCGCCGGTTCGCCCCCGCCTCACGGCCCGGCCCGGCGGCCGGCCCGGACCTGCCGCAGAAGCCGGAAGGGCCGGACCGGACCGCGGTGGCCCGGCCGGAGGCGGTCCGGCCGGACGTGGACCCGACCGACAACGGGTAGCCCCGACCGTTCGGCGGCTCCCGGCGACCGCTCCGGCCACGGGGCATCCCCGCCCTCCCGGCCGCGGGGACGCCCCGTGGCGCGGGGCGCTGCACGGGGCGTCCGCAGGGAACGGCGGAAGCGGCGGTGGCTCAGCGGAGCCGGGGCGCAGCCGAGGTCACCAGTGGTAGCCGGGGTTGGCGTCGGTGGGGACGATCTCGCGGCCGAGCGGCATCAGCGAGACCGGGATCATCTTGAAGTGGGCGATGCCGAAGGGGATCCCGATGATCGTGAGGCAGAAGGCGATGCCGGCCGTGATGTGACCGATGGTGATCCAGATGCCCGCGACGATCAGCCAGATCACGTTGCCGATCCCGGAGAAGATGCCCGCGTCGGGGCGGTCGGTGACGCGGTAGCCGAAGGGCCAGAGCGAGTACCGCGCGATGCGGAAGCAGGCGAGGCCCCAGGGGATCGTGACGATCGGGATGAAGCAGATGAGGCCGGCGACGGCGTAGCCGAGGGCCATCCAGATACCGGAGAAGACCAGCCAGATGACGTTGAGGACGGTCCTGATCACGTAGTTCTTCTCCTAGTGCGCACGCGGTGGCGGTGCCGGGCGACGACGCCCGGTCGTGGGTCGGGACGTCTGGGAGCGCCGCACGGTTGCTGTGCTGTTGTCCGGTGGGCGCGGGGCCAAACGCCGGGGCGCCGTGGTGGCGGAAGCTTCGGCCGAAAGGCCGGTTCGGCTCCCCTTGCGGGACGGCCCCTCAGCGGCTCTCGCCGGCGATGCGGCGCAGACGCTCGATGCGTTCCACCATCGGCGGATGCGTGGCGAAGAGCCTGGTCAGGCCCTCACCGCGCCGGAAGGGGTGGGCGATCATCATATGGCTGGCCGCCTCGATGCGGGGCTCCGGCGGCAGCGGAAGCGCCTGTGTGCCGCGCTCCAGTTTGGCGAGGGCGTCGGCCAGGGCGAGCGGGTCGCCGGTGAGCCGGGCGCCGGCCGCGTCGGCCTCGTACTCGCGGGAGCGTCTCACGGCGAGGCGGATGAGGGAGGCGGCGATCGGGCCGAGCAGCGCGACCAGCACGATGCCGACGATGCCCGGCCCCCGGCCGGGGCGCCCCGGCAGCAGCCAGGCGAACTGCACCAGGAGCATGACGGCGGAGGCCATGGCACCGGCGACCGAGGCGATGAGGATGTCGCGGTTGTAGACGTGGCTCAGTTCGTGGCCGAGGACACCGCGCAGCTCCCGTTCGTCCAGCAGGGCGAGGATGCCCTCGGTGCAGCAGACGGCGGCGTTGCGCGGGTTGCGGCCGGTGGCGAAGGCGTTGGGCGCCTCGGTCGGCGAGATGTAGAGCCTCGGCATCGGCTGCCGTGCCACCCCAGCGAGTTCGCGGACCATCCGGTAGAGCTGGGGTGCCTCGAACTCGCTGACGGGCCGGGCCCGCATCGAGCGCAGCGCCAGCTTGTCGCTGTTCCAGTAGGCGTAGCCGTTGACGGTGACGGCGACGAGGAGCGCGACCACGACTCCGGTGCTGCCGAAGACGCTGCCGACGAGGAGTATGAGGGCCGACATGCCGCCGAGGAGCACGGCGGTCTTCAACCCGTTGGTGGAGCGGTGCACAGGGTGCCTTCCGGGGTGAGCCGTGCGGTCCGCCGGGAGCGGGGCGGACCGGGACAGAGCGGCGGCTCGTCTGGGGCGGTCGGGGACGGTCTGGCGCATGGGGTCTGCGGGGTCTGCGGGCGGGGCTCCGCGGAGTGCGGGGGGGCCGGGGGCGGTAGGTGTCCCCGACGCGGTCGGTACGTCGGACGTGGCGGGCTCGGCTGGTACGGACGGCTGGTCTCGGCGGGGCACCGCTGTCACCAGGCCGCGGGCCGACGGCCGTCCGGGGCGGGCCGCCCGGGGGCGGCAGCGGCGGGTTTCCGCCGCTATCGGCGGGACCTCCCGGTAACAGTGGACACTCCCGGTGTATGAACGCCACGGCACACGACACGGTTCCCTGCTGCGGACGTCAGCCCCGCCCGGCGCCGGGGCCGGGACGCGGCGCAGCGGGACACCGCGGAAACGCCGTGCGTAGGAGGCGGCGCGGCGGGGCGGGCGGCGAGGCGAGGCGGGCGGCGCGCAGCCCGGTACGGGCGGCACGCCCCGGGTCTGCCGCGCCCGGGCTCTCCGGCCGGAGGACAGGCGGCGTCCCCGACGGCCGCAGCTCGACAACCGCGGCTCCACGCCCGCTGCGGGCGGCCGGTCGGTGTCGCGCCTCCCGTGGTCGGCCTGGTCTCGCGGTCGGCCGTGCCCCGACCGCTGCGCGGGTGGGCGCGGCGGCGTTGCGCGGTAACGGCCCGCTCCGGGCAGGGGCCGCGCGGCCGTGCTGTCAGAACAGGGTGCCAGGAGAGGTCAACGCGAGCATGAGCTGCGGGGCGACCGAGAGGGCGAGCGCCAACAGCGCGGTGACGGCGATCGCCACCGCGACGGGGACAGCGGGGCGTGGCGCGCGGGGGGCCGTGTCGGCGTCGTGCGCGCCGGTCACCGCAGCCGCGCGCCCCTCCGAGGCTGGCTGCGCGCCACGGGGCGTGGAGGCCGACCGCACCGCGCCGGTCGGCCCCGCCGCACCCACCGGCCCCGCCGGTACGGGCGCGAACTCCGGCTCGGGCACGGACTCCGGCTCGGGCACGGACTCCGCCGTAGGGACGCCGACCGTGGGCGCCGGGGCGCCGTGCGGCTCCGGGCGTGCCGGGGTGTCCGGGGCCGACGCGGCGGCCGGGCGGAAGAGCAGGGCGGCCCACCGCAGGTAGTAGACGAGGGCGATCACCACGTTGACCGCGGCGACGACGGCGAGGACCGCCAGTTCCGCCTGGACCGCGGAGCGGATGACGGCGATCTTGGCGAAGAGCCCGGCGACGCCCGGTGGCAGCCCGGCCAGGCACAGCAGGAAGAAGCCGAGGGCGAGCGCCGTCAGGGGGTTCCGGTCGTGAAGCCCGCGGTGGTCGGTGAGCCGGTGGCGGCCGGCGCGGCCGGCGACGTGGACGGCGACGGCGAACGTCCCCAGGTTCACGGCCGCGTACATGACCGCGTAGGCGACGGCCGCGCCGACCGCCGCGGACCTCCCGTCCGCGTCCTGGGCGTAGCCGGCGGCGGCGAGCGGGACCAGCAGGTAGCCGGCCTGGGCGACCGAGGACCAGGCGAGCAGCCGCACCGTGCTCCGCTCGCGGTCGGGGTCGGTGCGGAGCGCCGCGACGTTGCCCGCGGTCATGGTGAGCGCGGCCAGCACGACGAGGACGGGCCCCCAGGTGCCGCCGAGGTCGGGGAAGGCGACGGAGGTGACCAGGATCAGCCCGGCGAGCCCGGCGGTCTTGCTGACCACCGACAGGTAGGCGGCGACGGGCAGCGGGGCGCCGAGGTAGGTGTCGGGGACCCAGAAGTGGAAGGGCACCGCCGCCGTCTTGAAAGCGAACCCGACGAGGGTGAGGACGACGCCGGCGCGGACGAGCGCGTCGAGTGCGGGGGCGGCCGTGGCCAGTCCGTCTGCGATGCCGCCGAGGAAGAGGCTGCCGGAGCCGGCGTAGACGAAGCTGATGCCCAGGAGGGTGACGGCGGTGGCGACGACGGAGGTGAGGAAGAACTTCAGCGCCGCTTCCGGCCCGAGCCGGTCGCCGCGCCGCAGGGCGACGAGGGCGTAGGCAGGGAGGGTGGTGACCTCCATGGCGAGGATCAGGGTCGCGAGGTCGCGGGCGGCGGGCAGCAGGGCGGCGCCGGAGGCGGAGGCCAGCAGCAGGAACCAGAACTCGCCGCGCGGCAGCGCGCCGGTGGCGTCGTCGCCCCGCTGACGGGTCAGCTCGGGCAGGGTGAGGAGTGCGGCGATCAACGCACCTCCGAGCACGATCAGTTGGATGACGACGGCGAACGTGTCGGCGCTGTAGGAGCAGACGTCGGGCCGGTCGGCCAGGCAGAAGGTGGTGCGGTCGCCGCGCTGGAGCGGCAGCAGAGTGAGGAGCGCGAGGGCGAGCCCCGCCACGGCGACGGTACCGAGGTGCCGCTTGCGGGCCTCGGGGAGGAACAGGTCGGTGAGGAGCACCGCGACGGCGGTGACGGCGACCACGGTGGGAGGGGCCAGCGCGACCCAGTCGATGGTCTGGACGAGGCTCATCGGCCGACTCCTTCCAGCAGCAGCTGCACGGCGGGGTCGGTGAGCCGCAGCAGCAGCGCGGGCCACAGGCCGATCAGCAGGGTGAGTGCGGCGAGCGGCAGGAAGAGGGCCGCCTCGTCCCCGCGGAGGTCGGGCAGTTCCGGCTGTCGGTCCGCGCCACTCGGGCGCTCGGCGGTCGCGGTGGTGGCGGCGGTCGCGGTGGCGGCGGTACCGGTCGCGGTCGCCGTCCCGGTGGGCGCCGAACCGGCGTCCACGGCGTCCCCGTCGGCGGTGTCCCCGTCCGCGGCGTCGGCGGGGGGTGCCGGGGAGGCGCCGGGTGGTCCCGTGCCGTCGGGGCTCGGGGCCGGGGCGGGCTGCGAGCCGGCGCAGACGCGGCGAACGACCTGGAGGAGGTAGGCGGCCGTCAGGAGCGTGCCGAGGCCGGCGACGGCGAGGCAGACGACGAAGACCGGACGAGCGAGCCCCTCCGCCGGGTTGAACGCCCCGAGCATGGCCAGGAGTTCGCCCCAGAAGCCGGCGAGTCCCGGCAGGCCGAGCGAGGCGACGGCGGTGAAGGCGAGCAGAGCCCCGAGCCGTGGTGTCCGACCGTAGAGCCGCGCTCCCCCGCCGTGCGCGGCGAGTCGGTCGAGGTCGGTGGTGCCGGTGCGTTCCCGGACGGCACCGACCACCAGGAAGAGCAGCGCGGTGATGACGCCGTGGGCGATGTTGGCGAAGAGCGCCCCGTTGACGCCGGTCGGGGTGAGCGTGGCGATGCCGAGCAGGACGAACCCCATGTGGCCCACCGACGAGTAGGCGATGAGGCGCTTGAGGTCGCCCCCGGCGCCCGCCCGCACCAGCGCGAGGCAGGCCAGCGAGCCGTAGATGATGCCGGTGACCGCGAACGCGGCGAGGTAGGGCGCGAAGAAGCGGATGCCTTCGGGGGCCACGGGCAGCACGATGCGGACGAGGCCGTAGGTGCCGAGCTTCAGCAGCACACCCGCGAGCAGCACCGAGCCGACGGTCGGGGCAGCGGTGTGGGCGTCGGGGAGCCAGCTGTGCAGCGGCCACATCGGGGTCTTCACCGCCAGGCCGACGCCGATGGCGAGCACGGCCAGGATCTGCGTGGTGCGGCTGAGCCCGTCGCCGTGCGCCTCGGCGAGAACCACCATGTCGAAGGTGCCCGCCTGGAGTCCGACCAACAGGAAGCCGAGCAGCATCACCACCGACCCGAGCAGGGTGTACAGCACGAACTTCCAGGCCGCAGCGGCGCGTTCGGCGCCGCCCCACCGACTGATCACGAAGTACATCGGGATCAGCACGGTCTCGAAGGCGAGGAAGAACAGGATGAGGTCGAGCGCGGCGAACGTGGTCAGGGTGCCCGTCTCCAGGACGAGCAGCAGGGCGACCAGACCGCGCGGGCCCGCCCCGCCCTCACCCGCGGGCGGACGGCGCAGCACGTGCACGGCGCACAGCAGGCAGAGCAGTGCGGTGAGGACCAGCAGCGGCAGCGAGATGCCGTCCACGCCGAGGTGGAGGCGGATGCCGAGGGCCGGGACCCACGCCACGTCGGTCACCGCCTGCGGTTCCCCTGCCGTGTCGCGGTCGAACGCGGCGGTGAGCAGCAGCGTCCCGGCCAGTGCGGCGCCGGTCACCGCGACGCCGATCCGTCCGGCGGCGCGGGCGGCGGCACCGCCGGACGGCAGGAGGAGCAGCGCCACCGCGCCGAGCAGGGGCAGGGCAACGGTGGCGGCCAGCAGCGGCGCTGTCACGGAGTCGTTGAGCGTGAGCACGGGACGGTCAGCCTCCGGTGCTTGCGAGGGCGGTGGTCACGAGCAGCACGATGACGGCGGCGACCAGCACGGTCAGGTAGGTCTGGGCGTTGCCGTTCTGGGCCCGCCGCACGAGGCGGCCCAGGAGCCCGGGAAGGGCCGCCGCTCCGCGCACGTAGGTGTCGACAACGGCGCTGTCGACGAAGCGGGTGAGCCGGGCGGCGCCCTCGGTGGGGCGGGCGGCGAGGGCGGTGGTGGCCGTGTCGAGGTGGAACCCGGCGGCGGCACCGCGGTGGAACCGCGTGCCGAGCAGCGTCGGTCCGGGGTCCGGTGGTTCGTCCATCTCGTAGCGGCGGCGCCAGGCGGCCCAGGTCGCGGCGGCGCCGACGAGGGCGGCGCCGGTGGCGACGGCCGAGGTGCCGAGGGTGGGGGCGAGCGAGGTGCCGTCGAGCCAGGACGGGAGCCAGCGGTAGCCGAGGCCCATCAGCAGCGCGGGGACGGCCAGCAGCCAGAGGACGAGGGTGGTGGCACCGCTGCCGCGTGGGGGCTGCGGGAGTGGCTCGGGGCGTGCGGAGACCGGGTCGTGGAAGGCCATGAGCCACAGCCGGGTGGCGTAGGCGGCGGTGAGCAGCGCCGTGAGCAGGGTGGCGACGAGCACGAGCCACGCGCCTGCGGCGGGGACGCCTGCGGGGGCCCCGGCGGGGTCGAGGGCGGCGGTCTCCGCGGCGTGGAGGATCGCTTCCTTGGAGAAGAACCCGGAGAACGGGGGGATCGCGGCGAGCGCGAGCAGGCCGATGGTCATGGCCCAGAAGGCGTCGGG
Source organism: Streptomyces spiramenti (assembly GCF_012034385.1). GTDB lineage: Bacteria > Actinomycetota > Actinomycetes > Streptomycetales > Streptomycetaceae > Streptomyces > Streptomyces spiramenti. The sequence continues at coordinate 10,774 of NZ_JAAVJB010000127.1, forward strand.
GGCGCGGCGCTTTATGTCGCGGGTGCGGGCCATGATGCCGAGGGAGCCGGTGCCCGCGGTGTGGATCAGGACGCCGGCGGCGAGGAAGAGCAGCGCCTTGAAGGCACCGTGCGTCAGCAGGTGGAAGACGGCCGCGTCGCGGCTGCCGACGGCCAGTGCCCCTGTCATCAGGCCGAGTTGGCCGATGGTCGAGTAGGCGAGGACGCGTTTGAGGTCGTCCTGGGCGAGCGCGGCGATCGCCGCCCCGACCGCGGTGAGGGCGGAGACGACGGCGAGCACGGACAGCGCGGCGGTGGAGGCGGTGAAGACCGGGAGCAGTCGCGCCACGACGTAGACGCCCGCGGCGACCATCGTCGCCGCGTGGATGAGGGCGGAGACCGGCGTGGGGCCGGCCATGGCGCCCGGCAGCCAGGTGTGCAGCGGGAACTGCGCGGACTTGCCCGCAACGCCGGCGAGGAGCAACAGCGCCACCAGGGTGGGGCGTTCGAGCTCGAAGTCGGCGAGTGAGGAGTTGAGGCCGTTGACGATGTGGCTGATGCGGAAGGTGCCGGCCTCGGAGGCCAGGACCAGGATGCCGATGAGGAACGGCACGTCGCCGAGTTTGGTGACCAGGAACGCCTTGAGCGCCGCGGTGCGTGCCGCCGGGCGCTCCCAGTAGTGGCCGACGAGGAAGTAGGAGCAGATGCCCATGACTTCCCAGCCGACCAGCAGCACGACCAGGTCGTCGGTGTAGACGACGAGCAGCATGGCCGCGGTGAAGAGCGAGACCAGCGCCGCGTACGAGGGGTAGCGGGGGTCGTCGCGGAGGTAGCCGGTGGAGTAGAGCTGGACGGCCGTGGCGACGACCGCGACCAGCGCGGCGACCAGCACCGCGAACCCGTCGAGGTGCAGCGCCAGTTCGACGGGAAGAGACGGGTCGCCGGTCGGTGTGAGGACGGTGGCCGCGGTGATCGGGGCGCCGCCGCCCTGGCGGACGGCGACCAGGACGGTGAGGGCGGCGGCGGCCACCGTCGGCAGCACGGCGAGCGGGCGCACGAAGCCCGGCGCCTTCCGGCCGGTCAGGAGTATCAGTGCGGCGGCGGCGAACGGCAGCAGCAGGGCCAGGACGGCCGCGGTGGTGGTGGTCACGGGGTGGCCTCCTGTCCGCGCGCGGCGGCGTCCGCTGTGGCCGCGGGGCGGGCGTCCGGATCGTGGACCTCGTCTGGTGGCGCGACGGCCCCGGGGCCGTCGCGCAGCGCGCGGAGCCGGTCGAGGGCGACGGTGCCGCGTCGGCGGTACACCAGCAGCACGATGGCGAGGCCGATGCCGATCTCGGCGGCGGCGAGCGCGATCAGGAACAGGGTGAAGACCTGGCCGGAGTGGAGCTCGTCGGCAAGCCACACGTCGAAGGCGACGAGGTTGAGGCTGACGGCGGCGAGCATCAGCTCCACCGACATCAGCACCAGTACGGTGTTGCGCCGGGCGAGGACGCCGTAGAGGCCGACGCAGAACAGCAGCACCGCGAGGGTGGCCGGGTGGACGAGGTGCATCAGCCCCGGCCCTCCTCGGAGTCGTCGCGGCGGGCGCGCGAGATGACGATGGCCCCGACGAGCGCGGCGAGCAGCAGCACCGACAGGGCCTCGAACGGCAGCACCCAGGCGCGGAAGAGGCTCTCGCCGAGGGCGTCGGACCGGCCGTGCGGGGTGTCCAGGTCGATCCAGGTGGTGCGGAAGGCGTCCACGACGAGGGTCACGAGGGTGGCGGCGGCGGCCAGGGACACCACCAGCGCGACCGGTCTGTTGGCCGAGTCGGCGTCCGGGGAGGGCCCGATGGGCGCGCGGGTGAGCATCAGCCCGAACAGCAGCAGGACGACGACGGAGCCGAGGTAGATCAGGACCTGCACCCAGGCGATGAACTCGGCTGTCAGGAGCAGGTACTCGACGGCGAGGCCGCCGAGGGCGACGACGAGGTACAGCGCCGCGTGCACCAGGTGGCGGCTGGTCACGCAGAGGATCGCGGCACCGAGGACGACGACCGCGACCAGCAGGAAGACGATCTCGACGCCGGAGGGCGAGAGGACGCCACGTCCGCTCTCCTCGGCCGCGAGCAGCGCCGGCAGGGCACCCGCGCTCACCGCGGCTCCCCCGCGTCGTCGGCGGCGCCGTCGCCCGGCGGGGCGACGGGCGGGGCGGACTCCTGAGCGGCGGTGCGTTCGGCCGCGCGGCGGGCGGCCGTCAGCTCCTTCGCCTCCACCGAGGCGGCGTCCAGCGGCGGCGGTTCGGGGACGGTCCACATCCACTCGCGCAACTTCTCGCGCTCGTGCGTCAGTTCACGGATGTCGGTCTCGGCGTACTCGAACTCCGGCGACCAGAACAGCGCGTCGAAGGGGCAGACCTCCACGCAGATGCCGCAGTACATGCAGAGCGAGAAGTCGATGGCGAACCGGTCGAGCACGTTGCGGCTGCGTTCCCGTCCGCCCGGCGCCGCGGGCGGCACGGTCTCCTTGTGGGAGTCGATGTAGATGCACCAGTCGGGGCACTCGCGGGCGCAGAGCATGCAGACCGTGCAGTTCTCCTCGAACAGCCCGATCACCCCGCGCGTGCGGGGTGGCAGCGAGGGGAGGTTCTCGGGGTACTGCTGGGTCACCGCCCGCCGGGTCATCGCGCGGAACGTCACGGCCAGCCCTTTGGCCAGCCCGGAGCCGAAGCTCAAGAGATCACCACCTTGACGACACCGGTGAGCGCGATCTGCGCCAGGGCCAGGGGAACGAGGACCGTCCAGGCGAACTTCTGGATCTGGTCGGCGCGCAGCCGGGGCCAGGCCACCCGGGCCCAGATCACGAGGAAGCAGAGCGCGGCGGTCTTCAGCAGCATCCACAGCCAGCCCAGCTGGTCGGGGAGGGGGCCGTGCCAGCCGCCGAAGAAGAGGACGGCGGTCAGCGCGGAGATCACGACGATCCCGGCGTACTCCGCCAGCAGGAACAGCGCGAACCGCAGCCCGGAGTACTCGGTGAACGCGCCGAACACGATCTCCTCGGGGGCGATCGGCGCGTCGAAGGGCGGGCGGTGCAGTTCGGCGATGCCCGCGGTGAAGAAGACGAAGGCACCCACCAGTTGCCAGGGCACCCACCACCACTGGAACCCGTCGAGGATGCCGGTGAGGCTGAGCGTCCCGGCGGCCATCACCACGGAGGCCGCGGCGAGGATCAGCGGCAGTTCGTAGGCCATGAGCTGGGCGGCCGTGCGCATCCCGCCGAGCATGGAGTACTTGTTGTTGCTGGCCCAACCGCCCATCAGCTGGCCCAGGATGCCGATGCCGAGCACGGCGAGGACGAAGAAGACGCCCGCGTCGACGACCTGTCCGACCAGGCCGCCGGGACCGAGCGGGATCGCGACCAGCACCACGCAGTAGGGCACCAACGCCACGGCGGGGGCGAGTTGGAAGATCCGCCGGTCGGCGCCGGTGGGAACCGTGTCCTCCTTCTGCGCGAACTTGACACCGTCGGCGACGAGTTGTGCCCAGCCGTGGAAGCCGCCCGCGTGCATGGGGCCGACCCGGCCCTGCATGTGCGCCATGACCTTGTGCTCGGCCTGGCCGACGAGGAGCGGCAGGACGAGGAAGGCCGCCAGGACGGCGACGACGCGCAGGGTCACGTCGAGGAGGTCCATCAGCCCTCCCCCTCGCGCCGGTCGCCGGCGTCGTCGGCGTCGGCGTCGGCGTCGGCGGCGTCGGCGTCGGCGTCGGCGGTGCCGCCCTGTACGCCGTCGGCCGGGGCCTCGCCTGTCGGGTGGCCGTCGGCCGACCGACCGTCGGCCCGCTCGTCGTCGGTGGGGTCGGCGGTCGCCCGCCGGTCCGCTCCTCCACGTCTCCACGTACCGATCAGGCGCGATGGCCAACCGCTCCTGCGCCAACGCGCCGATCTGGACATCAAGGTCA
>NZ_JAAVJB010000128.1 GCF_012034385.1 Streptomyces spiramenti
CGGTGGCCGTGGGGACGCGAGGGCCGTGCGGACGGGGCTGCGCGTTCCGTCGGCCGAGGTGCCGGGCGCGCACCGCTCGGCCGGTGCGGCCCGGGTGCGCGACGGCCCGGGCCGGGGTGCACCGGTCGCCGTTCCCCTCCGCCGGCCGCCCCGCCTCTGTCCTCTCCCTCTTGACGCCGCCGCTCGCCGTCACGGACGGCGGGACTCGCCCCGCCGGAGCAGCCGAAGCACCGCGGCGGGTTGCGCCGGTGAGAGGTGTCGTGAGCACCGGCGTCCGGAGCTCGGCGCGTGCCCCCGGCTCGCACCCGCCGGCCACCCTCGACCACCGCGCGACCCGTACCGGGCGGACGCCTGCGCGGTGGGGAACGTGGTAGGCGGCGGTTGACCACCGCGACCCCGGGCAGTTCGGAGCCGTCCGGACGCGGCGGCCTGGCTCCCGGCGCGCCACCCGTCCGGCGCATGCCGCGTCAGCGGTGTGGGTCGGGCGCCCCGTCGAGCAGTTCCGCGCGCATCTGCGCCCGGAGTTCCAGCGTGTGGGCGAAGGTGGTGAACGCCCGCTGCCAGCCCTGCGCCACACCGTCACCCGGTATCGCGGGCCGGGTTCTGGTGTTCTTCGCCGCCTCCCGGGCCGCGGCCTCCGCCTGCCGCTCGACCTCCGCCGCGGCGGAAGCCTCCTCTGCCAGTCGGCGGATCATCGGCCGTGCCTCCTGGATGTGGACGAAGTGCTGGGCCATCACCAGGACCGCCGCGTGGGTGGAGGGGTGGTGCTTCTCCACCCGCCACGAGGTGCGGGCCGCCGCGCCCACCGCCGCCGTCAGCGCCGAGGGCCACGGCGCCGGGCACCGCGACAGGACGTCCCCCGCCGCTCCCAGCCCCTGGGCGGTGACGAACCCCGTCGCCCACGCGGCACGGTCGTCGGCGGGCAACAGCGCCAGCAACCGCCCCGCGTTCGCGGTGCCACCGGGGAGCGGGCGCGCAGGATCGCCGAGCAGGGCTCGCGCCCAGCCGCGGTCGTCGTGGCGTACCGCCGCGAGGACCCAACCCAGCCGTAGCGTGTCCCCCCACTCCGCCGTGACGGGCAGCGCCGCGATCTCCTCGGCGGAGCGTCCGCCCAGGTGCTCACTCCAGGCCGACGGGGGTGTCGCCTCCAGCAACTGCTGCAACCACCACGACCGTTCACCCTGCCCTGCCTGCGCCCGGGCGACGATTCCGTCGCGCTGCATCTCCTCGTCGCAGGCGGTCGGCGGCGTGACGACGAGCTCCGGCCCGGCCCCGCCGGTCGCCTCCCGCAGCCGCACACTCGCCAACGCCCGCCCGGTCATCCGCGTACCGAGCGCCGACCCCGGCAGCAGGGTGAGCAGTTCCGCGGCTGCGGAACGCACCGTTCGGCTGCGGTCCGCCAGCGCCGACTCCAGGAACGACTCGTCCGCCGGGCCGAGACCGTCGCGCAGCAGGTCGACGAAGAGCAGCCGCTCCTCGGCCCGCTCCGACCTCCAGCTACCGGCGAGCAGCTCCCGGCCGGCTGCCGGGTCCTGCGCCCGCAGCGCCGTGAGCACCCCGACCCGCTCCGCGAACTGCCCCCGCTCCCAGAGCGAGACGTCGACCGCTCCAGTCGTGGGGGGCGACGGCGCGTGCTTCACCTTCGTGGCGAACTGCCACGAGGGGTTGAGCGCCGCGAGCCACCGGCCGCGCGGCCCGGCGAACGCCAGGGCCGCCTCCCGGTGGTCCCGGGCGCGCGCCGCGTCGAGGACCAACGGCAGCTGGATGTGCGGGGGCCGGTACCCCAGGTGGTTGGCGAGCTCCAGCCACTCCGGCAGCAACTGCTCCGGGTGGGGCCGATGCGCGTTCCACGAGGTCGCCACATAGCTGCTGCCCCGCGCGCCCGAGAAGAGGGTCCGGCACCGCGCGACCGCCGAGCGGGGGATCTCCGACCGCGAGTCGTCCCCCGAAGGTGCGAGGAACGGGCCCGGCGCCACCGCGGTGGCACCGGCGCGGGCGCGCACCGTGGCGGTCGCAGCCCTGTCGAGCAGCCCCGCCGCGGAGCCGCCGGGCAGCACGCGGCGCTCCGCACCGAGCAGGGCGGCGGTCACCAGCTCCTGCCACGCGGAGTCGGGCTCGCCGAACGACTCCCCGTGGGGGCTCGGCCCGCCCGCCGCCGGATCCATGGCCTTCTCCGCCGTCATCGCCCGGTCCTCCGTGTCCTTCGTGCCCGTCGTGGTCACCGCTGCCGTCCTCACCCTCGCCGGGTCTCTGCCCGCCGCTCCCGATGTCGATCGCGCCCCGCCGCCGGGGCCGCCCGCGAGGGCGCCGGTCACAGCCGCACCGCCCGTCCGCCGTCCCACACCGTGCGCGGAACGAACCCGGTGTGCCCGAGCTGACCGAAGACGGTGACCGGCCCGCCGCCGGACAGGGCCAGCAGCCGCCAGAGCACGGCCTCGTCGGCCTTCAGCGGCACCGCGGCCCCGCCGTCCGCGTCCGCCAACCGCCAGGCCGTCTGCTCGGTGTCCGGTATCGGCACCGGAACCACCGGGCCCAGGACGGCCGGCCAGGTGTCGACCCACGGGTCTGCCGCCACCGCCGCGCCGACCGCGGCCAGCGCCGTGCCGACCGGAGCCCCCGACGGCACCGGCCCGTCGGGGATCGGCGCGCCGTGCCGCTGGGCGACGCTCACCCGCAGCGGCGCCGCACCCGGATGAAAGGCCACCTCCGCCTCGAACTCGGAACCGACCGCCATCGGCGCCGCGGAAGAGGTGCCGGGGGCCGTGAAGTCGAGGACGAGCGCCCAGCGCGCGGTCTCCCGGCCGAGCAGCCAGGTGCGCGCCGTCCAGACCCGGCCGTCCTTGCTGCGCTTCGACCCCGCGACCAGCCAGTGATCCCGCACCAGGAGGCCGGCCTGCCGCGCGTCCGCCACCACCGTCGCGGTGTCCGTGGTGAACCCGACCCGCGACCGGACCGTCGCCGCCAGCGGCTCGGGGAGCTCGTCCACCCGCTCCAGGCCCCGCAGCAACAGGTGGAGCAGCGACATCTCCGCGAGTGCCGCCGACGGCCAACCGCGACCGGCGCCGATGATCGCGCCCAGCTCACCCGACCGGGTCGCGAGCCCGGGCGCCTGTGCGTCCACCATGCGTGCCGCGGTGTGCTGCCATGCCTCGTAACCCGACTGCTCCGCCCCTGCCAGGCCGCCCTCCACCGCGTCCGTGAGCCGTCTCGCCAGTTCGTCCGCCCCGTCGACGACCCGGGAGGTGCGCCGCTCCGCCCGTTGCCGCGCGGCCTCCTCGTCCTTCGGCTTGGCGGGCGCCTCGGGATCGGCGGCCTTCGCCTCCCGCCGACGCCTGCCGTCGATCCAGCTCTGCGCCCAGTCGGGAGCGGGGCCGCCGTCGGGCACCGCGGTTCCGGTGGTGTCACCCGCCCAGACCAGCAGCAGCCCCAGTCCGTGCTTGCACGGGAACTTGCGGCTCGGACAACTGCACGTGAAGCCCACCGTTCCGGCATCGGCGAGGTCCACCGCGGTGCGGTAGGGGGTCTTCCCCGAGCCCTTGCACAGGCCCCAGAGAGCTGTGCCACGCCGTGCCGCCTCCGACCAGGTGCTCGGCGTACCGAGTTTCTGGCCGGCTCGTTGTGACGCAGCGTCAGGGGCGAGTGCGAGCACCTGTTCCGTGGTCCAGCGGACCTGTTCTCCCGTCATGTCCCGGAACGCTAGGCGGTGCCACTGACAACGGCCTCCCCGTCGCCGCTGTCGGGACGAGCCGAAAATTGTTCAATCCCTTGTCCCCCAAGGGGTCTGGGGGTGTTCGACCTCGGCCGACCGGCCGTCGGACCGCCCGGTTGTCAGTGGTGGCGTGCAGAGTGATCCCCACAGCGACCGACGGCGCCACCGACGGGGGAGACGGCTCCTGCGCCCCCCTTTCGGTGACCGTGGGTCACTGCCGGCGTCTCCCGCCGGGACAGTCGAGACGCGGGGCGAACCCCGCCCGTCCGAGGGACAGCAGATGACCGCAGAGACCACCGGGCAGCCCGTGCTCCGCCCGCACGCCGAGGACGCCTTCGCCGAGGAGCTGAGCGCACTCGCCGCGGCCGACGACCGCCCCCGCCCCGCGCGCTGGAACCTGTCCCCGTGGGCCGTGGCGACCTACCTGCTCGGCGGCACCCTCCCCGACGGCACCGTCATCACTCCCAAGTACGTCGGCCCCCGCCGCATCGTCGAGGTCGCCGTCACCACGCTCGCCACCGACCGCGCCCTGCTGCTGCTCGGCGTGCCGGGAACGGCGAAGACCTGGGTGTCCGAACACCTCGCAGCTGCCGTCAGCGGCGACTCCACCCTGATCGTGCAGGGCACCGCGGGCACCTCCGAGGAGGCGATCCGCTACGGCTGGAACTACGCGCAGCTGCTCGCCAAGGGCCCCAGCCGCGAGGCGATGGTCGCCGGCCCCGTGATGCGCGCGATGAACGACGGCATGATCGCCCGGGTGGAGGAGCTCACCCGCATCCCGGCCGACGTGCAGGACACCCTGATCACCATCCTGTCGGAGAAGACCCTCCCGATCCCCGAACTGAACGACGAGGTCCAGGCCGTCCGGGGCTTCAACCTCATCGCCACCGCCAACAACCGCGACAAGGGCGTCAACGAGCTCTCCAGCGCACTGCGCCGCCGCTTCAACACCGTGGTGCTGCCGTTGCCCGCCAGCCCCGACGCGGAGGTCGAGATCGTCTCCCGCCGCGTCGACCAGCTGGGCCGCTCGCTCCAGCTCCCGGCCGCCCCCGACGCCATCGACGAGATCCGCCGCGTCGTCACCGTCTTCCGCGAGCTGCGGGACGGCGTCACCACGGACGGCCGGACCAAGGTCAAGTCCCCCTCCGGGACCCTCTCGACCGCCGAGGCGATCTCCGTGGTGACCAACGGCCTCGCCCTGGCGGCACACTTCGGCGACGGCGTGCTGCGCCCCGCCGACGTCGCCGCCGGCATCCAGGGCGCCGTCGTCCGCGACCCCGCCGCCGACTCCCTGGTGTGGCAGGAGTACCTGGAGACCGTGGTGCGGGAGCGCGACGGCTGGAGCGACTTCTACCGCGCCGCCCGTGACGCCGCGTCCGGCCGCCCGTACGGAGCTGCCGCATGACCGACCGTCCCCTGCTGCTCGGCGTCCGGCACCACGGACCCGGCTCCGCCCGATCCGTGCGAGCTGCGCTGGAGGCACACCGCCCCGCGGTGGTGCTGGTGGAGGGCCCGCCCGAGGCCGACGACATCGTGTCGCTCGCAGCCGACCCGGCGATGTCCCCACCGGTGGCGCTGCTGGCGCACGCGGTCAACGACAGCGGCCGGTCCGCCTTCTGGCCCCTGGCCGCCTTCTCGCCGGAGTGGGTCGCCATCCGCTGGGCGCTCGACCACGACGTCCCGGTCCGCTTCGTCGACCTCCCCGCGGCGCACTCCCTCGCGCCGCGTGACGAGGCGGCCCCCGGCGCGGCCGACGCCCCGGCCCCCGAGTCCGAAGGAGCCCCGGCGGCCGACGCCGACGGCGCCGAGGAGCCGGCGGGGAACGACACCGCGGCGGACCCCGCGGACCCCGCGGACCACCGGCTGCGCCGCGACCCGCTCGCCGCGCTCGCCGCGGCGGCCGGCCACGACGACCCCGAGCGCTGGTGGGAGGACGTGGTGGAGCACCGTGCCGGCGGTGACGACCCCGTCGCCCCGTTCGCCGCCGTCGAGGAGGCGATGACGGAGCTACGGGCCGCGGGCCCGGCGACCGGCGACGACCGCGACCTGGTCCGCGAGGCCCACATGCGGCTCCGGCTGCGGGAAGCCGTGAAGGAGTTCGGCGCCGGTTCCGTCGCCGTGGTCTGCGGTGCCTGGCACGTCCCCGCCCTCCGCGAGCGCCGCACCGTCGCCGCCGACCGCGCCCTGCTGCGGGGCCTGCCGAAGGTCCGCACCGAGATCACCTGGGTCCCGTGGACCCACCGCCGGCTGGGCCGCGCCCACGGCTACGGCGCCGGCATCGAGTCGCCCGGCTGGTACGGCCATCTGTACTCCGCGGCGGACCGGCCGGTCGCCCGGTGGATGACCAAGGTCGCCGGCCTGCTGCGGGACGAAGGGGTCCCGATCTCCTCCGCCCACGTCATCGAGGCCGTCCGGCTCGCCGAGACACTGGCCGCGATGCGCGGCAGGCCGCTGGCCGGACTGGGCGAGACGATCGACGCGGTCCGGGCGGTGATGTGCGACGGCGCCGACGTCCCCCTCGACCTCGTCGTCGACCGCCTCGTCGTCGGCGACGTCCTGGGAGAGGTCCCGGACTCCGCCCCCGCCGTCCCGCTGCAACGGGACCTCACCGCGCAACAGCGCCGCCTGCGGCTCAAGCCGGAGGCCGAGGAGCGCGCCCTGGACCTCGACCTCCGCAAGGACAACGACGCCGCCCGCAGCCGACTCCTCTACCGGCTGCGACTCCTCGGCGTGCCCTGGGCGACGCCGGCCGGCGGCACCAGCACCGGTACCTTCCGGGAGAGTTGGCGACTGGCCTGGGAGCCGGAGCTCGCGGTCCGGGTCGCGGAGTCCGGGATCTGGGGCACCACCGTCGAGTCGGCCGCGGCGGCGAGGGCCCGCGCGGACGCCGACGCCGCCGACTCGCTCGCCGCCCTCACGACCCTCGCCGAACTCTGCCTGCTGGCGGGGCTCGGCGAGGCGCTGCCGACGGTCATGGGGGCGCTCGCCGACCGCGCCGCGCTCGACACCGACGTCGCCGGACTCGCCGCGGCGCTCCCCGCACTGGTCCGCTCCGCCCGCTACGGCGACGTCCGCTCCACCGGCACCGAGGAACTGACCCGCGTAGCCCACGGTCTGGCAGAGCGCGTCTGCGTCGGGCTGCCGGCGGCCTGCACGGGACTGGACGACGACGGCGCCGCCGCGATGCGGCACCACGTCGAGAGCACCCACGCCGCCATCGCCCTGCTCGACGAGGACGGCCTCCGCGACCGCTGGCGCGGCACGCTGCGGCGGCTCGCGCGGCGCGATACCGTGCCCGCGGTGCTGCGCGGCCGAGCGGCCCGGTTCCTGCTGGACGAGGGCGTGTTGGCCGAGGACGAGGCGGACCGCCTGATCGGCCTGGAGCTGTCCCCGGCGGTCCCCCCGGCCCGCGCCGCCGGATGGATCGAGGGCTTCCTCGCCGGCGGCGGGCTCCTGCTGGTCCACGACGAGCGGCTCCTCGGTCTGATCGACGCCTGGCTCGCCGCCGTACCCGCCGACTCGTTCACCGACGTGCTGCCGCTGCTGCGCCGCAGCTTCGGCTCCTTCGAGCCCGGGGTCCGCAGGTCGGTCGGGGAGCTGGTCCGGCGCTCGCCGGGTGCCGAGACGGGCGGTTCCGCCACCGCGCCCACCCCGGGCTTCGGCGACCGGACCGACCCCGAGCGCGCCGACGCGGCGCTCCCCGTGCTCCGGCTGCTGCTCGGCCCGGAGTTCCCGGGCCACGACGCGGCGCGGGCCGTTCCGCCCGCCACCGAGCACCCCTCCCCGGCCGACGACCCGATCGGAGCCCCCGCATGAACGACACACCGCCCCCGGCGCCCGCTGCCGAGGCGGGCCGTACGGGCTCCGTCGCCGCGACCGCGGTGGACGACGCCGAACGGCAGCGCCGCTGGCGGCTGGTCCTGGGTGGCGCCGAGGACGGTACGGGCGTCACCCTGGCGGGACGGGACCTCGACCTGGACCGAACCCTGGACGTCGTCTACGGCGACGACACCCGCCGCGCGGGGCGAGGCGGCAGCGCGCCGGGGGTCGCCCGCTGGCTCGGCGACATCCGCACCTACTTCCCGACGTCGGTCGTCCAGGTCATGCAGCGCGACGCCATCAACCGCCTCGGTCTGGCGACCCTGCTTGCCGAACCGGAGATGCTGGAGGCCGCCGAGCCGGACGTCCACCTGGTGGGGACGCTGATCTCCCTCGGTCGCGCCATCCCCGGGCGCAGCAAGGACTCCGCCCGGGCGGTGGTACGCAAGGTCGTCGAGCAGTTGGAGCGGAAGCTCGCCGCCCGGACGCGGGCCACGCTCACCGGCGCCCTGGACCGTTCGGCCAAGGTCCGGCGCCCGCGGCACAGCGACATCGACTGGGACCGCACCATTCGCGCAAACCTGCACACCTACCTGCCGGAGCACGGCACGATCGTCCCCGAGCGGCTGGTGGGGTACGGGCGCGCGGGCCGGTCGGTGAAGAAGGACGTCATCCTCTGCATCGACCAGTCCGGCTCCATGGCGTCCTCGGTGGTCTACGCCTCGGTGTTCGGCGCGGTCCTGGCGTCGATGCGGTCCATCAACACCCGCCTGGTCGTGTTCGACACCAATGTCGTGGACCTCACCGAGGAGATCGAGGACCCGGTGGACGTGCTCTTCGGGGTGCAGCTGGGCGGCGGCACCGACATCAACCGGGCGGTGGCCTACTGCGAATCCCAGGTCACCCGCCCCTCGGAGACGGTGGTGGTGCTGATCAGCGACCTCTACGAGGGCGGCATCCGGGGCGAACTGCTCAAGCGGGTGGCCTCGATGAAGGCAGCGGGGGTCGAGTTCGTCACCCTGCTGGCGCTCTCCGACGACGGCGCACCCGCGTACGACCGGGGGCACGCCGCCGCGTTGACCGAGTTGGGCGCACCGGCCTTCGCCTGCACCCCCGACCTCTTCCCCGATGTCATGGCCGCGGCCATCGAGCGGCGCCCGCTGCCGATACCCGAGCCCTGAACCGCGCCTCGCGGGCGGCCTGCGGGACGGGCTCCCGGGGCCCGGTCGGCGTCGCGTCAGGCGGGACGGGGACGGCGTGCGCGCCGCCCCGAACGGGCCGCGGCGGGGGGCGGGCAGGGTACGGCAGGCACAGCTCGGCGGGAAGCGCTGTGACGGGACTCACCACGTAGGTGTGACGTGGATTTTAGGAGGTCCCGTCGCGCCCCCGTTACGCTGCCCTGCGGACCTGCCGCGGGCCACAGATCGCGGTCACGCGGCACGCCCACGCTGAATACGACCGCGAGACCACTACTGAGGACGGACACGCGTGGACCTGTTCGAGTACCAGGCGAGGGACCTCTTCGCCAAGCATGACGTGCCGGTGCTTGCCGGTGAAGTCATCGACACGCCGGAAGCGGCCCGCGAGGTGACCGAGCGGCTTGGCGGTCGCGCGGTCGTCAAGGCGCAGGTGAAGGTCGGTGGCCGCGGCAAGGCCGGTGGCGTCAAGCTCGCCTCCGACCCCGCTGACGCCGTCGCCAAGGCCGAGGCCATCCTGGGCATGGACATCAAGGGCCACACGGTCCACAAGGTGATGCTGGCCCAGACCGCGGACATCGTGGACGAGTACTACGTCTCGTTCCTGCTGGACCGCACCAACCGCACCTTCCTGGCCATGGCCTCCGTCGAGGGTGGTGTGGACATCGAGGAGGTGGCCGCGACCAAGCCCGAGGCGCTGGCGAAGGTCGCCGTGGACGCCGTGGACGGCGTCACCGAGGCCAAGGCCCGCGAGATCGTCGAGGCCGCGAAGTTCCCGGCCGAGATCGTCGACCAGGTCGTGGCGGCGCTCCAGAAGCTGTGGGACGTCTTCGTCAAGGAGGACGCCCTCCTCGTCGAGGTCAACCCGCTGGTGAAGACCGGTGACGGTCGGATCGTGGCGCTGGACGGCAAGGTGTCGCTGGACGCCAACGCCGAGTTCCGCCAGCCGGACCACGCCGCCCTGGAGGACAAGGCCGCGGCCGACCCGCTGGAGGCCGCCGCCAAGGCCAAGAACCTGAACTACGTCAAGCTCGACGGTCAGGTCGGCATCATCGGCAACGGCGCGGGCCTGGTGATGTCCACGCTGGACGTCGTCGCCTACGCCGGCGAGAAGCACTCCGGTGTCAAGCCCGCCAACTTCCTGGACATCGGCGGCGGCGCGTCGGCCGAGGTCATGGCCAACGGCCTGGAGATCATCCTCGGCGACCCGGACGTCCGCTCCGTGTTCGTGAACGTCTTCGGTGGCATCACCTCCTGCGACGCCGTCGCCAACGGCATCGTGCAGGCGCTCGAACTGCTGAAGTCCAAGGGCGAGGACGTCAACAAGCCCCTCGTGGTGCGTCTGGACGGCAACAACGCCGAGCTGGGCCGGAAGATCCTCACCGACGCCGCCCACCCGCTGGTGCAGCAGGTGGACACCATGGACGGCGCGGCCGACAAGGCCGCCGAGCTGGCTGCGGCCAAGTAAAGGACGAGGTCAACACAGCATGGCTATCTTCCTCACCAAGGAATCCAAGGTCATCGTCCAGGGGATGACCGGCTCCGAGGGCCAGAAGCACACCCGGCGGATGCTCGCCTCCGGCACCAACATCGTCGGCGGCGTCAACCCCCGCAAGGCGGGCACCACCGTCGACTTCGACGGCACCGAGGTACCGGTCTTCGGCGGCGTGAAGGAGGCCATCGAGGCCACCGGCGCTGACGTCACCGTCATCTTCGTCCCGGAGAAGTTCACCAAGAGCGCGGTCATCGAGGCGATCGACGCCGAGATCCCGCTCGCCGTCGTCATCACCGAGGGCATCGCGGTGCACGACACCGCGGAGTTCTGGGCGTACGCCGGCAAGAAGGGCAACAAGACCCGCATCGTCGGCCCCAACTGCCCGGGGCTGATCACCCCCGGCCAGTCCAACGCCGGCATCATCCCCGCGGACATCACCAACTCCGGCCGCATCGGCCTGGTGTCGAAGTCCGGCACGCTGACGTACCAGATGATGTACGAGCTGCGTGACCTCGGCTTCTCCACCTGCGTGGGCATCGGTGGCGACCCCATCATCGGCACCACCCACATCGACGCCCTCCAGGCGTTCGAGGCGGACCCCGACACCGACCTGATCGTCATGATCGGCGAGATCGGCGGCGACGCCGAGGAGCGTGCCGCGGACTTCATCAAGGCCAACGTGACCAAGCCGGTCGTCGGCTACGTCGCGGGCTTCACCGCGCCCGAGGGCAAGACGATGGGCCACGCCGGCGCCATCGTCTCCGGCTCCTCCGGCACGGCGCAGGCCAAGAAGGAGGCCCTGGAGGCCGCGGGTGTCAAGGTCGGCAAGACGCCGTCCGAGACCGCCCGCCTCGCCCGCGAGGTCCTGGCCGGCTGATCCCGGCCCCGTCCCCGCCCGTCGCGGGAACGACACCGCGCCCGTACCGCCTCACGGCGGTGCGGGCGCGGTCGCGTTCGGCGCCTCCGTCCCGGCGGGTGCCGCGGCCTTCCGCGCCGGGGATCAGCCGGTGAACAGCCCTGCGGTGACGGCCCCGGCGGTGACCACCACCAGGGCCACGGCCGCCTGCACCTGACGGCGACTCGTCCGCTCGCAGACCAGCCGCGCGCGTGAGGCCGGCAGCGGCGGCACCGGCTGCGAGGCGGTGAGGGTCTCCATCATTCCGCCGAGCACCTCGCCGCGCCGTTCCGGTTCGGCCTCCGCCAGCCGCGGCAGCCACGCGGTCAGCGACTCCCTGCCGCGCCGCACCCGCGCTTCGGCGGCAGCCGTCGTCGACTCCGACTCCGCCGCCGTCTCCGCCGGCCCGAGCCCGAGGGCGTCGTGCAGCACCAGCGCCCGCCGTTGGCCCGCAGGCAGGCGCAACAGCGCCACCAGCAGCGCCTGTTCCTCTCGCCCCGCACCGAGGGCGAGCGGGGTCCGCCCCCACGGACGGAACCGGTGCCAGGGCGACAGCGCGTACTCGTACGCCGCCGCCCGCACCCACCCGGCGGGGTCGCGGTCCACCGCCACCTCGGGCCACCGTTCCCACGCCACCCGGAACCCGTGGGAGACAGCGCGGGCCGCGGTCTCCCGACGGCCGCAGAGCAGGTACGCCTGCTGACCGATCGGACCGGCGTTCCGCAGGTACAGCGCGTCGAACGCGTGGATGGGGGTCATCGTGGCGTCGGGGTCGGAGGGGTCCGACGGGAAGACGCCGTCGAACAGCTCGTCCCGGTCGGCGTCTTCCCGGCGCTGCGCGTCCTCCCGGGGCCGTGCGTCCTCCCCGGGCTCCGAACCCCGTCGGGCCCCGGGGTCCTCCCGGGCGTCGGGGGTGTCCTGGGCGTCGGGGGTGTCCCGGGGACCGGCCTCCGCCGCGTGCTCGGGGGGCTTCCGGCGCGCGACATCCCCGCCGGGCCGGTGGTCGCCGGCACCGTCCGCCTCGGTGGGGGAGTCGGTCGCGGCCGGGGGCTCGGCCCTGCCCGCCCCCGGCGTCGGGCCCGCCGTGACCACTCCGGGGGCCACGTCGGTGGCGGCCGGAGTGACCCGGGCCCTCGCGACCGTGCCGTCTGCGACCTCCGCGACCTCTGCGACCTCCGCGACCTCTCCGCTCCCGCCGTTCGCGATGTCGGTCGCGCGGTCCTGCGCGCGCCACGCGAATCGGCCGCCGGCCCGCGACCCGGGCCGTCCCCTCCGCCCCGGCCGACTCCGGCCCCATCGACCGGCCGTCGGTGCGCCGGGTTCGGCGTCCGGCGGGGTCACGAACGCCCCCGCCGTTCCCGCGGTCCCCGTGGTCCCTGCTGCTCCCGTGGTCCGTGCCGTCTCCGCCGTGCCGTCCGCACCCGCGTTGCTCGCGGCGCGCCGGGACGGGGGTGTGCCGGTGGCGGGCGGTAGGGCGTCGGTCGGTGCCCCGCCGTCGCCCGAGGTGTCGGGCGAGGCGTCGGGAGCGCGGTGCGTGCCGGCCTCGACCTCCCCGCTCTGCGCGGGTTCGTCCCCGTTCGGCTTCGTCGTGCGCCGCCTGAAGGGCCGGGCGGCTCTGCCGCGAGCCCCCCGGCGTCCCGGTCTCCGCCGTGCCTCGGACCCGTCGGCGGCTTCGCCCGCCGCGTCGCCGACGGCGGGGCCGTGAGGGAGGACGCGGGGGCCGGCCTCGGCGGCCGACTCGTCCGTTACCGGGGGCGCCGCAGGCCCGGCGGGCCGGGCGGCTTCGGTGTCCGGTCCGGCTTCGGTGCTCGGTCCGGCGTCGGTCCGGTCGGCCGGTGCCGCGGTCGGGGACCGCCGGGCGGTACGTCGCAGCCAGCTCCCCCGGGGCCGCTGCTCGTCGTCCTCGTCGAGCAGCGGCTGACGGGTGTTCAGCGACGGCCCGGCCGTCGTTCCCGTCTCGCCCGAGTGGCGGAGCGCGCGGCGGGTGCGGCGTGGGGGGCGCGGCGCGGTGCCGCGCTCCGGCCCGGAGCCCTTCGGGCTCCCGTCGTCGGCCTCCGCCTCCGCCGCGGCTGCGCGGACCGCGTCCCGACTCTGGGCCCGGCGTTCCCGACGTGAGCGCCGACCCGCTCCGGGCTCGGCCCCGGCGCGCTGCTGTTCGGCCTCGGCGGCCGGTGGGCGACCCGCCTGGCCCGCCGATCCGTCGGGGCGGTCGGGGCGGTCGGGTCGGCTCCGCTCCGACCTGCCCCGCTCCGACCTGCCCCGCTGCGACCCGCTGCGCTCCGACCCACCCCGCTCGGAGCCGCCTCGGCCGGCCGGGGGGCCGGCCTTCCGGCGCCCGCCCCGGGCGTTCTGCTGACCCGTCGCCGTCTCGCTCGGGCCGCGTTCCGTCGCCTCGGGTCCGGTCGTCGGGCGGTCCGAGGCACGAGTGTGCGCCGGCCGGCCCCCGTCGGCTCGGTCCCCGTCCGGCTCGGAGGTGCCCGTCGGTGGCGCCGCCCGCCGGGGTGCACGGGCGGGGCGGTCGGCCGCGGTGTCGTCCTCGGCCGGCCGCTGCGTCGTGGGCAGCGGTCCGGTACCGGCGGCCATGGCCGTGGGCATGCCGTCCTCCTGGCGGCCGGTGGGTGGCGGCTGCGCACCGCGTGGCGCACCGGCGAGGGTGGTGCGACTGCGGGAGGCGACCGGGCCGCGGCCGGAGGTGCCGCGGGACGTCACGCGCCGGTGTCCCGGCGCCGCGCTTCCCTCCCCGCGGGAGGTCCGGCCCATGGGCGGTCGCAGTGCCGGTCGCTCACCGGCCGGACCGGCGCGTCGCCCGCCGCGAGCGGGGGCCACGGTCGCCCCCGTCGCCCCCGTCGCCCCCGTCGCCCCGGCGCGGTCCGCCGGGCCCGGGGCGTCGTCGGGCCGAGGCCCGTCGGTGGGGGTGGCCCGCCCGTCGAGGGCGGGACGGAGGAAGTCCCCGGGGGACCGAGGCGAGACGGTCGGAATGTCGGAGGGTGCGGAGGCGCCCCCGCCCCGACGTCCTGTCACCGGCGATGGCGCGACGGGGCCGGCGGACTGCGTCGGGCGGACCGACACGAAGGTCACAGCCTCCGCCGGGCCGCGCCAGGTGAACGTGCCGTGGGTCCTGACCGTGCGCCCCAGGGGTGGCGAGATCCTGCGCGTGGTCACCCGATCGGCGGAATCACCGGAGGTGGGTCGCGTGCCTCTCGGGTCGACCAGGGACGGGAGACGCGGCGTCGCGGTGCCGGTTCGTGATGCCGCCGCCGGGTGGTCCACAGGCTCCTGACCAGCCATCAGACCACCACCGCCCGCTGCCGTTCGGGCATGAAGGATTGTCTGAAAACACGCATATGTGCATTGTGTGTGACGTCGCCCGGAAATCCGCGATACCACGCCATTCACGGTGTTGTTGGCAGCATTGCCCGGGTGAGTGCCCTCTTCGCCGCGACCGTTGCCGCCGTGCGCGCCCTCCCCGCGCGGCTCCGGGGACCCCGCCGTGTCGCCGAGAGCGCCGCGGCGGACCCGCGCGCACCGCGCGCGGGTC
>NZ_JAAVJB010000129.1 GCF_012034385.1 Streptomyces spiramenti
CCGCCACCGAGGAGGCGACCGGGCCGGACGACGGACCGGGCGCCGGGGAGGTGCCCGCATGAGCGACTCACCCGAGGTGGTCGTCCACCGCGACACCGAGGTGATGGCGCACGCCACCGCCGCCCGGCTGCTGACGGCCCTGGCCGACGCGCAGGCCGCGCGCGGCACCGCGTCCGTGGTGCTGACGGGCGGACGCAACGGCAACGCGCTCCTCGCCGCGCTGGCCGCCTCACCGGCGCGGGACGCCGTCGACTGGTCGGCTCTGGACCTGTGGTGGGGCGACGAGCGCTACCTGCCGGACGGCGACCCCGACCGCAACGCCACGCAGGCGCAGGAGGCACTGCTGGGGAAGGTCGGCACGGACCCCGCCCGGGTGCACCCGATGCCCTGCTCCGACGGGGCGTTCGGTGCCGATGTGGCCGCCGCGGCGGCGTGGTACGCGCGGGAGTTGGCGGCGGCTGCCGGGCCCGGGGCGCCGCACGGCACCCCGGTGTTCGACGTGCTGCTGCTGGGTGTCGGCCCCGACACCCACGTCGCATCGCTGTTCCCGGGCCACGCGGGCTTCGCGGCGCGCGACACCTCGACGGTGGCCGTCACCTCCGCGCCCAAGCCGCCGCCGACGCGGGTCTCCCTGACGGTGCCCGCCATCCGGTCGGCCCGGCAGGTCTGGCTGCTGGCCGCCGGTGAGGACAAGGCCGACGCCGTGGCGCGGGCGCTGGCGGCGCAGGCGGACGGCGACGTCCCGGCGGCAGCCGCCCGCGGCCGGGAGCGGACGCTGTGGCTGCTGGACCGCTCGGCGGCCGGCACCGCCTGAGGCTCCCACGGCCAGAAGGCCCGGACACCCCACCCGGTGTCCGGGCCTTCGCCGTGCCGTGCCGCGGCGACGGGACGCCGCTCCCCCGTCGGCGAGGCCCGTCGCCGTGCGGGCGCCCGACGCAGTGCGGCCGTGTGGGCCGGCCCGTCGCGGGCAGAAGCGGTCGCACGCGGTACGAGCGCCGCGTGCGACCGAGCGGCGTTCCGCGGCGATGCCGAACGCCGACCCCCGGCAGGAAGGACACCTCTGCATGATCCACACACGCTCCGTCGGCGGCGCCGCGGCAGTGGCCGGAGCCCTGGCCCTCGCCCTCACCCATGCGCCCGCCGTACCTGCCGCGCAGGCCGCTGACGGCCCCGCGTGGGGCGACTGTCCCGGCGAGCCCCAGCGCGGCGTCTACTGCGCCACACTCGACGTTCCGCTCGACCACACCGACCCCGGCGCCGGCACCATCGAACTGACGCTGTCCATCACGGGCAGGGGCGACGCCCCGCGCACCCTGGTGGTCAACCCCGGCGGTCCCGGCGCCCCCGGCATCGGCACCGAACGCCAGGTGTGGTCCTCCCTCCCGCCCGAGGTGTCGGAGGAGTACAACGTCGTCAGCTTCGACCCCCGCGGCGTCGGCGCCTCCACTCCGCTGGAGTGCGGCGACGCCGACGGCGAGCCGCGGCGCCCCGCGCCGCCCTACGAGCCCGGCTCCGAGGCCGAGGAGACGGAACGGCTGGACGCCGCCCGCCAAGTGGCGGCGGAGTGCGGCGCCGAGGGCGCCGAGCTGCTGCCCCATCTCACCACCGAGAACGCGGCCCGCGACCTGGAGCTGATCCGCGCCGAACTGGGCCAGGACCGGCTGGACTTCCTCGGGTACTCCTACGGAACCCGCCTCGGCACCACCTACGCCACGCTCTTCCCCGAGCGGACCGGGCGGATGGTGCTGGACAGCGTCAGGGACCCGGAGGACGGCTCCTGGGAGGCCCAGTTCAAGCAGAACGACGCCTTCCAGCACCGGGCCGGGCAGTTCTTCGCCTGGGCGGCGGAGCACGACGACAGCTACGGCCTGGGCACCGACGAACAGGCGGTGACCGAGACCTGGGACGCCACTCGGGAGGAGCTGGCACGGGAACCGGCCGGTGGCCGCGCGGGGAGCGCCGAACTCGACGACATGCTGGCGTCGGCGATGTACACCGACGCCTCCTGGCCGAACCTGGCCGGCGCGGTCGCGGCGCACCGCGACGGCGAGTCGGGACGGCTGCTGGCGGCGGTCGACCAACTCGCCGAGCAGGGTGTGGACACCACACTGCTCGCCTACACCTGCACCGACGACGCCTGGCCCACCGCGTGGGACACCTGGCGTGAGGCGACAGCCGCCTCCGCCGAGGGCGCCCCGCACTTCGCCTGGCTGAACACCTGGTACAGCGCGCCGTGCGTGTTCTGGGAGGAGCCCGCCGGGGAGCCGGTGGAGATCGGCTCGGAGGAACTGCCGCCGATGCTGCTGGTGCACGCCGCGGACGACCCGGCCACCCCGCTGGCCGGGGCGGAGCGGATGCGGGAGGCGCTCCCCGAGTCGCGGCTGGTCGTCGTGGACAGTGGCAACCACGGCCAGTTCCTCTTCGAGGTCAACGACTGCGTGGACGACCTCGGCTTCCGCTACCTGCTGACCGGCGAGCTGCCGGAGTCGGGCACCACCTGCGAGGGCGGGCCCGCGCCGACCCCCTGACCGGGCAAGGAGGCGGCGACCCGGTGCGAGGTCTCAGCGACCGCGCAGCTCGCGGTAGCGCGCCACCAGCGCGGCGGTGGAGGGGTCGAGCCCGGGGACGTCCGCACCCTCGGTGAGGGCCGGCTCGACGCGCTTGGCCAGGACCTTCCCGAGTTCCACCCCCCACTGGTCGAAGGAGTCGATGTCCCAGACGGCCCCCTGCACGAAGACCTTGTGCTCGTAGAGCGCCACCAGCTGACCGAGGACCGAGGGCGTCAGCTCCGGGGCGAGGATCGTGGTGGTCGGCCGGTTGCCGGGGAAGGTGCGGTGCGGGACCAGCTCCTCGGCGACGCCCTCGGCGCGCACCTCGTCGGAGGTCTTCCCGAACGCCAGCGCCTGCCCCTGGGCGAAGAGGTTCGCCATCAGCAGGTCGTGATGGCCCGCCGGTCCGGCCGGCGTGCCGCTGACCGGGCGGGCGAAGCCGATCAGGTCGGCGGGGACGAGCTGGGTGCCCTGGTGCAGCAACTGGTAGTAGGCGTGCTGGCCGTTGGTGCCGGGCGTACCCCACACCACAGGGCCGGTCTGCCAGTCCACCGGACGGCCCTGCCGGTCCACCGACTTGCCGTTGGACTCCATGTCGAGCTGCTGGAGGTAGGCGGTGAAACGCCCCAGGTAGTGCGAGTAGGGCAGCACCGCGTGGGAGCGCGCGCCGTGGAAGCCGCCGTACCAGACGCCGAGCAGCCCCAGGAGCAGCGGCGCGTTCTCCTCCGGCGGCGCGGAGCGGAAGTGGTCGTCGATCAGGTGGAAGCCGGCGAGCATCTCCCGGAAGTTGTCCGGACCGATGCCCGTCATCAGCGCCAGGCCGATCGCCGAGTCGAAGGAGTAGCGGCCACCGACCCAGTCCCAGAACTCGAACATGTTGTCGGTGTCGATGCCGAACTCGGCGACCTTCGCCGCGTTGGTGGAGACGGCGACGAAATGCCGTGCCACCGCGGCCTCGTCACCGGCCGGCGCACCGAGCCCGGCCAACAGCCACTCCTTGGCGGAGGTGGCGTTGGTGATCGTCTCGATGGTGGTGAAGGTCTTGGACGCGACGACGAACAGCGTCTCGGCCGGGTCGAGGTCGTGCACCGCCTCGTACAGGTCGGCGCCGTCCACGTTGGAGACGAAGCGGACGGCCAACCCGCGGTCGCTGTAGGCGCGGAGCGCCTCGTATGCCATGGCCGGCCCCAGGTCGCTGCCGCCGATGCCGATGTTGACCACCGTGCGGATGCGGGACCCGGTGTGGCCCCGCCAGTCACCGGAGCGAACCCGGTCGGCGAAGACCTGCATCCGGGTGAGGACGGTGTGCACCGCGGGCACCACGTTCGTGCCGTCGCCCGCCACCGCGACCACGGCGTCGCTCGGGGTGCGGAGCGCCGTGTGCAGCACCGCGCGGTCCTCGGTGGTGTTGATGCGCTCACCGGTGAACATCGCGTCGCGAAGCCCGACGACGTCCGTGGCGACGGCCAGTTGCCGCAGAAGCCGCAGCGTCTCGTCGGTGACGAGGTTGCGCGAGAAGTCGATGTGGAGGTCGCCCGCACGGACCGTGAGGCGCTCGGCGCGCCCCGGGTCGGCGGCGAAGAGATCCCGCAGATGCGTGCCGGTCGACTCGGCGTGGTGGACGGCAAGCGCGCCCCACTCCGGCATCCGGTCCAGCCTGGCCCGTCCCACTGCGTTCATCGTGCGTATCGCCCATCCGTGTCGACGTCACCGATGGGGCACACGCTAGTCGATCACGGGGTGGCCGCCGGGGGCAGCGCGCGCGGATCCGGCCGCGCGCTCAGATCTCGCCGCGGAGCTTGGCGAGGGCCTCGGCGAGGATCGCCTCGCCGTCCGCCTCGCTGCGGCGCTCCCGCACGTAGGCGAGGTGGGTCTTGTAGGGCTCGGTCCGCGGCGGCGCCGGCGGATCGTCGCGGTCGGTGCCGGCCGGGAAGCCGCAACGGGGGCAGTCCCAGTGCGGCGGGACCTCCGCGTCGCTGGCGAAACTCGGCCGCGTCTCGTGCCCGTTGGCACACCAGAAGGAAATGCGCAGGCGCGGGGCGGAATCCCCGCGCTCGGCCTCGCCCATGGGCCCCGCCCCGACCCGGCTGCCCCGGATCGCGTTGCCACCTGCCACGGTCGTAACTCCCTGCCTCAGCTGCGGAAGAAGTCGCTTCAGTGTATGTGACGATGCCCGCGCGCACAGGGGGCTCACGCGTGCGGGTGAGTGGCCGCGGGGAGGGGCAACGGAAGCGCCCGGCCCCTCGCGGGAGCCGGGCGGTCCGCCTACTTCATCAGCAACCCGAGGGCCACGACGACCCCGAACCACAACAGCGCCACGACGATCGTCATGCGGTCGAGGTTGCGCTCGGCGACCGAGGAACCACCGACCGAGGACTGCATGCCGCCGCCGAACATGTCGGAGAGACCGCCGCCCTTGCCCTTGTGCATGAGCACCAGAAGCCCCAGCAGAAAGCTGAACAGGATAAGTGCGACCTGCAATCCGGTTTCCACGGAACGGACCTACTCTCTGGACGGACGAACGGGCCCAATGTACAGGCTGCGGGGTCCGCACTCACGGGTGCGGGCCCTTCTGGCTCCGTGCGGGTGCGCACGGTGGTGACGGCGGGGAACAGCCTACCCGCCGTCCGCCGCCCCGTACGCACCTCGGCGCCGGAACGTGACCGTCCGGTCACGTTCCCCGCGCCGGGCGGGCGGGACGGCGGACGCGGATCCTACTGATCCCGGAAGCGGACGATCCGCACGAACTCGTCGGCGTCCAGCGAGGCCCCGCCGACCAGCGCGCCGTCCACGTCGGGCTGCGACATGATCGCCGCGACGTTCCCGGACTTCACGGAGCCGCCGTACTGGATGCGCACGGCGTCGGCGACCTCGCGGTCGTACAGCTCGGCGAGCCGGCCGCGGATCGCCCCGCAGACCTCCTGCGCGTCCTCGGGGGTCGCCACCTCGCCGGTGCCGATGGCCCACACGGGCTCGTAGGCGATGACGACGGTGGCGGCCTGCGCGGCCGGGACCCCGTCGAGCGCGCCGTCGAGCTGGGTGAGGGTGTAGGGCACGTGCTCACCCGCCTTGCGGATGTCCAGCCCCTCCCCGATGCAGAGGATCGGCGTGACGCCGTTGGCGAAGGCGGCCTTGACCTTGGCGTTGCAGAGCGCCTCGTTCTCGCCGTGGTACTGGCGCCGCTCGGAGTGCCCGACCGCCACGTAGTGCGTGCCGAGCTTGGCGAGCATCGCGCCGGAGACCTCGCCGGTGTAGGCACCGGAGTCGTGGGCCGAGAGGTCCTGCGCGCCGTACTTGATCTTCAGCTTGTCGCCGGCGACGAGGGTCTGCACCGACCGCAGGTCGGTGAAGGGCACCAGGACGGCGACCTCGACGTGCTCGAAGTCGTCGTCCTCCAGGGTGAAGGCGAGCTTCTGCGTGTGGGCGATGGCCTCGAGGTGGTTGAGGTTCATCTTCCAGTTGCCCGCCATCAGGGGCGTGCGGGTGGTCATGACGGGTCCCCTACGGATCGGTGGTGGGCCGGTGCGGCCGGCCCGCTGGCGTGGGTGCGGACGCGCACCGTCAGTCCTCCAGGGCGACGAGCCCCGGCAGGGTCTTGCCCTCCAGGTACTCCAGGCTGGCGCCGCCGCCGGTCGAGATGTGGCCGAAGGCGTTCTCGTCGAAGCCGAGGAGGCGGACCGCCGCTGCGGAGTCGCCGCCGCCGACGACGGTGAACGCGGAGCTGTCCAGCAGGCCCTGGGCGACCGCCCGGGTGCCCGCGGCGAACTCCGGGTGCTCGAAGACACCCATCGGGCCGTTCCAGAAGACGGTGGCCGCGTCCGCGAGCTTGGAGGCGTACAGCGCACCGGACTCGGGGCCGATGTCCAGTCCCATGAGCCCCGCGGGGATGGCGTCGGCCGCCACGACCGCCGGGTCGGCGCTCGCCTTGCCGTCCAGGTCGGGGAAGGAGGCCGCGGCGACGACGTCGACCGGGAGCACGAACTCCACGCCGCGCTTCTCGGCGCGCTCCAGGTACTCGCGGACCACGGGCAGCTGGTCCTCCTGAAGCAGCGAGGAACCGACCTCGTGGCCCTGGGCCTTCAAGAAGGTGAAGACCATGCCGCCGCCGACCAGGATGCGGTCGGCGCGCTCCAGCAGGTGGTCGATGACGCCGAGCTTGTCGGAGACCTTCGCGCCGCCGAGCACCACGGCGTAAGGGCGGGCCACGTCGTCGGTGAGGCGGCGCAGCACGCCGACCTCGGTGGCGATCAGCTCACCGGCGGCGTGGGGCAGGCGGGCCGGCAGGTCGAAGACCGAGGCGTGCTTGCGGTGGACCGCGCCGAACCCGTCGCCGACGTAGAGGTCGGCGAGCTCGGCCAGCCGGTCCGCGAAGGCGGCGCGCTCGGCGTCGTCCTTGGAGGTCTCCCCCGGGCTGAACCGGAGGTTCTCCAGCAGCGCGACCTGGCCGTCGCCGAGGGCGGCAACGGTCGCGCGCGCGGATTCGCCGTCGGTGTCGGCGGCGAACGCGACGTCCTGTCCCAGCAGTTCACCCAGGCGTGCGGCGACCGGAGCGAGGGAGAACCGCGGGTCGGGCGCGCCCTTGGGGCGACCGAGGTGGGAGGCGACGACCAGCCGGGCGCCGGCACCCAGCAGCGCGCGGAGGGTGGGCAGCACCGCGCGGATGCGGCCGTCGTCGGTGATGGTGCGCGCGGCGGCCCCGTCGCCGGCGAGCGGCACGTTGAGGTCGGCGCGGACGAAGACGCGGCGGCCGGCCACGCCCTCCGCGATCAGGGTGTCGATCGTCTTCATGAAAGGGCTCCTGTCACGGCGCAGGGCCCGTGCTGTGCACGGACCCTGCCCCGACGTGATGTACCGGCCTGTCTCAGAGCTTCTCACCGACGAAGACGGTGAGGTCCACCAGGCGGTTGGAGTAACCCCACTCGTTGTCGTACCAGCCGACGATCTTGACCTGCTTGCCCTGGCTCATGGTGAGCTGCGAGTCGAGGGTGCAGGAGGCGGGCCAGTTGACGATGTCCGAGGAGACGATCGGGTCCTCGGTGTACTCCAGGACGCCCTTCAGCTCGCCGTCGGCGGCCTTCTGGAACGCGGCGTTGACCTCGTCGCGGGTCACCTCGCGGCTCAGCTCGACCACCAGGTCGGTGACGGAGCCGGTGGGGACCGGGACGCGCATCGCGATGCCGTCCAGCTTGCCCTTGAGCTGCGGGAGGACCAGCGCGGTGGCCTTGGCGGCACCGGTGGAGGTCGGGATGATGTTCTCCGCGGCGGCGCGGGCGCGGCGCAGGTCCTTGTGCGGGAAGTCCAGGATGCGCTGGTCGTTGGTGTAGGCGTGGACCGTGGTCATCATGCCCTTGACCAGGCCGAAGTTCTCGTCCAGGACCTTCGCCATCGGCGCCACGCAGTTGGTGGTGCAGGAGGCGTTGGAGATGACGTGGTGCTGCGCCGGGTCGTAGTCCTCGTGGTTGACGCCCATCACCACGGTGATGTCCTCGTCCGAGGCGGGGGCGGAGATGAGGACCTTCTTGGCGCCGGCGGTGAGGTGCTTGGCGGCGGCGTCGCGCTTGGTGAAGATGCCGGTGGACTCGATGACGATGTCCACGCCCAGCTCGCCCCACGGGATGTCGGCGGGGTCGCGCTCGGAGAGCACCTTGACGGTCCTGCCGTCGACGGTGATCGTGTCGGCGGTGTGCGTGACCTCGGCCTTCAGACGGCCCAGGATCGAGTCGTACTTCAGGAGGTGCGCGGTGGTCGCGGTGTCACCCAGGTCGTTGACAGCCACGATCTCGACGTCCGCACCCTGCTCCAGGAGGGCACGGAAGTAGTTACGGCCGATGCGGCCGAAGCCGTTGATTCCTACGCGGATCGTCACGAACCGATCTCCTCGTTGGTACGCCGGTGGCGACACCGGCGAAGCTGTTTGGGATGTCCCCGACCGTGTTCGACCCTACCGCGCCGGTCCTCGCGGTGCTCACACCGGTGGCGGGGTACCGGACACGCCGGCAGGGCGGTCGGGACACCGGCCGCACGGCGTCGGGCGGCGGTGCCGGGCACCTGCCCGGCGCGAGGCCGGACAGACACCCCGGCCGGGACGGCCGGCCCGCTCGCGGCGGGACGGTCGGACCCCGGCGGAGTCGGCGTGTCAGCCGACCATCTCCTCGGTGAGGCTCGACTCGGTACCGGCGATACCGAGGTCCTGGGCCCGCTTGTCGGCCATCGCCAGCAGCCGCCGGATGCGACCGGCGACCGCGTCCTTGGTCAGCACCGGGTCGGCCAGCGCGCCCAGCTCCTCCAGCGACGCCTGCTTGTGCTCCATGCGGAGCCTGCCGGCGGCGGCGAGGTGCTCGGGGACCTCCTCGCCCAGGATCTCCAGGGCGCGCTGCACCCGGGCGCCCGCCGCGACGGCGGCACGGGCGGAGCGGCGCAGGTTGGCGTCGTCGAAGTTGGCCAGGCGGTTGGCGGTGGCGCGGACCTCGCGCCGCATCCGCCGCTCCTCCCAGGCCAGGACGGACTCGTGGGCGCCGAGCCGCGTCAGCAGGGCACCGATCGCGTCACCGTCACGGACGACGACGCGGTCCACGTTGCGCACCTCGCGCGCCTTGGCGGCGATCTGGAGCCGCCGGGCGGCCCCGACGAGCGCGAGCGCGGCCTCCGGCCCGGGGCAGGTCACCTCCAGCGAGGAGGAGCGTCCGGGCTCGGTGAGCGAGCCGTGGGCGAGGAACGCCCCGCGCCACGCGGACTCGGCGTCGCAGGTCGCCCCCGAGACGACCTGCGGCGGCAGGCCGCGGATCGGACGGCCGCGGCCGTCGACCAGCCCGGTCTGCCGCGCCAGTTGCTCGCCGCCGGCGACGACGCGCACGACGTACCGGCTGCCGCGGCGGAGCCCGCCGGGGGCCATCACTACCAGGTCCGAGGAGTGTCCGAAGATCTCCAGGATGTCGCGGCGCAGCCTGCGCGCGGCGATGCCGGTGTCCAACTCGGCCTCGATCACGATCCTGCCACTCACCAGGTGCAGGCCGCCCGCGAACCGCAGGGTCGAGGAGACCTCCGACTTGCGGCAGCAGGTGCGCGTCACCGGCAGCCGGGAGATCTCGTCCTTCACCGCAGCGGTCATCGCCATGGGCCGATCCTTCCATGCATCCTGAAAATACGGTCGTACGCGGCGGCCAGCAGCTCCGGGTCGTGCCGGGGCGTGCCGTCCTGTGCGGCCACCGGGGCGAGCTCGACGGCGGCGCCGATCCGTCCGGCGGCGGCCTCCAGGCTGCCGAAGTCCGGCACGGCGTCCTGGTCGGCCAGCACCACGTCAAAGGTGAGTTTAGGGGCGTGTTGTACCAAAACCTCCACATGACGCTGCGGAGAGAAGCCCTCGGTTTCCCCGGGTTGCGGTGCGAGGTTGAGCGAGAGCACCCGTCGGGCCTTGGTCTCGGTCAGCGCCTGGAGCAGTTCGGGGACCAGCAGATGCGGGATCACCGAGGTGAACCAGGAGCCGGGGCCGAGCACCACCCAGTCCGCTTCCCTGACCGCGGCCACCGCCTCCGGCACCGCCGGCGGGTCGGCCGGGTCGAGCCGTACGCGCTGCACCTCGCCCGGGGTCAGTGCCACGGTCGCCTGGCCGCGGACCGAGGCGGCCTCCTCGGGGCGGACCGGGTCGTGGCCACGTACCAGGGCGGTGAGTTCCAGCGGGACCGCCGACATGGGCAGCACCCGGCCGTGCGCGCCCAGGAGCTTGCCGACCAGGTCCAGCGCCTGGACGTGGTCGCCCAGTTGCTCCCAGAGCGCGACGATCAGCAGGTTCCCGACGGCGTGGTCGTGCAGCTGGCCCTCGCTCTTGAAGCGGTGCTGCACCACCTCCGACCAGGTGCGGCCCCACTCGTCGTCGCCGCACAGCGCCGCCAGCGCCTTCCGGAGGTCGCCCGGGGGCAGCACGCCCAGTTCGTCGCGCAGCCTGCCGCTGGACCCGCCGTCGTCGGCGACGGTGACGACGGCGGTGAGTTCACCGGTGATGCGGCGCAGCGCGGTCAGCGAGGCCGACAGGCCGTGCCCGCCGCCCAGCGCCACGACCTTGGGCGCGGCCCCGCGCCGGCCGCGCAGCGGACGGCGGATGCGCGCGGCGCGGACGGGTCCCAGGCGCCGGGGCCTGGCTTCGGGAGGCATTACTCCCGTCCCATGTCCCGGTGCACGACGGTGGTCTCGACGCCCTCGTCGGCGAGGGTGCGCGCCAACCGCTCGGACATGGCGACGCTCCGGTGCTTGCCACCGGTGCAACCGACCGCGATGGTCACGTACCGCTTGCCCTCGCGGCGGTAGCCGGTGGCGATCAGCCGCAGCAACTCGGTGTAGCGGTCCAGGAACTCCTTGGCACCGGGCTGGTCGAAGACGTACCCGGCGACCTCGGGGCTGGTCCCGGTGAAGGGGCGCAGCTCCGGCACCCAGTGCGGGTTGGGGAGGAACCGGCAGTCGACCACGTGGTCGGCATCGACCGGCAGGCCGTACTTGTAGCCGAAGGACATCACCGTCGCGCGCAGCGCCGGCTCCCCTCCCTCGGCGAACTGGGCGTCCATCTTGGCCCGCAGCTCGTGCACGTTGAGGTTGGAGGTGTCGATGACGAGGTCGGCGTCGCCGCGCAGCTCACGCAGCAGGTCGCGCTCGGCGGCGATGCCGTCCACGATCCGGCCGTCGCCCTGGAGGGGGTGGGGCCGGCGGACCGACTCGAACCGCCGCACCAGGGCGTCGTCGGACGCCTCCAGGAAGACGATGCGCCGGGTCACGGTCTTCGCCGCCAGGTCGGAGAGCGATTCGCGCAGGTTGTCGAAGAAGGAACGGCCGCGCACGTCCACGACGACGGCGATCCGGGCGACGTTCCCCGCCGAGCGGGCGCCGAGGTCCACCATGGTGGTGATCAGCGCGGGCGGCAGGTTGTCGACGACGAACCAGCCGAGGTCCTCCAGACACTTGGCCGCCGTGGAGCGCCCGGCCCCCGACATCCCGGAGATGATCACCAGCTCGGGCGTGGTCAGGATCTCCTCGCCACCGGGTGCACCGTTGGCCATCAACTCGTCAGCACTCACGCCGATTCTGCTTTCTTCACTCATGGTGTCCTACCCCCGCCGTCGCAGTGCTCGATGAAGGGCGCACGGGCCGAGGTCGCGCTGCCGCCCGTCCGGTCGCGAAGCGCGGCCGTCTGATCCCGCCGCCGCGTACGCCGCTCGTTCAGTTCTCGATGATCTCACCGGTGGCCGTGTTGACGGCAGGTCGCGTGGACCCCGCCGCGAGCGCGGCAGCCACCTTCTCGGCGGTGTGCCGGCCGACGCCGGGCACCTCGCAGATCTCCTCCACTGTCGCCTCCCGGAGCCGTTTGAGCGATCCGAAGTGGCGCAGCAGCGCCTTGCGGCGGGTCTCGCCGAGGCCGGGGACCTCGTCGAGCGGCCCCCGCCGCACTGCCTTCGCCCGGCGGCCCCGCTGGTGGCGCAGCGCGAACCGGTGCGCCTCGTCACGTACCCGCTGGAGCAGGTACAACCCCTCGCTGGTCCGGGGAAGGATCACCGGGTCCTCGTCACCCGGGAGCCAGACCTCCTCCAGCCGCTTGGCCAGACCGCAGACCGCGACGTCGTCGATGCCGAGTTCGTCCATGGCCCGACGGGCGGCGGCCACCTGGGCGGGGCCGCCGTCCACCACCACCAGCTGCGGCGGGTAGGCGAAGCGGCGGGGCCTGCCGTCCTCGTCCCGGGGCCCGACCGGGGGGCTCTGCTCGCCCGGGGAGGCCGGATGCCCCGCCGCGGTGACGTCATCGGGGACGGGCAGCGCTGCCGAGGAGTGGTCGCCGGGGTCGCCGTCCACCCACTCGCCGGTCTGCTCCGTCTCCCGCAGGTAGCGGCGGAACCGCCGGGAGATCACCTCGTGCATGGCCCGGACATCGTCCTGTCCGGCGAATCCCTTGATGGTGAAGCTGCGGTACTCACTCTTTCGAGCCAGGCCGTCCTCGAACACCACCATGGAACCGACCACATCATCACCCTGGAGGTGGGAGATGTCGTAGCACTCGACGCGCAGCGGCGCGCTCTCCAGGTCGAGCGCCTCCGCGATCTCCTCCAGGGCGCGGGAGCGGGTGGTGAGGTCCGAGGCCCGCTTGGTCTTGTGCAGGGCGAGCGACTGCTTGGCGTTGCGTTCCACCGTCTCCAGCAGGGCGCGCTTGTCGCCGCGGCGCGGCACCCGCAGCTCCACCCGGGAGCCACGGCGGTCCGCCAGCCACTGCTCCAGGGACTCCGACACCTCGGGCAGCACCGGCACCAGCACCTCCCGGGGGACGCCGCCCGTACCGGCGGAGCCCCCGCCGTCGCCGGTCTCGTCGCCGTAGAGCTGCTGCACGGCGTGCACCACCAGTTCGGCGCTGCTGATCTCCTCGACCCGGTCGGTGACCCAGCCGCGCTGCCCCCGGACCCGGCCGCCCCGCACGTGGAAGATCTGGACCGCCGCCTCCAGTTCGTCCTCGGCGAGCGCGATCAGGTCGGCGTCGGTGGCGTCGTCGAGGACGACGGCGTTCTTCTCCATGGCGCGACGCAGCGCGTCGATGTCGTCCCGCAGCCGGGCGGCGCGCTCGAACTCCAGCTCCTCCGACGCCCGGCGCATCTCCGTCTCCAGCCGCCGCATGTGCCCGCCGGTGCGACCCGCCATGAAGTCGCAGAAACGCTCCGCGAGTTCGCGGTGCTCATCGGGCGTGACCCGCCCGACGCACGGCGCCGAGCACTTGTCGATGTAGCCCAGCAGGCAGGGGCGGCCCACCTGGTGGGCCCGCTTGAAGACCCCGGCGGAGCAGGTGCGCACCGGGAACGCGCGCAGCAGCAGGTCGACCGTCTCGCGGATGGCCCAGGCGTGGGCGTAGGGGCCGAAGTAACGGACGCCCTTCTTCTTGGGTCCGCGCATGACCTGGGCCCGGGGGAACTCCTCGTTCATCGTGACCGCGAGCGAGGGGTAGCTCTTGTCGTCGCGGTACTTGACGTTGAACCGGGGGTCGTACTCCTTGATCCAGGAGTACTCCAGCTGGAGCGCCTCCACCTCGGTGGAGACGACGGTCCACTCCACCGAGGCGGCGGTGGTCACCATCGTTGCGGTGCGGGGGTGGAGGTTGGTGAGGTCCTGGAAGTACGAGGAGAGCCTGCTGCGCAGGCTGATGGCCTTGCCCACGTAGATGACCCGGCGGTGCTCGTCCCGGAAGCGGTAGACGCCCGGGGAGTCGGGGATCTCCCCGGGGCGGGGACGGTAGCTGGTGGGGTCGGCCATGCTGCCACCCTACGGCGCGCCGCCCACAGTCCGTGTCGGTGGACGCACCCGGGCTCGGGGGGCGCCGGAGCCCGTCGCGGACCGCGGGCGGCGCCGTGGCGCGAGCCCGGTCCGGGGCCCGTCAGTGCCAGCCGAGGCGGAGCGCGGTGGTGACGTCCAGCGGGGACCGGCCCGCGAAGGCGGCCAGCAGCCCGGTCCCCTCCGGTGAGCGCGTCCACACCGGCCGTCCGGTGCTGACGTACCGGTTCCAGGCGTCGGCGTACCCCTCCACCAGCCGCCGGTTCTCCCCCAGCGCCGTGGGCACCGCGTGCTGCACCACGGCGTTGGGCGCGGCACGGAGGACCGCCGGCAGCCCCGGAGCGGGTGCCACGTAACGGGGCAGCAGGTAGCGGGGAGCGGTGACGACGCCGATCGCCTCGTCCAGCGCGACCGCGAACAGCTCCGAGGCAGCCGCTTCGGCGCCGGCCAGGCCGATCTGGTGGACGCCGTCGCCGTCGGGTTCGACCGTGACGGCGCCCGCGCCCCGGTCGGTCAGACCGGCGGCGGCGATCACGGTGCGTTCCCCGCAGCGGGAGCAGAAGCGGTGCATCCGCTGCCAGTTCTCCAGCGCGACGGCGTGGACCAGCAGTGCGGAGTCCCGCTCGCC